>CAZRIP010000136.1:0-8318 GCA_964600165.1 uncultured Elusimicrobia bacterium | reverse complement strand
TTGCTCGACTTGGCCTTCTCGCTCTTGATCTCCTTCGACAGCGAGGAAGCCGAGGCGAGAGTCTTGCCGGCCTGGTCGTCGACGACCTGGGCGTAGATGTACTTGAGGCTGCGGTGAACGGTCAACCGCGGCCGGCCGTTCGCGCGCTCGATGAGGCGCTCGCGCGTGCGGTCCTTGCGGTACTGATAGCGGGTCCACTTATCTTTCATGATTTATACCTGGTTACTTCTTCGCGCCGCCGCCGGCGCCCGCGCCCGCGCCGGCCGCCGTCTTGCCGGCCTTCTTGCGGACGTGCTCGCCCTGATAGCGGATGCCCGTTCCTTTATAAGGCTCGGGCTTGCGCAGCTCGCGGATCTTGGCGGCCGTCTCGCCGACCATATCCTTGCTCGCGCCTGAAACCGTGATCTGCGTCTTCTTCGCGTCGACGGCAAGAGTGACGCCCTTCGGAGCCTCGAAGGTCACCGGGTGCGACTTGCCGAGCGTCATCGTCAGCTTTTGGCCCACGGCTTCCGCGCGAAAGCCCAAGCCGACGATCTCGAGAATCTTGCTGTAGCCGCCGAAGGCGCCGAGCACGAGATTGTTGACGCGCGCGCGGCTCATGCCGTAGATGGCCGAAGCGTCTTTCGCCGCGCCGAGGTCCGCGGTCAGCAGGACCTTCCCGTCCTTGACCTCCGCCTTGACGAGGGAATGCAAAGTCTCCTTGAGCTCTCCCTTCGGGCCTTTCGCCGTGACGACGCCGTTGGCGACGTTGACGGTGACCCCTTGGGGAATGACGACGGGCATCTTTCCGATTCGGCTCATATCACCACACCTGGCAGAGGACTTCGCCCCCCACCTTCTTTTCCTTGGCCTGCTTGTCCGTCAAAACGCCCGACGGCGTCGAGAGGATCGTCACGGCAAAGCCGCCGCGCACGCGCGGAATATCCGTGTAGGACCGGTACACGCGCAGGCCGGGCTTGGAGACCCGCTTGATGCCGCGGATGACGCACTCCTTGGTCGGCGAGTACTTGAGAAAGACGCGGATCGTGCCGCTCTTGCCGCCCTGGTTGTAGAGCGACTTGAAGTTGGCGATGAAGCCCTCTTCCTTCAAGATGCGCACGACCTCGAGCTTGAGCTTCGAAAACGGCACGTCGACGCGATCCTTGAGTCGCGCGTTCGAGTTGCGGATGCGGCTGAGCAGGTCTGAGATCGGATCCATTTTGTTCTCTACCAGGACGATTTCTTGACGCCCGGGATCTGGCCCTGGTGCGCCATCTTTCTAAAGCAGATGCGGCAAAGCCCGAAGTCGCGGTAATACGCGCGCGGGCGGCCGCAGATCTGGCAGCGATTGCGGTGCCGCGTCGCGAACTTTTGCGGCTTCTTCATCTTTGCGGTCCAAGCGGTGGTTGCCATCGTCGTTTATCCTCGGCCGTTAAGCGGCCACGGCCTCCTTGGCTGCGGCTTTGACCGGCACGGGTTGCTTGAACGGCATGCCGAGCGCGCGCAGGAGCTCTTCGCTCAACGCGTCCTGGCCGGCCGTCGTGACGACGGTGATGTTCATGCCGCGCTGCTTGGGCGACTTCTCGACGTTGACTTCCGGGAAGATCAGCTGCTCGCGCAGGCCCAGATTATAATGGCCCTGGCCGTCGAAACCGCGAGGCTCGAGGCCGCGGAAGTCGCGGATACGAGGCATCGCCACCGAGATCAGGCGGTCCAAGAACTCCCACATGCGATCGCCGCGCAGCGTCACGCGCAGCCCGATCGGCATGCCCTGGCGCAGCTTGAAGTTCGAGATCGACTTCGTCGCGCGGCGCACCTGCGGCCACTGGCCCGTGATCATCGCGAGTTCCTCGCGGGCGGCGTCGAGCATCTGGATGTTCTCGCGCGCCTCCGAGACGCCGATGTTGACGACGATCTTGACCAGGCGCGGGACCTGGAACGGATTGTCGAACTCGTGCTTCTCCATCAAAGCCGGCACGACCTTCTCGCCGTAGAACTTCTTGAGCCGGGGCGTCTCGTGCTTGACCTCGCGGCCGTCGGAGGTCTGGATTGACGGGCCGGCGGCCTTCGCGGCTTTCGCCTCGAGGCCGGCCTTCTTCTGCGCGAGGGCTTTCGCCTTCGCGCGCTCGGCGGCCTGGGGATCTTTCTCTTTGTCAGCCATTATCGTTTACCTGGTTAGTCTCGTTTGAATCCGTTTATAAAATGCTTTCGTTGCACTTCCGGCACGCCCGCACGGTCTCGCCGGTCTGGAGCTTCTCGAGCTTGACGCGCACGGGCTTGTCGCACTTCGGGCAGACGATCATCGCGTTCGAATAAGGGATCGGAGCCTCGAGTTTCTGGAGGCCGCCGGGCTCGGTCTGCGTGGGCTTCTTGTGCTTGGTCACCATGTTGACCTTCGACACGAGCAGCCGCATGTCTTCGCGATAAACCTTCAGGACCTCGCCGGTCTTGCCCTTGTCGCGGCCGGCGATGATCATGACCTTGTCTTTCTTGCGGATCTTAAGCTTTACCGTAGAAACAGAGCTCACGTTAGACGACCTCCGGGGCGAGAGAAATGATCTTGAGATACTCCTTGTCGCGCAGTTCCCGGGCGACCGGCCCGAAGACGCGCGTGCCTTTCGGCTCGCCGTTGTCGTCGATCAGGCAGGCGGCGTTGTCGTCGAAGCTGATGTAGGAGCCGTCCGGCCGGCGCTTGTTGCGCACGGCGCGCACGACGACGGCCTTGACGACTTGGCCCTTCTTGATCGCGCCGTTGGGAAGGGCGTCGCGCACGCTCGCGACGATGACGTCGCCGAGCGAGGCGTACTTGCGATAGCTGCCCCCCATGACGTGAAAGCACTGGAGCTTGCGGGCGCCGGAGTTGTCGGCGACGTTGAGGATCGAGCGGAGCTGGATCATATATTAAGCCTTGGACTCGGCCACGCGCGGCGCGGCCTTGATGATGCGGACCAGGCGCCAGCGCTTGCTCTTGGAGAGCGGGCGCGTGCTCATGATCTCGACGAGGTCTCCCTCATGGGAAGCGTTCTCCTCGTCGTGGACGGCGAACTTCGAGCTTTTCTTGATGATTTTCTCGTAGAACGGGTGCCTCACCAGCCGCGCGACGGAGACGATGCGCGTCTTGGTCATCTTGTCCGAGACGACGACGCCTTGAAAGAGCTTGCGCTGATTGCGCTCCTCGGCAGCCGCGGGGGCCTGGGTGGATTCCTTAGCCATGTTATTTCTTCTCCTGCCCGGCGGCCTTCTTCTCGGCGATCCAGGTCTTGAGCCTCGCTACGTGGCGGCGCTGGTCGCGCAGCGCGAGCGGATTGTCGAGAGGCGTGACGCGGTGCTTGAATTGCGCCTTGAAAAGCTTCTCCTGCGCCTGATGAAGCTCGCTTTCGAGCTCGGCGACGCCGAGGGCTTTCTTCTGCTCTTTTTCGTTGATCTTCATTTTAGACGTGCTCGCGCGTGATGAACTTGGTCTTGATCGGCAGCTTGAACGCCGCCGAGGTCAAAGCCTTCTTGGCGTCGTCGAGCGAGATTCCTTCGATCTCGAAGAGGATGCGGCCCGGGCGGACGACGGCGGCCCAATGGTCCGGAGCGCCCTTGCCTTTACCCATGCGGGTCTCGGCGGGGTGCTTGGTGATCGCCTTGTCGGGGAACACGCGCAGCCAGAGCTTGCCGCCCTTCTTCATGTGGCGGCCGATGGCGACGCGGCCGGCCTCGAGCTGGCGAGCCGTGACCCATTTGGGCTCGAGCGCCTTCAAAGCGTACTCGCCGAAGGCGATCGACGTTCCGCGCTTGGCCGGCCCCTTGATCCGAGGATGGCTGTGCGGCTTGCGGTACTTGACGCGCTTAGGCATTAACATTGGGTTTCTCCTGAGCGCTCGTGGCGGCCTGAGAGGCTTCGGCGGCGGTCTTGACGCCCTCGGGGGCGATGACGGCGGCCGGCGCCTCTTTCTTGGCGAGCTGCAAGAGCTCCTTGGGGCTCTTGACGAAAAGCTGCTTCTTGAAGATCCAGACTTTCACGCCGATGAGGCCGGCCATCGTGAACGCCTCGGCCGTGCCGTAGTCGACGTCGGCGCAATAGGTGTGCAGCGGGACGCGGCCCTCGCGCTGCCACTCGCGGCGCGCGATTTCCGACCCGTTGAGGCGGCCGCCGACCATGACCTTGATGCCGAGCGCGCCCGACTGCATCGTGCGCTCCATCGCGCGGCGCATGGCGCGGCGATGGGCGATGCGCTTTTCGAGCTGCATCGCGATCGCTTCCGCGACCAAGCGGCTGTCGAGCTCGGGGTCCTTGATCTCCATCACGTTGATGAAGGTCTTGCGCTGCGTGAGATCCTCGATCTGCTTGCGGATCGCCTCGATGTCGGCGCCCTTCTTGCCGATGACGACGCCCGGACGGGCCGTGTGGATGTTGACGCGCAGATACGATCCCGCGCGCTCGATGCCGACCCAGCTGACCGCGGCCTGGCGGAAAGTCTGCTTGACGAGGTTGCGGATCTTGAAGTCCTCGCCGATGAGCGCCGGCATGTCGCGCAGGGAGAACCACTTGCTCTCCCAGTCGTGGATATAGCCGAGGCGGACCGAATTCGGATGAATTTTGTTTCCCATTGGATTACTTACCCTTGCCGTTGACGGGCCGTTCGTCGGAGACGACGACCGTGAGGTGGCAGACCTTGCGCTTGAAGGTGTTGGCGCGGCCCATCGGAGCGGGCATGACGCGCTTCATGGCGCCCATGGGGCCCATGTCCGACCAGCACTCTTTTATAAATACATTTTGCGGAACTAGCGTGCGGCCGGCGCGGCCGGCCTTGATCGTGAGATTTGCCGCCGCGGAGCGAACGGTCTTTTCGATCATCTTGCCGCAGATGCGCGGGATCATCGGCAGCAGCTCCTCGGCCTCGAGCACCGATTTGCCGCGGATCTCGCGCAAGGTCTGCGCGACCTTGCGGGTCCCGAATCTCTGGAATCTGGCGTGGGCAGTGGCTTCCATTTCTCTCTCTCTTAAGTGAGGGCGTTGGACTCTTTGTGAGTGCCGCCGTGCGCCTTGAAGAAGCGCGTAAACGAGAACTCCCCGAGGCGATGGCCGACCATCTGCTCGGTGATGTAGATCGGCAGGAACTTGCGGCCGTTGTGGACGGAGAACGTGTGGCCGACGAATTCCGGCGTGATCGTGCAGGCGCGAGCCCAGGTCTTGATCGGCTTCTTCTCGCCGGCCTGGTTGAGCTTCTGGACCTTCTCCAGGAGCTTCGCGTTGACGAAGGGGCCCTTCTTGGTGGATCGTCCCATGATTTCTTCCTCTAAGCGGTCTTGTTGGCGCGCCGGCGATCTTGGACGATCATCCAGCCCCAGATCTTCTTCTTGGTGCGCGTCTTGTAGCCCTTGGCGAGCTGGTTCCACGGAGACTTCGGGTGGTTGCCGCCCTTGGACTTTCCGCGGCCGCCGCCCATGGGGTGGTCGGTCGCGTTCATGGCGCCGCCGCGGACGGTCGGGCGGATGCCGCGGTGCCGGTTGCGTCCGGCCTTGCCGAGCGTGATCGTGTTGTGCTCGGTGTTCGAGACCTGGCCGAGCGTGGCCATGCAGGTCTCGGGCACGAGGCGAATCTCGCCCGAGGGCATCTTGAGCTGAGCGTAGCCCGCGTCTTTGGCCATGAGCTGGGCCTGGCTGCCGGCCGCGCGCATCATCTGGCCGCCTTTGCCCGGGATCAGCTCGACGTTGTGCACGAAGTGGCCGTCCGGGATGTTCTTGATCGGCAGCGCGTTGCCGACCTTGATGTCGGACTGAGGGCCGGAGACGATCGTGTCGCCGACCTTGATGCCGACGGGGTGCAAGATGTAGCGCTTCTCGCCGTCGGCGTAGTTGACGAGGCAAATGCGCGCGGTGCGGTTCGGATCGTACTCGATCGTCGCGATCTTTCCGGGGATGCCGGCCTTGTCGCGCTTGAAGTCGATGATGCGATACGCCTTCTTGTGGCCGCCGCCGTGGTGGCGGACGGTCAGATTGCCGAAGTTGTTGCGCCCGCCGGTCTTGCGCTTGTCGGCGAGAAGACTCTTCTCGGGGCGGTCCGTCGTCAGCTCCGAGTAGTCCGCCGAGGTCATCCCGCGGCGCGACGGCGTGTAGGGCTTGAAGACTTTGATGGCCATAAATTAGCTCGCCTGCTCCGCGAAGTCGATCTTCTGGCCCTCTTTGAGGGTCACGATCGCCTTCTTCCAGTCGGGCCGGTAGCCGCCGCCCTTGCCGAAGCGGCGGAACTTGCCCGGGACGACCATCGTGCGCACCTTCTCGACGTTGACCTTGAAGAGCTGCTCGACGGCCGCCTTGATGTCCGTCTTGTTGGCGCCCAGCTGGGCCTCGAAGACGTACTGGTTGAACTTTTCCTTCAAGATCGTGCTGCGCTCGGTCAGGAGCGGGCGCACGATCGTTCCGAAGATCTCTTTTTCTGACATGGGAACCCCTAGTTCCAGCGCGCCGCGAGCTTTTCCAGCGCGGGCTTGGTCACGACGAGCTTGCGGCTCGCCAGGACCACGTAAGCGTTGAGGTCACCGGCGAGCAGGACGGCCACGCCGGGGATATTGCGGACGGCCTGCTTGAGCTTGGCGTCCGGCTGGTCGAGCACGAGCGTCACGCGCTTGAGGCCCTCGCAGCCGAGAGCCTTCAGGAATTCCGCCGCGTCCTTGGTCTTGCCGGAAACCGCGATCGCGTCGACGTAGACGAGCCCGCCGTCGGCCTGTCTGGCCGCGAGGGCCTGGGCGAGGGCGAGGCGCGATTTTTGGCGCGAGAAGTCCAGGCGCTTGGGACCCGTGTAGCGCGGGCCGAAGACGATGCCGCCGTGCCGCCACAAGGGCGAGCGGGTGTCGCCGGCGCGGGCGCGGCCCGTGTGCTTCTGCTTCCACGGCTTACGCCCCGACCCCGACACCTCGGCCTTCGACTTCGTATTGGCCGTGTTCTGGCGCTGATTCGCGAGGAACACGGTGACGAACTCGTGCAGGAACGTCTTCTGCGGCTTGAGACCGAAGATGGCGTCCTTGAGCTCGACCTTGCCGACTTCCTTTCCTTTGACGTCCAGCAGTTGCGCTTGCATGATATCCCTACGCCTTCTTCGGGGCCGACGGCTTCTTGGCCGAGATGATGTTGCCCATCTTGTCCTTCTTGATGGTCGAGCGGACGACGTCGACGCGATGCTTCTTGGACTTGACGGTTTCCGACACGGTCACGAAGCCCCCGCGAGGGCCCGGCACCGAGCCGTTGACGAAAATGAGGTTTTCCTCGACCTTCACGACCTCGACCTTGAGGGTCGTGACCGTCTCGGCGCCGGCGTGGCCCGCCATGCGCTGGCCCGGCAGAACGCGGCCGAGAGAGCGGCGCGACGCCAGGGAGCCCGGCGAGCGCTGCTTATCGGAGGCGCCGTGCGACGCCGGGAGGCCCCGGAAGCCGTGGCGCTTCATGACGCCGGCAAAGCCGAGGCCTTTCGACGTGCCCTGCACGTCGACGTAGTCGCCGGACTTGAAGATCGCGGCGGCCTCGACGATTTGTCCCGCCTCGAAGCCCTTCGCGTCCTTCAAGCGGATCTCGCTCACCCAGCGCGCGGCGGCGACGCCGGCCTTCTTGAATTGAGCGAGCTGCGCGGCGGCGACGTTCTTTTCCTTGCGCTCGCCGTAAGCGAGCTGCACCGCGTTGTAGCCATCTTTAGAATCCGCGGTTTTGACTCGCAGGATCGGGCAAGGACCCGCCTTGACGATCGTGACGTCGTAGAGCTGCTTATCCTTGGGGTGATAGACCTGCGTCATTCCCACCTTCTCGCCCAGGATGGCGCGAAGGGTGGCCGGCGCCGATTTCTTGGCGCCGTCCGCGGTCGTTTTGTCGGCTTCGGCTTCAGCCATAGTTGTTGACCTCGAACTTTCTCTTGACTTAAAAAATCAAAACGTCTTACAGCTTGATCTCGACGTCGACGCCCGCCGGCAGATCGAGCTTCATGAGCTCATCGACCGTCTTGGACGTCGTCGAGTTCAGCTCGATCAAGCGCTTGTGAATGCGCATCTCGAACTGCTCTCGCGACTTCTTATCAACGTGCGGAGATCTGAGGACCGTGTACTTCTTGATGTGCGTAGGCAGCAAAATGGGGCCGGAAACGACGGCCCCCGTGCGCTGCGCCGTCTCAACGATCTTGCCTACGCTAGCATCGAGAACGCGATGGTCGTACGCCCTGAGCCTGATGCGGATTCTCTGCTGCGGGTTGCTGATCTCTGCCATAGGATTATACCTTATTTCCGGTTCTTTTTGACGATTTTTTTACGCGATAATGTCCGACACGACGCCGGCGCCGACGGTGTGGCCGCCCTCGCGAACCGCGAAGC
>CAZRIP010000135.1:0-8482 GCA_964600165.1 uncultured Elusimicrobia bacterium | reverse complement strand
TCGTTTTTTTTCACGATCCCGAGGGCCTAGGAGCCGATCAACGGCGTTTCATTGACAGCCTCGCGCGCGGCTGTTACCATTCAGGCGTGAGGCTCCTCCTGTCGCTCTTGCTGACGGCCGGCGCGTCGGCGGCGGACCGCGTCCCGATCGGCCGCGTCGAGGGGACCGGGCGGCCGGTCTATCTCAACGACAAGATCGCGGCGGGACCCTCGGGGCGCGTGCGCGTCATCCTCAATGACGACACCGTCGTGACCATCGGCCCTCGCGGCGCCGTCGTCGTCGACGCCTTCGTCTACAAGCCGGACGGCGACGGGACGCTCGCCGTGCGCGTATTGGAAGGCGTCTTCCGTTTCTTTTCCGGCAAGATCGCCAAGAAAAACCCGAAGAACGAGAAAGTCGAGCTCCCGTTCTGCTCGATCGGGATCAACGGCACGGACTTCGGCGGGAGCGTCGAGCGCGTGGCGCTCTACTCCGGCGCGATCACGGTTTCCAACGAGCTCGGCTCGATCGCCCTTACGCGTCCGGGCGACGTCGCCGCGGCCGCCAAAGGCCGAGCGCCGGCCATGGCGTCCGCGCCTCCGGGCCTCGTCCAAGGCCGCAAGAGACCGCCGCGCGGCTGCAGCGTGCTGCTCTCGGCCGGGGCGAGCGGCGCCGAGGATTTCCGCGCCTGCGTCAAACGCAAGGCCGAGGACGGCCTGCCCGTCGTCTTCGACGAGATCGTCGCCGCGGCCGTGATCCTCAAGGACGCCAGGTTTGCCCGCGCGATCAAATTGGCCTGGGCCCTCAGACAGATCAGGGAGCCGAAGGCCGTCGATCCGGAGGAAGCCCCCGCCCGCGCGGCCTACTTGCACGGCGTCGACGCCGACGCCGCCCAAGCGCTTAAGGCCGGCTATGGCCTCGACGCGCGCGAGGGCGCCCGTCTCGACGCGGTGTTCGCCCCTCCCGCCCGCTAGCCGCTACCGGCCTTTCGGCCCCGGCGCGGCCACGTAGGCGTAGCCCACGATCTTGCCGGGCTCGAAATTATCCGCGATCTTCTGGATCGACACCGTCGGCCGGTGCGCGGCGATCATGTAGCCGCCGCCGATGTAGATGCCGACGTGAGTGACGTGGTCGCAGATCGTCGTCCACCAGTAATCCTCGCGCGGATGATACGTCTCCTTGAAGAACACGAGGTCGCCCGCCGTCTCTTTCCCCTTCTCGCGCACGTGGAGATACGCCGGGAAGCCCGCGGCCGCGCCGTACTTGGCCCACTTCCACTGGAAGTCGGCCGTGCGCAGATAGGGGACGCGTCTCAAGACCTCGACGACCGGCGACGGGAAGAGGATGACCGAGGCCGCGAGCAGCGCCTTCTGGGTGAAGCGCGCGCAATCGGTCGTGATCGTCCCGTCGCCGCCCAAGCGGTAAGGGATGCCGAGGTCCTGCATCGCCGCGTAGAGGAGCTCCCCTCCGGCGCTCTTCTTCGGCGGGTCTTTCCAGAACGAGCCGCTCTCCATCGCCAGGAGATAGCGCGCCGTCAGAGCGTCGACGCTGCCGCCGTCCTTGCCCGTCCCGTAGACCGCCTTATAAAGGAGGACGGCCTTCATCGTGTCGTCGTCATAGGCGCCGTTGAGCTTCAGCGGGAGCTTCTTGCCCCAGAGACTCAGGACCCGCTGGACGCGCCAGATGGGCCCGGCCGGCTCCTCGTCGCGCGAGCCCATCTTGAGGCCGTTGAACGGGTTGAGCGCGTCCTCGAGCGGCTCGACGGCAGCGCCTTTCACCACGGGCACGTCCGTCTGTTGATCCGGCAAGTTCAGTCTGATCATCAGCGCTCGCGCCGGCGCCGACAACAACAACGAGACCGCCACGGCCGTCATCGTGTTCTTGTTCATGCCTGGAGTGTAGCCGCGCCGGGCCCGGCGGCGCAGAGACGGAAGGCCCGCGCGGACTTCGGAAACGGGCCCGGAAGCTGGTAAAGGAGCCAGCCTTGCAAATCGGCGGGGCCCGGCTATACTTCCCGCATGCGCGTCTGGTCCCGGGCCGTGCCGCTGCTGCTGGCGCTGCTCGCCGTTTCGGCGCGAGCGGACGACCTGCAAGACGCGCTCGCGAAGATCGAGCCGGATTACAAGAAAACGGCGAGCAGCGACGCGTCGTTCTACCAGAAATTCGCGCAGCAGAACACCGACCGCAACGGCCGACCCCTGAACTTCGACTGGTACAAGGCGACCCTCGGCAACCTGATCCTGCGCAGCTTGGCCGGCCTTCCTGTCGCTCCTCAGGACCAATGGACGATCGAGATATATAAGAAAAAGAACGGAGGGAACGGTCCGACGCTGCCTCCGCCGTTGAAAGACCCCGGCCTCGCGGTCCTGAAGAACGACCTCGACTGCCGCGTCGGGAATTGCTCGGGAGACGCCTCCGGCATCACTCCCGATTTTTCGCGTCCCCAATCGCTGATCACGTCGAACGAGTCGCTGATGCAGCAGTATCTCGCCGATATCAAGGCCGTCGCGGCCGACGCCCCGCCCGCGCGGCCGTCCGATCAGCAGACCCAGACGCAGGAAGCGCCAAACGACGCCGCTCACGGCCCCAACGGCCTGGTCGCAGGTCCGACGGGCACGTCGCCGCCCGGCGCGGGCGGCCCGCCCACGGAACCCGGTCCCCCGCCCTTCGGCTCTCAAGCGTTCGGGGGCACAGGCTCCTCGGGAAGCGGCGGCGTGAGCGCGGACGCGGGGCTCGGCGGCCACGACATCGGCTCCCACGACGGCGGCGCGGCGTTGGGCGCCGCTAAGCAGGGCTTCGGGTCCAAGGTCGACACGATCGCCGGTCCCGGGTCTTCGGGAGGCGGCGGCGCGCCCGGCGTCGGCGGCCGCTCGGGCTCGACGCAAGGCCCGGCGGCCCGAGCGGCGGGCGGGCTTCCCGGCGCCTCCGGCGACGTCTCGAGCGGCGCTCCCGGCCCTGTCCCGAGCAGGAGCGCGGCCAACGCCGGCACCCAGCTCGCGTCGACCTTTTCGCCGGCGCCCGCCGCCTCGGCGTCGCCCCGCGGCGGCTCATGGGCCGTGCCGCGACAGGCCGCGCGCGAGGGACCTGCGCCCGCGCCCGGCGCGGCGCCGTCGCCCTCGAGCGCGGGAACCGAGGGCGGCGCCTCCGAATCCCCGAGTCCCCTCAAGAAGCCCGACGAGGACGTCGGACGCGACCTGACCGACGACGAGAAAAAGGAGCTCGCGGAGATTCAGAAGATGCTCAAGGACGCCGCCGAAAGCGGCTCGCTCGACGGGCCGAAGCTCGAGGACGCGCTCGCCAGGCTGCCGTCGGACGCCTCTCCCGCGCTATCGGCCGTCGAGGAGAAAGTGGCGCGGATGCTCGGCATGGTCGGCCGCGAGCTGACGATGGCCGAGCGGCAGGAGGTCATGGCGTTGGCGTCGCAGTTGCAGCTGTCTACTTCGGACACGGCCGCCCTCCCGCCGGCCGTCGAGCACGGCACGCCCCCCGCGCCGGGCCGGTTCGCCGGCCGCCGGCCCCGCTGGGAGCGCTGGTGGTCGCTGATCGCCGCTCTCGTTCTCCTGGCCGCCGGCGCCCTCATCCTCGGGGCGCGCGGCGACTCCAAGACGTCTTAAGATTCGCTCAAGGTCGGCTCAACGCGCGCTTAAGGCTCGCGTTCTAAGCTTATGGCATGGAAACCACCAGCGCCGTCCGAGAGCACCGCCCCACTGGATTCACCGCCGCCGGCTATCAGGCTGGAGCCCGGTTCGCCGGGCTCGACGACTTCCACTTATTCCTATCGACGTACAGCCGCGACGCGCAGGGGCGCCTCGCCGAGGCCTGCCTGCGCCGGCCGGCCGTTTGCCCGCGCTGCGCACGCGCGGACTGCCGGCGGGTCTCCACCCGCCGGATGCGCTGCCGCGCCTGCTCCCAGACGTTCGACCTCTTCGACGGGCGCTGGTTCAGCAAGCGGCGCATCCCGGCCAAGGCGTGGCTCGCGGCGATCAAGTCTTTCGAGCTCGGACTGGGCGGCCGGCAGACCGCGCGGCTGACCGGGCTCTCGATGCCGACCGTCTACGCGACGCTCGAGACGATCCGGCTCGCGCTCTGCGCGTTGGACTCCGAGTGGAGGGCGCCGGCCGGCGACGAGAAAGCCCCGGTCTTCGGCGTGCGCCGCGCCGGCGACGGCGTCAAGATCGAGCGGATCGAAGGCCCGATCGCGGACGCGCCGGCGGTCGTCCATCAGGACGGCTTCGTGTACACGGCGCCGGCCCAGGGTTACGACGCGCTGATCCGCCACCCCTCGGGCGCGCCGCGCGCGACGCGCCGCCGCGGCCCGCGAGACCCGTTCCTGCGCTACATGATCGCGCGCACGGCCAAGCACTTCGGGATTCCGGAGGCGTCGTTCCCGCTCTATCTCAAGGAGTATGAATTCCGGTTCAACCGCCGGGGCCGCCCGCTCTTCGAGGAGATCCTCGACGCGGTGACGCGCTACGTGTAAGCGCCGCTAGCGGCGCTGTAGGAAGTCGGAGGCGACGTCGGCGGCGGCGCGCGCGACGGCCGCCTCGCCGTCGGGGCCGTCCTTGAGCACGTCGGCGGACACCGGCACGACGTGCTCCTCGCCCGAGGCGAGCTTGTATTTGAAGCTCAGGCGGCCGCGCTCGTCGCGCGCCGGCTCGCCCTCTTTGATGTCGACGAACCAGCTCGTCGCGCTGAGCGGGCAGCGCTTGACGAAATCGCGCCGCTCGGGGCCCGGCGGCAGCTTCTCGGCGTCGGCGACCTGGCTCGAGGCCGCGAATTTGAGCTTCATTTGGGCGACGGCCTCTTTTCCGCGCGGCGAGGCGCCCAACGCGGCCATCTCGTCTTTCGCCGGGCCGGCCGGAAGATACTGAGAGAGCTCGGCGGCGTTGCCGGGGTGGATCCCGGGCCGCTCGTGGTAGCGATCGTAGTAAGCTTGCGCCATCCGCGCCTTCTCGTCGCCCGGTACGGTCTTCGAGACGAGCTGGACGCGCATGGCCCAGAACGCGTCGTTGCGCTCGCGCTTGAGCGCGGCGTCTTCGGCCGGCGCGGGCGCTGGAACGGGCGCGGGGAGTAAGACGGTCCGAGGCGCGCCGCGGCGGACGTAGACGATCGCTCCGACGGCGATGACGGCCGCGGCGAGGAGCGCCTTCGCCGGCGGCGCCCAATCGAACGCCGGCGCGGCCGCACCGTTCGCGTCGATGAGCACCTTGTAGATGTTGACGGCGTCCTTGATGTTCTTGAGCTCTCTTTGGCCCAGGCTCACGGTCTGGATCTCGGGGCGCGCCTTGATCATGTCGTAGACGGTCTGCGAGATCGCGATCCCGCCGGGCTCGGCGAGAGGCTCGATGCGCGCGGCGATGTTGACGCCGTCGCCGAAGACGTCGCCGTCCTTGAACACGACGTCGCCGATGTGGATGCCGATGCGGATGACGAGCGGCACGATGTCCGGCCTCGAGGCGTTGCGCTCGGCGAGCAGGCGCTGCAGCTCCAAGCCCGCCTGCACGGCGTCCGAGGCGCTCTCGAAAGCGGAGAGGATCGCGTCGCCGATGAACTTCAAGACCGCGCCGCCGTGCCTGTTGATGAGAGGCACGCAGATCAGGTTGTGCTCCTCGAGCAGGCGCAGCGCCAGCGACTCGTCCTCGCCCATGAGCTTGGAGTAGCCCTGGATGTCCGAGAACATGATGGCGCGCGTCTTTCGGGACGGCTCGGGGGCCTGCACGCCTTGAGTTTGGTCCTAAAATCCCGGCGCGTCAAGCCCCCGAGCCGCGACCCCGCTGTCGACCGCTTAAGGCGTTCCCGGCTCGACGGGCTCCTCCTCCTCGACGGGGCCTTTGCCCGGCGAGAACATCAGGTGGTCCGTGTAAGGAGACGATTTGCCGGCCATGTGCTCGTCCCATTTCTTGCGCATCATGTCGCGCGCCTGATTGGCGTCCAGCTTGCCCCGCGCGATCTCATTGGCCAGGTTGAGCGCGAGGATATTGCCCGCCTCGCTGTCGGAGCGCGAGGTGATCGTCTGCGCGTCCTTGTCGACCGACAGCGACGGATCGAAGTTCTCGATCTCGTTGGTGCGGTCGTTCGGGACGGCGTAGCTGATCGTCTGGTCGATGTAGGAGACGTGATTGACCGGGAAGGTATCCTTGACGCCGGTGCGGCGCACCGTCACGCGCGTCCACGGATCCTTGTCGTTCCAGGTCAGCGTCTGGTCGGTCGCGACGTCGGGCTGGCCGTATTTCTCGGTCAACGCGCCCGCCGCCGTCCGCTGGGTCTCGGGCCACGACTCGACCGAGCTCGTCGTGGTCGTGGTCTTGGTGTTGGTGACGGTCGTCTCGCTCTGCGCGGGCGCCGGCGGCGCCGTCGTGTCCGGATCCGAGGTCTGTCCGAACGCCGCCGACGAGGCGGCGAGCACGATGACGAACGCCATCCATCGCATCGGATTTTTCATGGGAACCTCCAGGTCTCCATTATAAGGCCGCTCCCCATTGGCTCGGCGTGACGTTTGGCCGCAGACTTTGATGACGCCGCCTGGGCCCTTCGGGCCTCCCGCGCCGGCATAAAGGGCCCTCGGGATTGGGCCGATCGTCCGGCCTCATGGCCCTGGCGTGGACCGGGGATTTCCCGCACACTCAAGCGAGATGAGGCTTCTGCTTTTCGCCGCGCTGGCGCTCGCGACGACTGCCTCGGCCGCGCCCGTCGAGCGCGCCGCCGAGGTCGAGGTCCGGCCCGCCGTCCCGCCGCTGGGGCAGGTCAACGCGCTGCGCGCGGCCTCGCTCTTGGCGCCGCTGGCGCCCGGCGAAGCGGACGCGCTGGCCCTCAAGATCGGCCCGGACGCCCTCGCGCTGCACGCGAGCTACACTTTCGTCGAGCGCATGGCCGAGCCCGGCAACGCCGCGCGGCTGAGCGCGCTCGGGCTGACGCCGACGGCCGCGTCCGCGCTCGAGTCCGCGGCGCGGCGCGCGCTGGCGGCGGCGCCGGCGCCCGCGCTGGCCGCCGCCGTCCGAAAAGTCGAGGCCTTCGCCCCCTCTCGCGCCGTCGACCCGTCGTCGCTGCCGGAGCTCCACGGATTGACCGCCGCGCTGCGCGCCGCGGAAGCGGCGCCCGAGCCCGCGCCGGCGGCGCTGGCCGCGCTCGAGCGCGCGTTCTCGGGCGCGCGCGAGCGCGCCGAGGCTGGCGCCGCCCCGGTCGCGGGCGCGGCGGGCGCGGGGCCCGCGCCGCTGTCCCCGGCGTCGCCCGCGCGGGCGCGCGCGAACGAAGCTCCGCCGCTGCCCGGCCCGCGCTTGGCTCAGCGCGCCGAGAGCCGAGCGAAGCGAAAGTTCCTGACCGCCACTTTTCTTTATCACCTCGCGACGAGCGTGATGCTGCTCGTCCAACAGACGCTGCTTTATGACGCCGCGCGCCTCGCGCAGCTGGCGCGCGGAGCCGCGCCCGCGGCGGCGTCGCTGCAGGCGGCGGGGCTGGTGTTCGGCATCGCGACGCTGACCGGGGCCACGCGCGTCTTCGGCAACCCGCTGGCCGCCCGGCTGTCCCGGCTGACCCAGCAGCGCAACCTGGGGGGCTTGGCCGCCGCCGGACGCGCCGCCACGCTGGCCGGCGTCGCGCTCGTCGCGCTCTTCTCGTCGTCGCTGTCGCCCGCCGCCGCGCTGGGCGCCTATACCCTGCTCTATTCGCTCGACTGGCTGCTGGGCAGCCTCGAGGACCAGTCGATCAGCACCGTGCCGCTCACCCAGGCTCCGGCAGGCTCGGCGCGGCTCAAGTCGTGGAGCACGCTGCCGCGCTTCCTGGCGGAGCTCAACGGACTGCTCGGGCCGCTGCTCGTGCTGGCGCTGCTCGCGACGGGAGCCCGCGGCTTCGACGCGCTCGGCCAATGGCTCGCTCCGGCGCTCTACGCGGCGAGCGCGGCGTTCTATTTCTCGGTCCCGCGCGACGTTTTCCACACCGAGCCCGCCGGCCCGGTCCGCCGCGGCCGCGGCTGGAAGGCGGCTCTGCGCAACCGCGAGCTGCTCTTGATCGTCGCCGGCCTGGCGCTATTATCGACGACGCTGCTCAAGGGGCCGCTCTCGCTCAACATGGCCTCGCTGATCCTCGGCAAGAGCGGCGCGCCGCTCAAGGTTTACACGGCCGTCCTCTCCGCGGTGTTCGGCGCCGGCCTGGGCCTCGGCGCCTGGATGGCTCACGTGCACGACGACAAGCGCTGGTGGCGCCTGCCGACGTCGGGCTGGCTCGCCGTCAGCGCCGCCGGCACGGCGCTGCTCGCGCTCTCCTGGTTCTCGGGCTATTGGCCCGCGTCGGCCTTCCTCGTGCTCGCTCCGGCTTGGCTCTTGTTCGCGGCGACCAACGCCGTGTGCCGCCTGCTGCTCAATCACCGGCTCCAGGAGCGCGTCGCCGAGGCGGGCCCGGACGCCAACGACGTGATCGGCCTGGCCGGCTCCCTTTCGACGGCCGTCATCACCGGCCTGCGCGTCGCCGCCGGTCTCATCTTCTTCGCGCTCGCGGGCAGCTGGCAGCA
>CAZRIP010000134.1:0-8546 GCA_964600165.1 uncultured Elusimicrobia bacterium | reverse complement strand
GGAGTCCCCCTCTTGCGGATCACGACGAGCCCGCAGCTAAAGACCATCACCTTGCCCATCGACGCGAGCAAGCCGCACACGGTCACGCAGACCCTCGTGTTCGCGCGCCCGCGGTCGGTCTACGCTAAAGACGGCACGGGCGCGCCGCCGCCGCAGCCGCAGGCCGTGTCGAGCTTGACGATCCGGACCTCCGAAGGGGAGGCCGCCTCGCATCTCTCGGGCGCCGGCCAGAGCGAGGCCTGGACGACGCAGTTCCGCGGAAGCGGGCAATGATCATGTCGGACGGCGCCTCGATCCATCCGCTCTTCTTGGTCATGGCGCTCTGCGGCGTCGCGGGAGGCCTCTACACTCTCGCCCAGAGCTCGCCGGAGCTGCTGCCTTTCATCTGCGCGGCGAGCCTGCTTTTGCTCGGGCTGCGGCTGATGTATCTCGCGCGCGAGGAGGATCGGGAGAAGTCCCCGGAGACCGTCCTGCGCTTCGACGCGCTGCGCGAGCTCGACCTCACCCGCTACTCGGACTGGCTCAAGGAGAACGTGCGCGGACACGACGACGCCATCGACTTGATCGTGCGCAAGATCCAGCAAAGCCTGCGGCTGGCCGCGCCCAATCGCACGCTCGGCTCTTTTCTTTTAGTCGGCCCGACGGGCACCGGCAAGACGTTCCTGTCGGAGCTGATGTCCAAGGCGCTCTATCCGGACAGCGAGCCCGTCATCCTGCGGATGAACCAGTACAAAGATCACAACGACGTCTTCACGCTGATCGGGCCGCCCCCGGGGCAGCCGGGCTACGAGGTCGGCGGCGCGCTGACCCGGCCCGTCCTCGACAACCCTTACCGCGTGATCCTGCTCGACGAGCTCGAGAAGGCGCATATCGACGTCCAGCACTGCCTCTACGACGTCCTCGACGCCGCGCGCTGCCGCGAGAAAAGCTCCGGCAAGACCGTCCATTTCGGCGCGTGCGCGATCTTCGCCACGTGCAACGCCGGGGTCTCGAGCCTGCGCCAGATCTACGAGCAGACCAACGATCCCTCCGCGCGCACCGGTCGCGCCCGCGAGGCGCTCACGCGCGAGGCCGGCTTCGACCGCGCGCTGCTCGCGCGCTTCGACGAGATCGTGCTTTTAGACGAGCTCAAGCCCCTCTACGTCGCCGAGGTCGCGCTGCTCCAGCTCGCCAAATACTGGCGGCAGTACGGCATCGAGGTCGCCTACGCCGCGCCGGAGCTCCTGCTCGAGGCGATGCGCAAGAACGCCGAGTTCAAGGAGTACGGCGTGCGCCAGCTCGCGCGCTTCATCCAGCAGCTGACCGATCCCGGCATCGAGGAGGCGCGCCGCCACGGCGCGAGCCGCGTGCGGCTCGACATCGACGCCGCCGGCCGGATCACCATTGCTTAAAGACCCCTGGGTGCAGGTTTTCGCCTTCGTGGCGCTGCTTTCGGGCGGGTTCATGGCCAAGGCGCGCCTCGCGGCGCCCGCGGCCCCTGCGACTGCGGCGGCAGGGGCCGCGCCGGCTTCTCCGATATTTTCGGCGGAGGAGCCGCCCGCGGTCGGCCCGTCGCGTTTTTCTCCCGCGCCCGCGCCGGCCCCCGCGCAATCGCTTCCGGCGGGCGGCGTGTCGATGGGCCTCAAGCCGCGCACGCCCGGGCGCTGGATCGTCGACGCGGCCGGCGGGCCCGACGCCGACTCGGCCAAGATCTCCGACGTCGTGGCGAGCGCGCAAGACGGCGACGTCGTGCTGATCAAGCCCGGCTTTTACGGGGAGACGGCGGTCGTCATCGACAAGTCGATCACGCTGCGCGGCCTCGGCGCCGACCGGCGCGCGGTCACGATCAGCTCCGTCGGGCCGCTGACGCTGGCGGTGGCCGGCGGGCGGGCGCGCCTGGAAAATCTCACCGTCTCCAACAACGGCGGCGCGGGAGCGACGGCCGTGGCCGTCTCCAAGGCGGACCTGACTCTCGTCGACGCGGCCGTGCGCGCGCCGCAAGGCCAGGGCCTGCGCGCGGTCTCCGGCTCCATCGACGCGGCGAGCTGCGAGCTGGAGGCGCGCATCGCGCTGCTCGGCGAGGAGAACAGCAGGCTCAAGCTGGCCGATTGCTCCGTGGCCGGAACCGAGGCCGGCGTCCTCGTCAAGGCGCTCAACGGCCCGGTCGAGGCGCAGCTCTCGAGGACCAAGTTCCACGACAGCGAGCGGGCGATCAATCTCGAGGGCCAGGCCCGCGCGACGATCGACTCATGCGACTTCAAGCTCTCGGCGCCCAACGGCGGCGGGGTCTTCGCGTTTTACGGCGCGCAGGCGACCGTGCGCGACGCGAAATTCGATCTCGGCGGGACTTCGCCGGTGGGCCTCTACGCGCAGAAGGCGAAGATCACGGCGACGAGAGTCTCGATCCGCGGCAGCGCGGGCGCGGCCGTCATCGCGAATCAGTCCGACGTCACGCTCGACGACGCGACCCTCGAGTTCAACAAGAACTGCGCGATCCGCCACGACGCCTCGACCGTGGAGGTCCGGCGCTCGCGGCTGCGCCGCAACCGCTGCGCCGTCGGCTTCTACGGATCGGGGGCGCTCAAGCTCTACGACAGCGACCTTTCCGGCAACGATTCCTCCGCGCCGCTGATGTTCGTCAACGGCGAGATCCCCGCGGACCTCAAGTTCTCCGGCTCGAACAACACGGGCGTCGATCTGGCTTCATTCGCCCGCCGCGGCGCTCCGGCCGCCGCGGGCGCGCCGCCGCGAGCCCAGCCGCGGACCAACGAGCCCGTGCAGTGGCGCAACGACGTCTTCGGGCAATACAAGCGCCGGCGATTCTGATGCGCTACCTGAAAGATCCCTGGCTCCAGATCTTCGGCTTCCTCGCTCTGGCTTCGGCCGTCCTCGCCGCGCGCGGATTGACGGCCGCCGGGGCAAGAGGGCAGATCGCCGTAAGCCAGCCTTCGCCGCAGGCCACGGCCGCGCCGCTCCACCGCACGCTCAACCCCAAGAAGGCCGGACGCTGGATCGTCGACGCCGCGCTGGCGACCGACGCCGACACGGCCAAGCTCTCGGAGGCGCTCGCCAACGCCGCCGCCGGGGAGACGATCTTCGTGCGCGCCGGGACCTATCGCGCGGGCGCGCCCATAACGCGGGACGTCACGCTCGCCGGCCTCGGCGCCTTGCGCGACGTCGTCGTCGAAAGCGACGCGGAGGGCCCGACGCTCGCCGTCGACGGCGCCAAGGTCGCCGTCAAGAATCTCACGATCGCGCACTCGGGAGCGCGGCCGGGCAAGGCCGTCGAGGCGCGGCGCGCGACCCTCGAGCTCTCGGGCGTCGCGATAAGATCGGGGCCCAACGACGAGGGCGTCGACGCGATCGGCGGCTCGGCGACGCTTTCCTATTCGTCGGTCGACGGCGGCAGCCGCGGCTTGGACGCCCACGACGGCGCCAAAGTCGCGCTCGACCACGCGAGGATCTCCGGCGCCGAGACCGGAGTCTATCTGCAAGGCGCCTCCGCCCGGATCAACGACACCTCGTTTTCGGACGGCAAAAAGGGCCTGACCGTCGCCGAGCAAGCCCAGGCCGACGTCGTCAACGGGTCCTTCGCGCGCGAGGAGGTCGCCGTCTGGGCCGACCGCGGCGGCCAGGCGAAGGTCTCCGGCGCCAAGTTCCCCGACCACGCCGTCGGCGTGCTGGCCGACGAGCGCGGCCGCGCCGAGGTCAAGGACTGCGAGTTCTCGAACGGCTCCGGCCCGGCGCTGGCCGCGGAGACCGGCGGCGAGACGCTCGACCGCGGCTCCTCGATCCTGCGCGGGCGCACCGCCGCGCGCGCCAGCGGCAAGGCGACCCTCGGTCTCGTCGACACGCAGATCGAGGACGCCAAGAGCGACGCGGTGGCGATCGACGACGCCTCCGCCGCGCTTTCGGGAGTCAAGATCGTGCGCGCGGGAGGCCACGGCCTCGTCGTCGGCGACGCCCAGGCCGTCCGGATCGAGAAGTCCGAGATCTCCAAGAACAAAGGCGCCGGGATCTACTTTCGCGGCGACCAGGACTTGGCCCTCGACCTCGACGGCTCGCGGCTTTCCGGCAACGCGGGCGGCGCGATCGTCCGGGAGCAAGGCCGCCGAGGCAGGCTTTCGATCCGCGGAAAGAACAACGAGCCGCGCGACCCGGCTTCTTTGATACAATGAGCCCCGGACTCGACCATGTCTGACCCTGACCCTTCCGACCGCCTCAAGAAGATGACGGATTGGGACAAGCTCCAGGGCATCCTCAAGGAGTCCCCCCTCGACAAGAGGTCCAACGAGATCAGCGAGCCCCGCCTGCTCGAGCATCTGCTGTCGCGGGTCAAGGGGCAAGACGAGATCTTAAAAGACGTCGCGAAGCTCATCCGCCTGTCCTGGATGAAGGAGCGGCGCTCCGCTCCGATCTGCAACCTCCTCTTCCTCGGGCCCACGGGCACCGGCAAGACCGAGCTCGCCAAGGCCCTCGCCGAGTTCCTTTTCGAGGACGAGAAGAACATGCTGCGCTTCGACTGCTCGGAGCTGGCGAGCGGCGACATGGGCAAGTCGCGCTTGACGGGCTCCTCCGTCGGCTACGTCGGCTCGGAAAAGGGCGGCCAGCTCACGCGGCCGATGTTCGCCAATCCCAGGCGCCTCATCCTCTTCGACGAGATCGAGAAGGCCCACCCGCTCGTCTTCGATCTTCTGCTCCAGCTCATGGGCGAGGGGCGCTTGACCGAGCAGAGCTCCGGCAACACGGCCGATTACACGCAGTCGATCGTCGTGCTCACGAGCAACGCCCAGTCCGAGGAGATCGCGCGCATCACCGAGGGGATGAACGACTACCGCGAGGTCTTCAACGCCATCAAGGGCTACCTCGCCGAGACCAAGGTCTTCCGCCCCGAGATTCTCGGGCGCATCGACAAGGTCTACCTCTTCAAGCCGCTCTCGGGCCTGGTGATCGCCGAGGTCGCGCTGCTCAAGATCGCCAAGCTCGGCAAGGACTACGGCTTGACGGTCAACTTCGTCGCGCCCGAGCTGCTGCTCAAGGCCCTGGAGGAAAACGTCAAGGTCAGCCGCTTCGGCATCCGGGAGCTCGAGCGCATCCTCTTCGACCAGTTCGCCGGTCCGCTCGTGGAAGCGCGCGCCGCCAAGGCGAAGTCGGTCTCCTTCGAGGTCGACGCGAAGGGCGCGATCGTCTGCAAGCGCGAGGGCTAGGCCTCGGGCAAAGTCGGGCTTAAGCTCTCGAGATCGGCGACGAGTTCCTCGGCGTCCGCGACGCGCAGCTTCGGATCCTTGGCGAGCGTCACGCGAAAAAACACCTCGATGGCCTTGGGCAGGTCGGGCCTCAAAAAGTGCGGCGGCTGATACTGCATCCGCTCTTTTTGCATGAGATAATCCGGCCCGGGAAAAGGCAGCCTGCCGGTCAGCGCTTCATAAAGGCAGACCCCGAGCGAGTAGATGTCGGAGGCCTTGCCGCAAAAGCCCAGATGCTGCTCGGGCGCCATATAGGCGGGCGTGCCGGCCGCGTCCGCGTTGGTGAGCCTCGTCACGGTGTCCTTGGCTTGGCGCGCGACGCCGAAATCCATCACCTTCGCGTCGCCCGCCGGAGTGATCATGATGTTCGCGGGCTTGAGGTCGCGGTGGAGCACGTGGCCGCGGTGCGCGCAGGACACGGCCTCGCAGACCTGCGTGAAGATCCTCTTGGCGTCCTCGAGCGGCAGGCGCTTGGTCTCCGCGAGCAGCTGCGCGAGCGACTTGCCCTCGACGTAGTCGAAGACCAGATATATTTCTCCATTCTCCTGGACGACCTCGTGGAACTCGACGATGTGAGGGTGGATCAGCCGGGAGATGATGTCGGCCTCCTGCAAGAAGGCCTCGCGCTCCTTCTCGCCGTCCTTGATCTCCTCGCGCATCTGCTTGATCGCCACGCGGCGCTTGAGCGAGCGGTCCGTCGCCTCGAAGACCAGGCCCATGCCGCCGGCGCCGATCTTGCGCGTGACCTCGTAGCGGCGCAGCCGCGGGAGCGCCGTTCGCCCCGTGGCGCGCCTGTCGAGCTCGGTCGCGGCCGCGGAGCCGTGCGAGCCTCTCGCCATCGGCTTGCGCGCCAGCCAATAACCCGCCCCGAGCCCCACGGCCAAGACGAGGGTGAAGCCCAGAAAAAGCACGACCGACGAGCCGCCGGAGGCTTGCGGCGGCGCCGGCGCCGGCGGGGCCGCGGCGACCGGGACCGCGACCAGCCCTTCCTTGATGGCGCGCCGCGCCTGCTCCGCGGCGGCGCGCAGGCCGGGCTCCCCGGGCATCATCGCCAGGCCCGCCTCGGCGTCCTGGAGCGCTTTATCGTCTTGACGCAAAGCGTGGCGCACGTTCGAGCGCAGCAAATAGCCGGGCGGCGTCGGGCGGATGGAAATATAATAGTCGAGCCAGCCCAAAGCCTCTTGAGCCGAGCCGGCCTCGATGGCCCGGCGTGCGTCGTCGAAAACGTCCTGCGCGGCTCGCTGCTCGATCGCGTCAAAAAGAGGCCCTTCCGCGCCGCGGCGATAGGCGATCGCCCCCAGCCGCGAGTCGCTCGGCGCCAAGACCAGTCCCTCGCGCGCGTACTCGGCGGCCCACAGCGGCCGGTTGATCTCCTGCTCGACGATCGCGCGGGTCAGGAGATCGGACGCGGTGGGATTGACCGGGGTCGGCTTGACTCCGTCGAAGCGCACGACCAGCAGCGGGTACGGGGCGTTCACGGGCGGGACGAAGGCCGGGGTCGCGCCCGCGCGCCCGGGCCGCAGCACGACTTCCGTCCAGTATTCGCGCGCGTCGCGCTTGCGCAGCCAGATCATCCCGAACGGCAGCGGCGGCAGCGGGTCGTCGTAGCGGGCTTGCCCCGGACAGGCCACGGGCGCGGGCCGCGGCGGGGCCGCGCTCGCGTCGACGTAGAAGCACCCGCTCTGGGCTTGCGCGAAGGACGACGAGGCGAGCAGCAGGACAGCCGTCGATAACAGCGTCGGCATGCACGCAAGTGTGCCCGGGATTTCGCCGCGCGTCAAGGGATGATACAATGAGCGTCCCGATGCCCCCTCCTTCGCAGGGCGAATTAGAGAAAGAGATCGCGCGCCTGGAGCAGAGGTTCCTCGAGTCCGCCGAGGAGCTCAAAGACCTGCGCCTCAAGCTGGTCCAGCACGGCAAAGAGGAGCTCGACGAGATCAAGGACGAGTGGCACGGCGTGCATTACAAGTGGTGGGTAATCACGCTGTCGGGGGTGCTCGTGCTCTTGATGGCGTCCTACCATCTCTATACGCGCTTGGGGTGGGTCGCGGACCAGCGCAACCTGCCGACCGGCTCGGACTGGGTGCTGCGCCACTTGCCCGTCGTCAACGTGCTGCCCGTGCTTTCCTGGGGCTTCTTCGCCCTGACGCTCTACGCCGTCGGCGCCGCCGTGCTCTATTACCCGCGCCGCATGCCGTTCTTGGCCTTCACGATCAGCGTCTATCTGATCGTGCGCGCGGCCTTCGTCTTCCTGTCGCCGATCGGCGCGCCGATGGGGATGGTCGACATGCGCCAGCTCGACTTTTTGATGGCGCGGCTCCTGGGCCGCTGGACGTTCATGAACGAGTTCATCTTCTCGGGGCATACGGGCATCCCCTTCTTGTTCTTCCTGTTCTTCGAGACGCGGTGGCTGAAGGCGTCGATGCTCGCGGGGTCTTTGACGATGGGAGTCTGCGTGCTGCTCTCGCGCAACCATTACACCGTCGACGTGCTGGCCGCTTACCTCGTGACCTACTCGATCTACAAGCTCAGCGATCGCCTCTACTACGGCTACATCCGGCCGCTCTTCCAGGTCTTGCCGTCGTCGATCCGCAACTAGCGGGCGCGCAGGCGCTGATAGCGCGCGTAGGCGGCGTTGATGCGGTCCTGGATGAGGCTCGTCACGGCGGCGACTGCGTCGGGATCCTCCCAAAATTCGACGGCGCGGCCGATCTTCTCGCGCCAGATCGCCGGAACCGCGGGATCGTTGCCCCATGCCTCGCGCAGCTCGCGGGCGATCTCGGCGTTTTTCCGCGGATCCGACAGGGACGGAGCGTTCGAGTACTTCGCCACCACGTAATCAACCACGGAGCCGAAGCGCTCCTTCCAGCGCGAGAGGAGCTTGTCGTTGTGCAGGTAAACGAACTGTTGGTTCAGCAGGTTCTTGGCGCCCTGGAGCTCGGGATTGGCGCGGAAAACTTCATCGACCGCCTCGGCTTGGTCCAAGTGAGTGAGGATCTCCTCCTCGCGCAGGCCGGGAAAGTCCCGGCCCGCGGCATGGCGCAGCTCGAGATGCCGCAGCTCGTGGCCGACGACGGGCGCCAGCGACAGCGCCGTCACGCGCTGAGCCTCGGCGGCCGAGAGCCCGGCGCGCTCGAGGCCGTAGCGGTCGCTGCGGGCGAGCGACCAGTTGAGATAGACCAGCTGCTCGCCGGGTTCGGCCTGGGCGAGGGCGTCGGCCGAAAGATGCGGCAGCTGCTGCCCGTCGAAAGGCACGAGCACGAGCTTCGCGCCCGAGCTTTGGGCGTAGGTCATGTGCTCGGTCAGGGAAGCCAGCTTCGC
>CAZRIP010000133.1:0-8776 GCA_964600165.1 uncultured Elusimicrobia bacterium | reverse complement strand
ATCGTCGAAATTCTTGAAGACGAGCGCGAGAAGGATCGCGTTGCGGTAGGCCACAAGGAACCGGCGTTCAAGGAACTTTTCTCGGCGCTGTCGCCCAAGCCTCTGATCGAGCGCATCGAAAAGCTCGCCGAAGAAGGCGCGCCGGCCCGTGACGTGATTCCTGCCTTGGAAGAATTCGGCGACCAGGTGGACGATACCGTCGAGCAGATCGAGAGGCGCTTCGTCTACTACAGCCGTCTTGCCAGCCTGGGCTCGATCGCGGCGATGGTCATCCATGAGGTCCGGAACAATACCGTGGTGATCGGCCGCCTCATCGGTTCCGTCCTGAAAGCGATCGAGAACAAGATCATCCAAGACCCGACGGTCGAGAAATTCGCGCCTCTGGCGAATCACGCGACGACGTCCCTGGACGAACTCGCCGACAGCTTCGCGCCTCTGGCCAGCCGGACTCTCATGAAGAGGAACAAGACGAGCATGCTGAAGGATATCGCGACGAAGGTCCTGCACATGCGAGAACAGGACATTTCCCAGGGCCAGATCGCCGTCGATTGCACCGCGCTTCAAAACGTCGAACTGGCGATCAACCCGGGCGAGCTTTCCGCACTGATCTTGAATGTGACGGACAATGCGATTTACTGGCTCACCACGATCAAGGATCGCCGCATTTCCTTCAAGAGCCGGCCCGCCTCGAAGAACGGGCGCGTCAAAATTGAGATTCACGATTCCGGGCCAGGCATCGCCACCGGCGACGAAGAGCGTATTTTCTGGCCTGGATTCACCCGCCGGCCTCAGGGAATCGGGATGGGGCTCACCGTTGCAGCTGAGATCGTTGCCCAATACGGAGGAAAGATGTTCCTCCTCCAGCCCGGCGAACTGGGCGGCGCGAGCTTCGGCTTCGACTTGCCAGCCGCCGGAGTGAAACGCTGATGGAAGCTTCCCTGGCCTTCAAAGCCGACAAGCTCACTGTCCTCATGATCGACGACGATCAGGCGATTTCGGAAGTCGTAAAGGATGCCTTGTCAGACAAATTTCCTGACGCGAGCTTCGTCTATCATCAGCAATTCGACGCCGCGATCATGGAGCAAGTAAAGCCGGGGATCGTAATCCTCGATCTGTACAAGGGGAATACCGCCTCGGGCGAAAATGCCGGCGCGCCGCTGTGGAAGCTCATCATGAGCAAGCACTTCATTCCCGTAATCATTTTTACCGGAGGCGAAGCCACTCTGGAACCGCCGCTGCCTGAGAATCATCCCTTCGTCGAACTCGTGAGCAAGGGGGCCGGGAAGGAAGCCGCGGTCATGGACGTGATTGCCAAATTCATCCCCCGTGCATCAGACCTAAAAGCACTCTATGCCGAACTCGATGAGATCATCCACACGACGCTCGCGGAGAGCCCCGAAGAGACTTGGACTGCGATCACCGATGACGCCGCCAGGACGAAGGTGCTCGTTCGAGGCGTCAGGCGTCGGATCGCGGCGCGCATGGACTTGAGCGCGATGTCGAACGGCGAGACGCTTTGCTCGTGGGAACAGTTCATCATCCCGCCCATAGAAAGTCAGCTGCTCTGCGCGGATTTGATCCGGGCGACGGATGGCAACGCGACGGACGCCACCTCTTATCGCCTCGTCTTAACGCCTTCTTGCGATCTTGTCCCGCACGGAGGGAAGGCCAAAATCTCCGATGTCCTGGTCGCTCCATGCGTGAAGATGGACGAATGCCTAAAGACGATAGAAATCACAGCATCCAGGATCAGCAAGGAGCGCGAGGATTGCGAGAAGGAGTTGCGCAGGAGTCTTACTCAACCGCATATCGCCGGCTATGTCCCTTTGCCCGCCCATCCGGCCCACTTGCCGCATATGGCCGCGAAATTGCGGAAGTTGGAGCTGATCCCCCTTTCCGACATCGCGACCGCCGGCGAGACCGGAAAGAAGTTCGTCCGAGTAGCGTCGATTGACAGCCCGTTCCGAGAACAGATCGCTTTCGCATATGGCCAGCTCGCCACGCGCTTCGGGATGCCCGATCGCGACATCGCAGGATGGGCGAAGGACCTTCTACAGTAAGCCATGATCGCAATCGACTTCTTCAGCGGAGCCGGCGGCCTAACGCGCGGTCTGCTCAACGCTGGGGTGTCGGTGATCGCGGGCCTAGATGCAAATCCCGATTGCCAAAAGACCTTCGAGGCGAACAATGCTCCAGCACGGTTCATCACCACGGATATCCGAAGGCTGAAAGCCGCCGATGTCAAAAAGCTTGTAAAAGGCGTTGACCGGAAGGACCTGCTCTTCGCCGCATGTGCCCCTTGCCAGCCGTTCTCGAAGCAACGCGTCCAGCGCAGGAACTCCGCCGCCAAGACCCTTCTTGGGAGCTTCAGCAATCTCGTCTTTGCGATCAAGCCTGGGCACGTCCTGGTTGAGAACGTACCAGGACTTGCCAAAGTCCGCGGAGAGAGCACTTATCGGCGCTTTCGGAAGATGCTCATCAACGCTGGCTACAAAGTTTCAGAGAGAATTATTGACGCCAAGCATTTCGGCGTTCCGCAGACGCGCCGACGCCTTGTCGTCTTCGCTTCAAGGTACTTCGATCCCTCGCTTCCAGAACCGACGCACGGGCCTGAAAAGCGGGCTTATGCTACGGTTCGCGATGCAATCGCTAAGTTCCCGCCGCTGACTGCGGGAGCCTGCGCGAAGACGGTTCCGAATCACCGGGCGTCAGCACTTTCGCCCCTGAATCTGGAACGGATCAAGAATACTCCAAAGAACGGGGGAGATCGGAGGAGTTGGCCGAAAAGACTCCGCCTCCTCTGCCATGCCGACGGTTATTCAGGCCACACCGATGTCTATGGGCGGATGTGGTGGAATCGTCCGGCTCCGGCGCTCACCGGCCGGTGCGACAGCCTGTCGAACGGCCGCTACGGCCATCCGCGACAGAATCGGGCAATCTCGCTACGGGAAGCTGCCGCGCTCCAGTCATTCCCCGATAATTATGTTTTTTACGGTCCATCGAAAAATTCGATCGCTCTACAGATCGGGAACGCTGTGCCCGTCAAGATGGCCGAGCGTCTCGGCCGGCATATTTTGAAAATCAGAAACGAATCCGCCGGGAAGCGCAGCAAGAACAACTGACTGACGCCCTAATGAATTGACGAGGACGAGGACACATGGCAAAAGGCAAACCCGATCTTTCTAATACTGCCATTCGAATTTTCCTTCACCGGGTCGGCACAGCTTATGACGCAGCACGAGAATTTCAGCCCTTCAAAACGAGCGGCCCCGAATGGGAAAAGGCCCGGCAGTATTTTGACAATGGATGTGCTTATTGCGGCGTAAAACTGGATGCCGACGCCGTGGTGCAAGACCACCTGATTCCCATAAACAAGGAATCTCTTGGCTTGCACGCCTGGGGGAACGTCGTGCCCTCTTGCGCGAAATGCAACAAGGTGAAACACCATCGAGAATGGACGGCATTCCTTGAGGAGGTTTGCGACGCCAAGGATTACCTGCCAATCATGAAGCGGATCAAGGGGTTCATGCAGAAATACCGATATTCGCATGGCACTGACCTGGGACCCATTGCGGTGAATCTCTACGAGGACATCGGCGAGCTATGCATGACGCTTATTGAGCTCCGAATCAAGCAAGCGAAGCTACTCATCGACAAGCAGATTACCACCGCTGTCGGGGGCAGGGATTAGCTCGAACTAGCCACATGGCGATCTTCGTCTTCCGACAGGAGACAGACGATATTAGGCGACGGGAACTTCTCTTCAAGAAGCTTCAAGCCGGACAATTGCGTCAGGGATGGGGCTGGCATGAAGACTTTGACCTGCGCCACGGTGAGAAGGGCTTCATCGAAGCGATACTGACGACCGACTACCCTAAAGATAGAGCCCACGCCGAGCTGATCTACCGGAAGGTCGCCCGAATGCTCGAAATCAAGGCAGGCGACCGCATGGTTATCCCAAAACAGCCGGACGCTGAACTGTTTACAGTCGCAACTGCCACGGGGTCCTACAACTTCGAGGCTGATGCAGTCGACGGGGATTTCCGGCACAGCATTCCGGTCGATACAGCCAGCATCAAGGTCTTGGACTACACACACGCCAACTGGGGCGCGGGGCTTCGCTCCCGATTACGCGGCATCCCTTTCAGCGGCCCAGTAGTACCCGTCCGCAAGCCGGAGCTAGTGGAGCTATTTTCAGAAGCGCTCAGGGCCTCTGAGAATATTGATCCCGATGCTGGCGACCTGATCTCAGGAGGGCGGACCGAGGGAGGCAAAAGGGTCGTCTACGGAACTCGCTATGAACGCGATCCGCGCATCAGGGCCGAAGCTCTCCGGATTCACGGCTTGAAGTGCGGCGCTTGCGAATTCGAGTTTGAGAAGTTTCACGGGGCGCATGGCACCGGCTATATCCACGTTCACCACATCAAACCGCTTCATCAAGGCATTCAGGCCGTCTCCCCTGCGACGGATGTGGCCGTTCTTTGCGCGAACTGCCACGCCATGATCCACCGGAAGAAAACAGAAACATTATCCGTGGAAGAACTGCGCCGGATGATCGAAAAACAACGTAGCAGCTAAAGCCGGCCTAGGTCTTTAACTTGAAGATGAATGAGACTGAAAAAGTTCTATCTTTCGCGTAGACTGGGCCGAGTTTTTATCCGCAAAGCAAAAGCCTTTCATTCGAAAGGCTTTTGCTTTTTTTAACATCTTTGCGCCCCCGGCAAGATAACTCATAAAATAACTCCGATGCTCAAGCTCAATAAGCATATCGACGCCGGTTCGATGATCGTCGCCGCGATCACTCTCGTCTTATTTCTGACCGCTTTAGTGCTCAAGGGACTCTCGCACGAAATATTGCTGGAAGCTGGCGTTTTCTTGATCTCGGTAAAGCTGATGATGATGGTGTACAAGCATAGCGTTTCAACGGAAGAGGTAAAACGCCAGCTGGCCAAGATCGCCGCCTCGCTTGAACGCCTAGAAACACGAGGCGTCAGGAAAGAGCCTTAAACGTTACCTTTCATCTACGAATTTCGCGATCCTTCGAAGAAAAAGGCTGTCGTGAAAGTTCTATCTTTCATGTAGACCGGGCCGCCAGTTTGTCATCAAAAAGCCTCCCGCAAGGGAGGCTTTTTTTTGCCGAAAACCTGGAGGATCCCTCAACTTTCCTTCGGCGTTTCTTCAGCGCGACGGAGTATCCTTTTTCCATGGAAAAGAGGTCTCGTCCGGAGCTTTACCGCGTGGGAGCTTACGTCGTCTACCCGATGCTCGCCGTCGGCGGCGGGGATTTGCTCGTCCACGCGGACACGGCGGGCGGGTTGGCTGCCGCGGCGGCGCTGCTGGCCGGAACCCTGGCCCTGCCCGCCGCGCTGGTCAAGCTCTGCCGGCAGTGCGCGGAGCGGCCGGTCCCGAAGTTCCTGCGCTTGGCCGTCATGCCGACGACGGTGGCGACGGCGCTGGCGCTTCGCTCCGCGGAAGGCTTCTCGCAGTTCATCGCCGTGCTGCTGCTCGGCTTGGCCTCGGTCGCCTTCGAACTGGCTTGGCGCGAGGCCGGAACCGAGCGCGTCGCCAAGGACGCTGACTAAGGCGACGGCCCGGCGTCCATGCGACGCCGGGCCGTTTCTTCGAGCGTTCTTGCTCAGCGCGAATTACTTCGCGCCCGCGGGCTGCTTGGACATCTTCTCCATCCATTCCTTGCCGCGCGCCTTGACCTGCTCGCTCGTGAGGTCTTCCTTGTGCGTGGCGATGCCCCAGCCGACGCCGAAGGGATCCACGACGTTGCCCATGCGATCGCCCCAGAACTGATCCTCGACGGGGCGCTCGAGCTTGCAGCCGGCCTTGACGGCCTTTTGCACGGCGGCGTCGACGTCGGCGACGTAGAAGAACATCCGGGCGTTCTTGGTGGGCAGGCAGTTCCACTCAGGAAACGCGTCGTTGATCATGATGACTCCGGCGCCGATCTTGAGCTCGGCGTGGCCGACCTTGCCGGCGGGTCCGTCCATGCACTCGCTGGCCTCGGCGTCGAAAGCCTTCTTGTAGAACTCGATGGCCTTCTTGGCGCCGTCGATGGTGAGCTGCGCGATGACGCCGCGCCGGTCTTCCGGAATAGGCTGAACCTTGGACATGATTTTCTCCTGTTTCTCTCAGAAACGAGACGGTATTCTAGAGGTTTGAGAGGGTCGCTTCAAGCTTCTGGCGATTAATATCACCCCGCCGTTCGACGCGTAATGGTACACTGAAGCGCTAAGAGCTTTCGCGGCCCCGCCCATTCGCGCATTCTCCTAGTCGTAAATCCCGCCGTACCTTTCTGGAGAGTCCATGAACCTGCAAGAGCTCGCCGCGCTGTTGAACGCGAAAGCCCAAGGACCCGCGGAGTACCCGATTCACGGCGTCCGCGACATCGAAACCCTTTCCGAAGATCAAGAACTCCAAGAGAATTTCGTCTATTTCATCGAGTCGCCGGCGGTCCTCAAGCGCCACCCCAAGGCCGGCGAGCGCGGCGCGATCCTCACGACGCAGGCTTTGGCCGGAAACTTCCGCCAAGCCCTGATCGCTCCCGAAGGCGGCGCGCGCTTGGCGCTCATCGCCCTGCTCAAGCGCTACGACAGGGCCCCGAAGTTCGAGCCCGGCGTCGCGGCCGAGCCGCGCCTGGTCCATCCGACGGCGCGCGTCGATCAGAGCGCCTGCGTCCTTCCCGGCGCGTCGATCATGGAAGGCGCGGTCGTCGGCGCCCGCTGCGTGCTCTATCCCGGCGTCGTCGTCGAGCCCTTCGCCGAGATCGGCGAGGGCACCGTCCTCTTTCCGAACGTCGTGATCGGCCACCACTGCGTGATCGGCCGCGACTGCATCATTCACGGCGGCACGATCATCGGCGCCGACGGCTTCGGCTTCTACGATCAGCCGGGCAAGCGCTACAAGATCCCCCAGATCGGCAACGTCGTGATCGCCGACGACGTCGAGATCGGGGCCGGCTGCACGGTCGATCGGGCCACCATCGAGAGCACGACGATCGGCGCGCAGACCAAGATCGACGACCAGGTCCACATCGGCCACAACTGCCGTGTCGGGCGCTTCATCTATATCGTCGGCAACACCGCGATCGGCGGCTCCGTCGTCATCGAGGACGGAGCGATGATCTCCGGCATGGTCATCGTCAAGGACCACCTGAGGATCGCGAAAGGCTCGATCGTCATGGGCCTGTCCGGCGTCGCCCAGGATACCGAGCCCAAAACCGCCTACTTCGGCATCCCCGCCCGGCCCGCGCGCCAGATGCACAAGATGAACGCCGCGCTCGAGCGGCTGCCGGAGCTGCTCGCCAAGGTCCGGGAGCTCGAGCTCAAGGTCAACGCCTCTCCGTCGCCGATGCCGATCTAGTCACACCCGACCTGAGTCGCATTGACTTTCTCTAGGGCGGCCCCTATACTCCTGGTGCCGGGCCGCCCAAATGAACTTAATCGAGCTGTTGAGCCAGCTCGCCCTCACCGGGGGCGACTGGGTGATTTACCTCCTGCTGCTGACCAGCGTGGCCAGCGTGTACGTCATGGCCGAGCGCTGGTTCTACCTGACGGTCGTCTCGGGCAGGGCTCAGGAGATACGCAAGCTCGCCATCGAGCGCCTGGACCGAGGCGACGTCGACGCCCTCTGCCAGGACCTCAAGAAGTTCCGCGGCCCCGAGGCGCGCGTGCTGGCGTTCGGCCTCTCCGCGATGGCGCGCGGGCCGGCCAACGTCCAGCAGCGCATGGAGTCGCAGCTGATCAAGGAGAAGGCCTCGCTCGAGGCGAACCTCGCGCTGCTCGCCACCGTCGGCTCGAACGCGCCGTTCGTCGGGCTCTTCGGCACGGTGCTGGGCGTCATCAAGGCGTTCCACGAGCTCTCCGTGCAAGGCGCGGCCTCGGGCGGCGGCGCCGTCATGGCCGGCATCTCGCAGGCGCTCATCGCCACCGCCGTCGGGATCATGGTGGCGATCCCGGCGCTGGCCGCGTTCAACTATTTCAAGAACCGCGTCAAGACGATCGTGGCCGGGGTGGAGAGCCTCAATCACCTGGCGCTCTCCTATCTCGTCCAATCGCCTGGGCCGAGGAGCTGACATGCGCGCCGATCCGGGAGACGACGTCGTCGCCGAGATCAACGTCACGCCTCTCGTCGACATCGTCCTCGTTCTTCTGATCATCTTCATCGTCACGGCGCGCTTCACGCTGCCGCCCAACATCAAAGTCGATCTTCCGCACGCCGCGTCGTCCGACGCGCCGGGCGGCGAGGCGCGGACGACGATCGTCACGCTCAAGCCGACGGGCGAGATGTTCTTCAACGACCAGCCGAGCTCGGCCGAGCTGCTTCCCGCCCAGCTCGCCGAGCTGCACCGCAAGAACGCGGACGCGCAGCTCGTCGTCAACGCCGACGAGAAGGTCCTCCACGGCGCCGTCGTCCACGTGCTCGACTTGGCCAAGCGCAACGGCATCGAGAAGGTGGCCATCTCCATCGAGGAGGCGCCCTGATGAACGCGGGCGCGGCGCTGGCCACGCTCGCCCTGCACGCCGCGGCGTGGGAGGCCCTCGTGCTCTTTCCGAGGACGCCCCCCACGCGCAAAACGGCGGTCTCCGTCTCCGTCGTATACCGCAAGCCGGCGCCGGCCGCGCTCGCGCCGCTCGTCGCGGCGCCCGCGCCGGCGCCGCGCGCGCGCAAGCGCCGCCGCCGTCCCGCGTCCTCCAAGCCCAAGCCCGTCGCCGCGCCGCCGCCCGCGCTGCTGACCGCTCCCGCCGCCTCGGCCGGCGCCGGCGTC
>CAZRIP010000132.1:0-8806 GCA_964600165.1 uncultured Elusimicrobia bacterium | reverse complement strand
CCTACGTCGCCTGGCGCTACCCGCCGGTCGCCGCCGATCCGGGCGGCGCGGCGGCGGCCCGAGACATCGCCCTCGACGAGGCCCGCCGGCGCGCGCTCCACGTCCAGGCGCTGTCCAAGACCGCGGACGACGTGCTCGCGGCCGCCCGGGCGCGCGGCGACGACGTCGCGCGGGTCGAGGCCAAGCGCCGAGAGGCCGACGCGGCCGCCTCGTCGGACCCGAAGCGCGCCGCGGAACTGCTCAATCAGGTCATCGCCGAGACGCCCGCGGCGCCGATGGGCGTGCTGCCGCTGGCCCGGACCGACGCCGACGAGGAGCAGATCGAGCCCGACGCGGCGGGCAAAAGGACCGATCAATTCGTCGACTCCGGCTTCGGCCCGGCCAAGAAACGCCGCGCCAAAGGGCGCCGATGACCAAACACGCGGGCCGGCTTCTCGGCGTTCTCCTGCTGCTGGCCGCCGGATGGGCCTACTCGGCCGACGTTCAGGAGACCCTGCAGTCGGCCTACACGGCGTTTCTCGAGGGGCGATTGGACGATTGCGCGAGCGCTTTCCGGTATCTCGCGACGCTCGGCCTGACGCGCTCGCAGCCGGACGCCAACATCGCGATCCTCTCGCGCGACCAGGGCAAGCGCGACGAGGCGCTCGCGGACTGGGTGCGCGCCTCGCTGCTCGAGGACGCCGACGGCTTCATCTGGAACCAGCGCGCGTGGACCTACGTCTCGGCCGACCGGCCAAAGGAGGCGCGCGAGTCGTTCCTCAAGGCGATCGACCGTTCCTCGACGACGGCCTCGCAGGCCGAGGCGAACGTCGGCCTCGGCATGGCCGCGCTGCAGGACTCGCGACCCAAGGAAGGCATGTCGCCGCTGCGCAGCGCGCTCGTGCAAGGCCCCTACATCCTTTCGGCGGCGTCGTTCGAGACCGCGATGACGGCGCTCGCCTTGAACGACACGCAGGCCGCGCTCGCCTATCTGCGCCAGAGCGTCGACCTCGATCCGCTGAACCTCGAGTCGCTGCGCGAGATGGCGCGCGTGTATGAAAAAATCGGGGAGAACCGCTCGTCCTGGCTCGCGTATCACCGCATCCTCACGTTCGACCCCAAGGACGAGGACGCCCTCGAGCGCACGAAGAAGCTCGCGCAGTTCATCACCGGCGACCCGGAGACGTCGCTGCCGATCCGCCGCCTCTCGCGGCCCTTGCTCGATCCCGACTCCAAGGGCCTCGTCGCGCCGTCGTCGTCGTCGGACTCGGTGCGCGTGGCGCTTTTTACGCTCGGCGACGGCTCGCCCGCGACGGCGACGAGCGTCTACTTCGTCGCCAACGGACCCTTCTCGCTGATCTCGAGCGCGGGAGAGGTCGTCAAGGACGACGGCCGCGGCTTCGACCAATGGCAGGTCGAGTTCCGGCCGGAGAACAATCTCGTCGAGGTCCGCGACGCCGCGGGCAATATCCAATACACGTCGAAGCAGCCCTTCGTCATCCAGCCCAAGGGCAGGCTCGGCTCGGTCCTGCTCAAAAGCCCGCGCTTCGTCGAGGCGTCGGGCTTCGACCCGGGAGACCGCGAGCTGCGCGGGCAGATCCAGATCGTGCCTACGCCGTTCGGCTTCAAGATCGTCAACGAGCTCGACGTCGAGGATTACCTTTACGGCGTCGTCGGCGCGGCGCTCCCGCAGTACAGCCCGTCCGAGGCCTACAAGGCCCAGGCCGTCGTCGCGCGCACGCTCGCCTATTGGAGCAGGTTTCAGGCCAAGCCGAACCTCGAGCGCTCCGACATCTGCGACTCCGAGCGCTGCCAGCGCTACGTCGGGGTCAACGAGGAGATGCGCGAGGCCACTAAGGCCGTGGCCGCGACCGAGGGCCTCGTGCTCACGCTCGACGGCCATCTCGCTAAAGTCGCCCAGCACGAAAACTGCGGAGGAGTCACCGAAGACGGCGCGCGCAGCGGCGACCCGGCGCTCGCCCACCTGGTCTCGGTCACGGACGCCGCCGCTCCCTCGACGGGGCCGAGGACGCCTCTAGAGCTCGAGCGTTGGACGCACGACTACCCTCCGCGCGACCGCTTCTGCGAGGCCGGCAACTCGCCGGAGCACAGCGCGCGCTGGGTGCGGATCATCGACGCCAAGGACCTCAAGACGCGCATCGAGCGCGTGCGCTACATCGGCGCGATCAAGCACATCCGCGCGGTCAAGCGCAGCCCGACGGGGCGCATCCAATCCCTCGAGGTCGTCGGCGCGCGGGAAACGATCACGCTCGAGGGCGCGCAGGCGATCTCCGATTTCCTGTCGCCGGGCTCGCTGCGCTCGACGCTCTTTACGATCACGCCGATCATGAGCGGCTCGAACGCCTCGAAGTTCATCCTTTGGGGCGCGGGCACGGGAAGCGGGCTCGGCATGTGCCGCGCGGGCGCCGTCGGCCAGGCCGGGCTCGGGCGCGACTACCTGAAGATCCTGGGGACCTATTTCCCGAAGCTCGTCGTCGACGACGTCCACGCCAAGCCCAAGCCCGCCAAGGCCTCCAAGACGGCCAAGGCCGCCGCCAAGGGCCCGGTCTGGAAGAGCATGCCCAAGAATCCCCGCCGCAAAAAACCGGCCGATCAAAATAAGTAAGATGGCGTGATGTCGCGCGCCAAGGTCATCCACGTCGTCACGCGGCTCGATCTCGGGGGCGCCCAGCAGAACACCCTCTATACCGCCGCGCATCTGGATCCCGCGCGCTTCGACTGCCTCGTAGTGACCGGCCGCGGCGGGACGCTCGACGCCGAGGCCGAGCGCGCCGTCGCGCCGGCGCGCGTGCGGTTCCTCGATCCCTTGGTCCGCGAGGTCCGCCCCGGCTCGGACCTGCTCGCGCTCCTCGAGCTGATCTCGCTTTTCTCGTCCGAGCGCCCGGACGTCGTTCACACCCACAGCTCGAAGGCCGGCGTCCTCGGGCGCCTCGCGGCGGCCGTCGCCGGCGTCCCCGTCGTCGTGCACACCTACCACGGCTTCGGCTTCCACGACCGCCAAGGCTGGTGGGCCAAGCGGCTCTACGTGTGGCTCGAGCGGCTGTGCTGCCGCGCGAGCGACCGGCTGATCTTCGTGTCCAAGGCGAACGTCGAGTACGCGCGCGCGCACGGCCTGTCAGGAGTGGACAAAGCGGCGCTCATCCGCTCCGGCGTCAAACTCTCGGAATTTCCAGCCGCGGTCGCTGACCCCGCGAAAAAGCGCGCGGAGGCCGGCATCGGCCGGCACCGCCCGCTCGTCGTCTCGATCGGCAACTTGAAGCCGCAGAAAAACCCCGGAGATTTCGTGGCGATGGCGCAGAAAGTCAGCGCCACCGTCCCCGACGCGAACTTCCTTTTCATCGGCGACGGGCCGCTGCGCCCGCGCTTGGAGTACCAGATCATCGCCTCCGGCTTGAGCTCGAGCCTGACGCTCGCCGGCTGGCGGCGCGACGCGGCCGAGCTGCTCGCCGTCTCCGACGTCTTCGTGATGACGTCCTTGTGGGAGGGCCTGCCGCGCGCGCTCGTCGAGGCGATGAAGACCGGACTTGCCTGCGTCTGCTACGCGACCGACGGAGTCGCGGACGTGATCCGAGACGGAGTCAACGGCTATTCAGTTCCCGTCGGCAACGTGACCGCGCTGGCTGATCGCGTGATCGAGCTTTTGAACGACGCGGCGCTGAGAAAAAAGATCGGGGCCGCGGCGCGCGCCTCGATCGGCCCCGAGTTCGACATCGACCTGATGGTGCGCGCGCAAGAAGACCTCTACGCCGAGGAGCTGGAGCGCCGTGGCCGAGCTTCGTAAGCCGCTCGGGCTCGCCTGCTCCGCCGGCGGCGCGCTCGGGGCCTGGCAGGCCGCGGCGCTGCTCGAGCTCGAGAAAGACGGGCTCGAGTTCGACCGCGTCCTCGGCGCGTCGGCGGGCGCGCTCAACGCGGCCGGGTACGCGCTCGGCCTGGGCGCGGAGCTCGTCGAGCGTTGGAAGACGGTCGACGCCTCGATGCTGCGCTTCTCGCCGCGTTTTTTCCCGTTCTCGCTCTGCTCGGCCGAGCCGCTGCGCGCGGCGCTCTCATTTTGCTCCGACGACGCCGCGAACCGCGGCAGATTGCGCCGCCCGCTCGTCATCGCGACGGCGCGCGTCGACCGCAAGCGCCGCGACTACGCCCATTTCGAGCCGGGCGAGGGGGGACGCTGGGACGGAGACCTCCTCCGCCATCTCGTGACGAGCTGCGCGATCCCTTACGTGTTTCCGACCGCCGCCCTCGGCCTCGACGGCTGGCGGGGCCGCAGCTTCGACGGCTTCGTGCCTTGCGAGGAGCCGTTCCGCTTCGAGGGCCTGGAGGGCTGCCGCGACATCGTCGTCCTCGAGCCCGTGCGGCCCGACGAGCTCGACCGCAAGACGACCGGGATCTTCGACGAGATCGAGCTCGGCTGCCGCAAGACGATCCGGATGCTCACGAGCCAAGGCATCGCCGGCAAGCGCGCCGCGGACCCGGAAGTCCGGGTCTTCCGGCTGAGCCCCTCGCGCGTCCTGCCGTTCTCGATGCTCGGGTTCAAGAGGGAGAACATCGAGTCGGCGCTCGCGCTCGGCCGCGGCGACGCGTCGGCGTTCCTCGCCGACCCCCGGCGCTGCGTCGCCGCGTAGCCCCGCGCTTTACGTCCAGGTCGTGAAATTGTTAAGATTTTGGCCTGATTTGCCCGCTTTTATAGGAGAGACCTCCCATGGCCCAGTATAAGAAGATCAAGGTGCCCGCCGAAGGCAAGAAGATCGAGTACAAGAACGGCAAGATCTCCGTTCCCGACAATCCGATCATCCCGTTCTTCCCCGGCGACGGGACCGGCCCGGACATCTGGAAGGCCACGAAAGTCGTCTTGGACGGCGCCGTCGAGGCCGCCTACAACGGCAAGAAGAAGATCGTTTGGATGGAGGTCTTCGCCGGCCTGACCGCCCTCAAGAACTTCGACAAGGACACGGTGCTGCCGCAGGAAACGCTCGACGCCTTCACCGAATTCAGGGTGGGTTTGAAGGGCCCGCTGACCACGCCCGCCGGCCAGTTCAAGTTCGTCTGCCTCGACTGCGCGGCCGAGCTCAACGACCGCCCGGCCAACTGCCCGAAGTGCAAGAGCGAGTGGATCACGCCGCGCTTCCGCTCGGTCAACGTCGGCCTGCGCCAGAAGCTCGACCTCTACGCCTGCGTGCGGCCGGTCCGCTGGTTCAAGGGCGTGCCGTGTCCCGTCAAAGCGCCTGAAAAGTTCAACATCGTCATCTTCCGCGAGAACACCGAGGACATCTACGCCGGCATCGAGTTCGAGTACGGCACGAAGGAATGCCAGCAGGTCTACGACTTCATCACGAAGACGATGAACAAGAAGGTCCCGTTCCCGGACTCGGGCATCGGCATCAAGCCGATCTCCAAGACGGGCAGCCAGCGCCTGGTAAAGATGGCGATCCAGTACGCGATCGACCACAAGAAGCCGTCGGTCACGCTCGTCCACAAGGGCAACATCCAGAAGTTCACCGAGGGCGCGTTCCGCGACTGGGGCTACGAGATCGCCAAGAAGGAGTTCCGCGAGCAGATCGTCACCGAGGCCGAGCTGTGGGACAACCTCGACGGCAAGATGCCCGCCGGCAAGATCCTCATCAAGGACCGCATCGCGGACCAGACCTTCCAGCAGCTGCTGCTGCGGCCCGACGAGTACTCCGTCCTCGCCACGCCGAACTTGAACGGCGACTATCTCTCCGACGCGGCCGTCGCGCAGGTCGGCGGCCTCGGCATCGGGCCGGGCGCCAACATCGGCGACGGCGTGGCGATCTTCGAGGCCACGCACGGCACGGCCCCGAAGTACACCAACAAGGACATGGTCAATCCCGGCTCGCTCATCCTCTCGGGCGTCATGATGCTCGAGCACATGGGCTGGCAGGAGGCCGCGGACCTCGTCGTCGCCGGTCTCGAGAAGACCATCCAGGACAAGACCGTCACCTACGACTTCGAGCGCCAGATGGAAGGCGCGAAGAAGCTCAAGTGCTCCGAGTTCGGCGCGGCGATCGTCAAGAATCTCCAAGCGCTCAAGAAGACGCCGGTCAATGTCTGAGAAGTCGGATCAGGCGTATCTCAGCGTCCTGATCCCGGTCTACAACGAAGAGGAGAGCCTGTCCGAGCTGGGCGAGGAAGTTTCCTCGGTGCTCTCGGGCCTGGGCATGACCTCCGAGGTCGTGCTCGTCGACGACGGCTCGACCGACGGCTCCTTTCGCGCCATCCAGGATCTCTGCAAGAGACATCCCGGGTTCAAGGGCGTGCGGCTGGGGCGCAACGTCGGCCAGACGGGCGCGCTCGCGGCCGCGATCAAGCACGCGTCGGGGGAGCTCATCGCCTGCCTCGACGCCGACATGCAGAACGACGCGCGCGACATCCCCCGCCTGATCGACAAGCTCAACGAAGGCTACGACGTCGTCAGCGGCTGGCGCAAGCACCGCCGGGACGCGTTCCTCAACCGCAAGCTCCCGTCGATGCTCGCCAACGGACTCATCTCGCGCATCACCGGCGTGCCGCTGCACGACTACGGCTGCACGCTCAAGCTCTACCGCGCGAAGTACTTGAAGCCCCTGCGCCTCTACGGCGAGATGCACCGCTTCGTGCCGGCCTTCGCGGGGTTTCTCGGCGCGCGCATCACGGAGCTTCCCGTCAATCACCGGCCGCGCCTCAAGGGGCATTCGAAGTACGGGATCATGCGGACGTTCAAGGTCCTGCTGGATCTTTTGACCGTCAAGTTCATGGACGCCTACATGGCCAAGCCGATCTACTTGTTCGGCGGCAGCGGCTTCGTCATGGGGCTGCTGGGCGCCGCGATGGCGGCGGTCACGCTGTATAAGAAGCTCGCGCTCGGCATCTTCGTCAAGGATCAGCCGCTGTTTCAAGTATCGATCTTCTTCTCGCTCATCGGCTTTCAGCTCATCATGATCGGCCTGCTCGCCGAGATCCTGATCCGCGTCTATTTCGACATCAAGGACAAACCGTCGTATTTCGTGCGCGAGACCGTGGGATTCGCCCAATGAGCGCCGAGCAGCCGCTGCGCTTCGAGCTCAACGCGTTGCGGGAGACCGGCACGCTCCATTTCGCCGGCACCGTCGAGCCCGAGCCGTACAAGGAAGTCATGGGCCCCGCCGCCGAATTGGTCTCGCCGATCGACGTGAAATTGGATCTGACCATGCGCGGCGACGAGGTCGACTGCGTCGGCGACGTCAACGGCAAATGGGCGCTCGAGTGCTGCCGCTGCCTCGAGCGGCCCGAGCAGCCGTTTTCCGCGAAAGTCGACGCGACCTTTCCCGCGGCGGGCTTCATCGACGCGCGCGAAGAGGTCCGCCAGGCGATCGCCCTCGCGATGCCCTATCGTTTTTTCTGCAAGCCCGACTGCAAAGGCCTTTGTCTCACGTGCAAGAAGAACCTGAATCTAGGAGAATGCAACCATGCCTAATCCGAAACGCAAGCACACCCGCTCGCGCCGCGACAGCCGGCGCTCCGCGAACTGGAAGCTCGAGGCCGTCAGCGCCAGCAAGTGCGAGAACCCGGACTGCGGACGCGTCCGCCGGCCGCACGTCGTCTGCCCGCACTGCGGCTGGTACGGCGGCAAGCTCGCCGTCGCCCCGAAGCAGAAGAAAGAGAAGAACCCCGAGGGCGGCGAGCAGCAGTAGGTGAAATACAGCTCCATGTTCTCGACTATCGCCAGCGATAGTCGAGATTCGGAGCTCTATTGCGCATCATCATCCGCCACGTGGCGGATGATGGGCCGGCGTTTAACGCTCCCGCTGAACCTCGCGTGAAGATCGCGCTCGACGCCGCCGCCGGCGATCTCGGCCTCGCCCCGAACATCGAGGGCGCCGTGATCGCCGCCGACGCGTGGGGGCTGAAGGTCGTCCTCGTCGGCCCCGCCGACAAGGTCCGCGAGGCCCTCAAGGCCCGCGGGGTCGGCGCCGTCGACGAGCGCTTCGAGCTCGTCGACGCGCCCGACGTCGTGTCGATGACCGACGACGCCGCGGCCGCCTGCCGCGCGCGGCCAGGCGTCTCGATCATGGCCTGCGCCGAGCTCGCCGCGAAAGGCGCGGCGGCCGGCTTCGTCTCCGCCGGGCACTCGGGCGCGACGGTGGTCGCGGCGCTCTGGCACCTCAAGAGGCTCGAGGGAGTGCTGCGGCCGGCGATCGCGGCGCCGCTGCCGACGCCCCAAGGGACGACGGTCCTGCTCGACGCCGGCGCCAACGTCGACTGCAAGCCCTGGCATCTGCTGCACTTCGCCGCGATGGGCACGCTCTACGCGCAACACATCCTGAAAGTGACGAAACCGCGCGTCGGAATCCTCTCGAACGGCGAGGAAGATTCCAAGGGAAATGAGCTGGTCAAAGAGGCTATTCCATTGCTAAGATGCAGTGGTCTCGAGTACTTCGGTCCGGTCGAGGGACGCGATATCACGGCCGGGACGGTGGACGTCGTCGTCTGCGACGGCTTCGTGGGAAACGTGGCCGTCAAGCTCCTCGAGGGAGCCGGAGCAGCGATCTTCGGGATGCTGCGCGACGAGGTTTCGCGCGGAGTGATCGCCAAAGCCGGCGCCCTGGCGCTACGCGGCCCGTTTTCCAGGGTCAAGAAGCGCATGAGCTACGACGAGTACGGTGGGGCGCCTCTTCTCGGCGTCGGCGGCAACGCGGTGATCTGCCACGGCAGATCGAACGCGCGGGCCGTCGCGAACGCCTTGAGGGTCGCCTCGGAGATGGCGGAAGCGGGAATCAACGACCGCATCAGCAAGCGGATCGAGGAGATCAAGGCGGCCTTGGAAGCCGCGAGG
>CAZRIP010000131.1:0-8974 GCA_964600165.1 uncultured Elusimicrobia bacterium | reverse complement strand
GCGGCAAGCCGATCTCGAGCCGCGCGGGGCTGCCGTTCGCGCGCGAGGCGGCCCAAAAGGATCGGCCCGAGGAGCCGCTGCCCGAGTATCAACGGCGGCTCTACCGTTGGTTTCGCGACGCCCTGACGCAGAAGAACCTGAAGTTCGGCGCTACTTGAGCGCGGCGAGCGCCTTGGCCGCCTCCGCGTCCCCCGCATCCGCGGCCTTGCGCAGCCAGAAGACCGCGCGCTCCCGATCGGCCGGCACGCCGCGTCCGAGCGTCAGCAGGATGCCGTAGTAGCGCTCCCCGACGGGGTCGCCCTGCTCCGCGGCCGCGCCCAGCCACTTCGCGGCGCCCTCGTAATCCGAGCGGCCGAAAAGGGCGCGCCCGTACTCCGCCTGAGCGCGGGCCAAGCCCCGTTCGGCCGCCGCCTTCCACCAGCGCAGTCCCGCGTCCTCGTCCTTCGGCGCGCCGATCCCCTGGATCAGATAGAGGCCGGCGTTGAACTGCGCGTAGTCGTCGCCCGAGCGCGCCATCGCGAGCGCGAGCGCGAGCGTCCCCGACGCGTCGTCGTTGCGCGCGAGCAGCCGGGCCGCGGCTTGCGCCTCGGGACCGGGACCGGGAAGAGCGAGAGGCGGCGGCGCGCCGCGCGCGTCCGCGAGCGGCTCCTTCGGGTGCCGGAAAACGACGAGTTGGGAGCGCTCGTAGACCTTCGCGTAGCCCTCGCGCCCCAGGAACGTCAGCAGGCGGTCGCGATCGGCCGGCGAGGCTCGCCCGGCCCAGCCGCGGTCAAGCAGCACGTAGTCGGGAACGAAGAGCCTCTCCAGGAACGCGGGATCGAGGCCATCGGATATCGCCTTGACGTCGCGCCGGCAGGCGAGCCGCGGTGAGACGTACTCAAGCGCCCAAACGCTCGCGCGCGGCGGGATCGCCGCGACGGCGCCGGGGGCCTCGCTGAAGAAGTTGCGGGACCAATCGGGCGCGAGCCCCAAGGGCGAAAGATAGAGGTTCAGACCCCCGACGGCCAACGCGAACGCGGCGAGCGCCGGCTCGGCCGCGCGCGCCGCCAGCCGCGCCCGCAGCCGGCACAGGCCCAACACCGCCGCCCACCACAGCGGGCCGATCACGTACCCCGCGTACTGAAGCCCGATCGTGTGGTAGATGTCGCCCGGGTCGGCGAGGAAGTTCGGCAGGAAATCGACGGCCCAGGGCACGAGGGCAAGCGGCGAGAACAACGGCAGGAAGCCCGTCGACAGCAAGAGCTTCAAGGCGGGCGCCGTCCTCGCCGCCGGCCGCAGGAGAGAGACCGCGGCGGCGAACGGACGCGCGAGCGCGGCCCGCGCGGCGGCGCCCGGCGTCGGTCCGAGGCCGTGGAACGTGCTCCATGTGCGAAACCGCGCGGCATCGGAGAACGAATACTTGTAGCGCAGCTCGAGCGCGAAGAGCGCCGCCGCGAGCGCTCCCGCGCCGGCCCATAACCAGGCGGCGCGCCGGTCGGAGCGCGCGCGGCGCAGGGCTTGATAAACAGCCAAGCCGAGCGCGGCGAGGCAAGCCTGCTCCACGGTCGAAAGCAGCAAAAGGATCGACGCGGCCGCGAGCCAAGGCCGGTCGAGCTCCAGCGCGACCGCGGCCCAGAGGAAGAACGCGCTCAAATACATCCCGGGATAGACGCTCGCGATCGCCATGTCGAAGAAATAAGGGCTCGTGACGATCAGAAGGAGCGCCGACCAACCCGCCGCGCCCGAGCCCGTCAGCCGCCGCGCGAGGAGATAGCCGGCGAAGGGCAGCGTGGCGAGCAGCAGCGTCTGAGCGACGATCAAGGTCAGCGCGCCGTTGTGGAGCAGAAGCAGCGGCGACATCAGCGCGAAGAAGGGGATGAAGTGCACCGCGAAGTGGTTATCGACGCCGTAGACCGGGCAGCGCCAGCCGTAGCCGTGCAGCAGGTTGAAGCAGAGGTTCGCGCTCGCCGTGGTGTCGCGCGGCAGCTGGAAGCCCCGATACTGGCAGTACTTGATGAAGAAGAGCCAGGCGAAGACGCCCGCGAAGGAGAGCGCCAGCCACCCGCGCGCGACCGGGGCGTCCAGGTTCCTCGCGGCCGACTCCCGGGCGCGCCGCGACGCCGCGAGCAGCGCGGCGCCGGCCGCGCAGGCGACCGCGAGGCCCCGGAGGACGCGCCAATGGCCCGCCACGGCGGCGTCGGTGAACCAATAGCGGCGCGAGGCGAAGGAGAGCTCGGCGAGGACGGGCGCGCAGAGAGCGACCGCCGGCCAGCAGATATCCGACGCGACGCCGGATGCGACGCGGCGCTTGCGGCTCATCGCCTTCAGTATAGGAAATCGCCGTCCCGTCAGTTGCTGCCGGGAGGCGCTTCGAGCGCCACGCTGTAGACGCGCTCGCCGAAGCAGGGGGAATCGAACCCGTAGCCGATCCATTTGTTCGACCCCGCGGGGTGGACGCCGGCGCTGTTCGTCGAACCGACGAACAGGTAGGGTCCGCTTCCGGCGGCGGCGATCGGATAGCCGCCCTGGCCCGCGCCGGGCCACTCGGGGAACACGTTCGAGATGACGTGCGGGCTGACCGGATTGCTGACGTCGAAGATGTAGACTCCGCAGCCGCTCGCCGGCATGTACATGCGATCGCCCGAAAAGTTCATGCCGCCCAAGCAATCGACGGGGCCCAAGCCCACCTCCTTCGGCTTCTCCGGATCGGACACGTCGAGCACGTGCACGCCGGCGCCCATGGCCATATAAAGGTAGCCGTCGTGCGCGACGACGCTGCCGCAAGTCTGGCCGCAATCGTATTCGCCGAGCTTCTTCGGATTCGCGGGATCGGAGGCGTCGTAGATCCAAAGCGCGTCGAGATTGGGAAGATACATGTACTGGTCGATCCGCGCGGGAGTGCCCATGGCCCCTCGCTGGCCCCCCTGAAGAGTCCAGATCTGCTTCGGGCTCTGGGGATTGCTGATGTCGTAGGTGACGACGCCGCTGTTCGTCTCGTTGGCCAGCCCCACGTCGAGCAGATTGCCGGTTACCGTGGCGCCCCATGAGTAGTTCGGCGTCACGATCGTCTGGACGAGCTTCGGCGTGGACGGGGCGGTGAGATCGAAGACGAAGAGGCCGCTGTTGGGGTTCCAGCCGGCGATGTAAAGCGTCTTCCCCGTGACGGCGCCGCCGTTGACCTCCAGGTCCGTGCCGTGGAAGATCGAGGTCACCCGTATATGGCCCGGGTCGGAGACGTCGATCGTCTCGAGCCCGGGCGTCGTCGCCTTGTCCAAGGGATGGCCGGAGACGTACAAGTAATCGCCGCTCAGCACGATGCCGCGAGACTCGAAGCTTTCATGCCCCACGTGCACGTCCAGCACGCGCGGGTAGCCGCCGCTATCGGAGACGGGCTCGGGAGTGCACGCGGGATCGGGCGGGGGGGCGGGGGTGATGTGGCTGCCGCCCCCGTCGCCCGACGCAGTGGGCGCGGAGCCGGCGGGATCCTTGTCCTTTTTCCCGACGCCCGAGCCGTATCCGCCCAAGGCGTTCGCGCCGTCGCCGATCGCGGCGCCGGACGGCTCGTTCTGGTTCTGGTTCTGGTTCTGCTCCTCGTCTTGGCAGAAGCCCGTCGACACGGTGAAGGCGAGAAGGGACGCCGCGGCGCAAGCGCTCAGGAGCAATCGGTTCATGGCATTAGTATAACGGCTCTCGCCGCGGAGGCAAGCCCTCGCGCCGTTTTTTACCGCTTTTTTCGACGGGAGCCTTACCGAATATTTGTCGATTCGATCTTGAAGATTTAATTGACGCCGACGGGCCCGGGACCTACGGCCCGGCGAGCGCTCCGGCTGGTAGCCGTTGAGCTCGGCGCCGGCGAAACTTTTTGGGTCGGCCGTCGTCTAACACGAGGATGCCTCAGAGCCACGGTTCGAAGCAAAGCGCTGCCGTCAGCCTCCAGACGCACTTCCTGGTCTTTACGCTCCTCATGCTCGTCACCGTGATGACGTCGAGCGTCTTATACTACCTGCGGATCCGAGACGATAGGACTCTCGAGAATACCGTCGCGCGCGACCTTCATCTGCTGACGCTCGCCCCGAGACTGCGCGCAGAGATGCGCCAACTCGCCGCCGGCGATCCAGACTCGACGACCCGGCGCGACCGGCGAATCCGACGCCTGGAGGAGACCGAGGCCGACGTCGCCCCGGGACCTTACGGCGGCGCGATCAACGGCCTTCTCTTCAAGCTGCGGAGTGAGATGGCGTTGTTCTTGCGAAAGGAGGAACACGGTCGCGCGACGGGCGCGGCCGAACGCAGAAGGGTCAACGAGACGCTGGATGAGGTCTCCTCAGGCGCCATAAATGACCTCGAGAAGTCGCTCGACAAGACCCGGGAGTCGACGTTTCACAGGATGCTCGTCCGATTAGGCATCGAACTGCTCGCGGCGTCTCTGATCGCTTCGTACCTCTATTACTTCATGGTCTCACCGCTCTCAGAGATCGAGAGGACCGCTGAGCGATGGAGGCCTGGGCAGACCTGGAGCATCGAACGGATGCGCGCGATCCCGGAGTTGCGCAGCCTTCTCCTACGGTTCTCCCGGAGCGCCTCGGACGTCAACGCGCAGTTCCGCCGGGAGCAAGAGCTCGGCGAGTTCAAGACCAAGCTCGTCTCGCTCGTCTCGCACGAGTTCGGCAACGGCTTGGCGGTGATCCAAAGCTGCGCCTTCTTGTTGGACGAGTCGGCGGCGAGCCTCGACTTCACGAAGAGGAGGGAGTTCCTTTCGATGATCATCAGCAACGCCAAGTCGCTCAACTCAGAGGTCTTGAACCTGCTGAACATGAGCCGGCTTGAAGCGGGGAAACTGGCGATCACCCTCGCGGAGACGGACGGCGAGCAAGTCTTGCGCGCCGTCGTCGATCGCCTCGCGCTGCTCGCCAAAGACAAGAGCCTCGTCGTGCGCGTCCAAATCGCCGACGGCCTGCGCCCGGTCAGGGCAGACCCCTCGACCTTGGCCTTAGTGATCAGCAATCTTCTCACGAACGCGATCAAATACACCCCGGACCGAGGCTGTATCGACGTCGGAATCGATAAGGAGCTCGGCAATCCCGACCACTACCGGTTCTACGTCCAGGACACCGGGATCGGTATCTCCGAGAACGACAGCGAGAAGATCTTCAACGATTTTTACAGAGCCGAGAGCGGGAAGAGGATGGCGCCGAAGGGATTCGGCATCGGACTTTCTCTCGCCAAGCAGATCATCCAGGCGCACGGCAGCGTTCTGGAACTGCGAAGCGCGCCTGGAAGCGGCTCGCGGTTCTCGTTCTTGATGCCGGTCTGGGCTCAAGAAGACGCGGCCGAAGCGGCCGCGTTGCAGCAAGCGTGAAGGTTCGCCATCCTCAGTCGGGAGGGAAATGATCAGGGAAATAGACGCGCGCTTGAAGCGTGCGCGCCCGGCCACGATCTTCGCCATTTCGGCGTTGGCCATGGCGGCGCTTGTGTGGCTCGATATCGCGGCGCGGCCGGAGCTCGACTTCATCCCGTTCCATTTCATTCCAGTGTTCTTCGCCGCGTGGTACTCCGGATCCGGGATGGGAATCTTTTTCGCCGCGGCGAGCGTCATTTCGGGGTCGGCGATGCACTATGCCGATTCGCCTCAGTTCTGGACGCCGCTGCGCCTGAGCTGGACCGCGGGGATGCGCATGATCTCCTTGAGCACGCTCGTCTGGTGCTGCTCGGAGTTGCGGCGCGTCGGCGAGCGGGAGGTCCAAATCCGCCAGGAAGCGCAGGAGACCGCGAGCCGCATCAGAGCGTCGATGACGCTCATCATGGGCCGCGAGATCGCGGGCGCCGTCGCCGTCCTCGAGACGGCCATCGATTTCATGCGCGGCCGCGAGAAAGACCGCGCCGCGGTCTGGGAGAACGTGCTCGAGGTCATGGATCGGATGAAAACGGTCTCGCGAGGCTTCATCGATGAGAGCCGGCGTCAGTCCGCGCGCATCTCGGAGAAGCACGAGAAGATCGAGCTCGGGGGCGTCATCGCGGACGCGGTCGCCCTATTCGAGCCGCTCGCCGGCAGTATCCCGATGAACTTCACCGTCGAGATCGAGTCTCCGGCCAGGCGAGTCTGGGCCGATCGCGCGGCGCTGTCGCTCATCCTGAGCACGCTGCTCGGGCAGATGATCCGCGCGTCGCCGCCCGGGGGGCGGGTGACGATCGGCGTAACCTTCTCGAAGAACCGCGGCGGGCGGGCTCAGGTCGACGTGAGCTGCGAAGGAAGCGACGGCGCGCTCAAGCCCGACGACCGCGCCGTCGTCGCCGGCCTATTGAGGCTGCACAACAGCGAGCTCGAGACCACGCGCGGCCGGACGTCTTTCACGCTGACCGAGGCGTCGGAGTTCCAATGAAGCGCCGCCAGCGGCGCTAGCCGTTTTTTATTACGTCGGTTTTCTAAAACACTTCGGCGATTTCGGACCCTTCCTCGAAACCCTCCAGATCCCCTCGGGAATCGCATTTCCTCAACGAGAAATCAGCAAACGCCGCGTTGCCGGGCATTGCCAGGTTTTGCGCTGCTTTGTCAAAAAGCGGCCACTTTTCCGGCCATACTCTTACGAAGATAGTGCTTCTGATTTGTGATGGCCGGCCCGAAATTGGTTTAATCTACTCGCAGGCGATGGAGTTCGCCTAATCCGCCTCGGACGCCCGAGGATGATGACTCCTACCGTAAATCGGTGGGAGTCATTTTCTTTCCAGGAGGAAGCGGATTTATGGCTAAACGTCGAAAGAACCACTTTACGCCGGAGGCCCGGGACCGGCGCGAACGCTTGATCGGTCTGAATCCTTGGGGGGGCTTCAACCACAACAACTTGGGTTGCGAGCTTTTCCAGATGGGCCACTTCGCCATGGCGGCGTCCGAATTCCAACGGGCTGTCGAGATCAATCCATGGAAGGCGCATTTCAAGGCGAATCTTGCCCGCGCGCTACTCGCTCTTGGAGAGATCGAGAGGGCTCAACTCATGGCGCGCAAGGCGCTTGAGCAAGAGCCGCGCCAGCCGGGCGCGTTGTTCGCCCATGCGCTTATCCTGGAGAACATTGGCGAGAATAAGAAGGCCATCGCGGCCTATCGCGCTTGCATATCCGCGGGGCCTACGATCGCGATCCAGAGGGACATTGAGGAGAACTTGAAGAATCTCTTACAGAGAATCGATAAGGAGACCGGCGACGATGTCTGAGTCGGGGGAAGGCCGCTCGGCCTCGCTGATCGAGGACCTGCGTAAACTGGAAGCTCTCTTTCGCGATGACGGAGACGTCAGGGCTGCCGATCAAGCCCGAGAGCTGGCGCGCAAGCTCGCCGAGAACCAGTTTCAAGTCGTCGTGATGGGGGAGTTCAAGCGCGGTAAATCGAGCCTGATCAACGCCCTCATCGGCCGGCCGCTCCTGCCGGTCGCCGCCGTGCCGTTGACGTCCGTCGTCACCGTCGTGCGGCATGGCTCCGAAGCGCGAGCCTTCGTGGAGTTCCAGGGGGGCCACCATCGCGAGACGGCGATAGGCTCGATCGTCGACTTCATTTCCGAGGAACGCAACCCAAAGAACGAGAAGCGCGTCAAGCGCGTCGTCGTCGAGGCTCCGGCGCCGTTTCTGGCCGACGGCACGCTGCTGGTCGACACGCCAGGGTCTGGATCGGTCTATCGCCACAACACCGAGGTCGCGCAGAAGTATATGCCCGAGGCCGACGCGGTGATCCTGGTCCTCTCGGCGGACCCTCCGATCAGCCAGGCGGAGGTTGAATTCCTCCACTCCGTGAGACGGTGGGCGCGCAAGCTTTTCGTGGTCCAGAACAAGACGGACTACCTGGAGCCGTCCGACCTGCAAGCCTCTCTGGAGTTCACGAGAAAGGTCATGGAGAACGCGCTCGGCGATCAGCAGGCGCCGGTTATACCGATATCGGCCAAGCTGGCGCTGCAGGGGCGTTCCGCCAACGACGACGGAAAGGTCGCCGCCAGCGGTTTGGGTGAGTTGGAATCACAGCTGCACGGCTTTCTGGCAGTGGAGAAGGCCCGAGTCCTTCGCCAAACAGTTGTCTCCCGTGCGGCCGGTCTTGCCGACCGCGCCATTTTCGATATCGACCTGCGGCTTCGTGTCGCGCAAGCGACCGCCGATGAATGGAAGATGCTGTCGAAGAAGATTCGGGAGAGCGTCGATGACGCCAAACGCCAGCAATTCGAATTGACGGCTCTCTACAACAATGAGCTTAAACTCCACGAGAAAGCGGTCGAGCAGCGGCTCTATGAGAGCGTCCGCGCTCTAACGGCGAGCGCCAAGGCCGGACTCGAAACGGCCTACCGCTCTATCAAGGCGGAGTCTGCCGGCGCGGTTCGTGAAAAGCTGAACGAGGTCTTGATGGCGCGGGTCGAAGGCTCGTTCGCTGAGCTTTTAGAAAAGGAGGAGCCAGCCTGGAGCGCGCAGTTCCAGGCGATCACGGACCGGTATCTTCAGAAGACGGTCGATGTCGTCAACGACACGATCTCGACGGCCGCGAAGGCGCTTGATCTGCAATCGGGCCCCATCGGCAAGCCGCCGCTGGACATCGCGCCGCCGTCGGTTTGGTTCATCGTCGATAAGGTTTCGGCCTGGAGCGGCGGGTTCGGCTCGGTTCCAACGCTGCGTCTGTTCAAGCCGTTCTTCTGGAAAGCGGTGCAGAAAAAACTCACCGAGGCCATGGATCTCAACGCGGGACGGTTGCGATATGATTATTCCGTTCGTCTGGAGCGCGCAGGCGACGAGGCGACCGAGCTTATCGAGGGCTTTTTCGAGTCCTGTCTGGATTCGCTTGCGAAAGCGTGCGCCGCTTCATCCGCGCGGGAGTCCGGCGAAAGCGCACGCGTTGATTCGGCTCGCGTTTCGTTCGAACATCAACGCGAAGCTCTCCTAACCTTGCGCGACACGCTGAATTCAATCGATAGCTAGGCCCTTTTTGCGTGGGGATTCGTCTCCGGCATAAAGAAGAACAGCATCGCTAGGG
>CAZRIP010000130.1:0-9007 GCA_964600165.1 uncultured Elusimicrobia bacterium | reverse complement strand
GATCGCCGGGCAGGACGCGATCAAGCACGCGTACCTGGAGGACCTCCAGCAGAAGCTCCGGCCCGAGTTCCGCAACCGCGTCGGCGACGACCGCACGATCGTGTTCAACGAGCTGCTGCGCCAGCACCTGCGCCAGATCGTGGATCTGCGCATGAACGACTTGAACGCGCGCAACAAGGACCAGCACGGCCTCGAAGCCGCGCTGACGCCGCTCGCCAAGGCCTTCCTCGTCGAGTATTCATGGACCAAGGCCGAGTTCGGCGCGCGCCCGGTCAAGCAGGAGATCGACCGCAAGCTCGACCACGCGATCCTCGAGGCCCGCAAGGCGCGGCGCATCCGCCGCGGCGACAAGGTCTTGATCGACTACGACCCCGCCAAGGGCGGGTGGTACGCGGACAAAGCGCCCAATTAAGTAGACTTTCCGGGATGGATTTCGAAGAGCCCATCCCGTTCTGGACCAACGAGGACCCTCGCCTGCACCTGCTGTCCTGGGGCGGCGAGGGTCTTCCGCTTTTGATGCTGCACGGGATGGGCGGGAGCGTGCGCTGGTGGGACGGCGTCGCGCCCGCGCTCGCCCAAAACTTCAAACCCGTCGCGCTCGACTTCGCCGGCCACGGCGACAGCGGCTGGAGGCCCGACGGCAAGTACGGATTGGACGTCTATACGGAGAACGTCGAGTCGGCGCGGCATTGCCTCGGCTGGAGCAAGTTCGTGCTCGTCGGCCACTCGATGGGCGGGCGGGTCGCGTTGGAATACGCCGCCAAGTATCCCAACCGCCTGATCGCGCTCGGGGCGTTCGATTTCCTGTCCGAGATCGACAGCACGAGCGAGGGCCGCTTCATGCGCGCGCGCAGCCGCTCGCAGCCTTACTATCAGGACAAGGCCGAGCTGCTGAAGCACTTCCGGCTGCAGCCGAAAGGGACGCTTCTTTCGGAAACGGAACTCGCGGCGCTCGGGACGCACATGGTCAAGAAGACGCCGCAAGGCTGGACGTGGCGCTTCGACTGGCGCGCGTTCGGCTCCAATTATCCGCCGGTCTGGCCGACGCTCGCGAAGATTTCCGTCCCCTCCCTCGTCATGCGCGGCGGGCATTCCGAGGTCATGCCGAAAAAAGATTTCGACCGCGTGCTCAAGGAGCTGCGCGGCGCGCGCGGCGTCCAACTCGATAACGCGTATCATCATACGCCGTTGGACGAGCCCGAAAAGACGGCCCGAGCCATCGTGGAGTTCGCCTCATGCCTGCCATCGGCCGCGTCGTAGCGCTCTACCGCTACGCGGTCAAGTCGATGGGCGGCGAGCCGCTGCGCGAGGCCCACGTCGGCGAGCGCGGCATCCCCGGCGACCGCGGCTGGGCGCTGCGCGGCAAGGACGGCAAGGCCGCGTCCGCCAAGCGCTTCGCGGACCTCATGCTCGCCTCGGCCGTTTACGAGACCGCTCCGCGAGAAGGTGAGGTCCCGCCCGCGAAGATCACGCTGCCCGACGGCGGCGAGCTCTCGACCTCCGACGGCGACGCCTCGTCGCGGCTCTCGGACTGGCTCGGAGAGAAATTCCGCCTCGTCCCCGCGGAAGGCATGAACTTCGACGACCTCCCGCTGCACGTCCTGACGACGGCCTCGTTGAAGACAATGGAGCGCCTGGCGCCCGGCCTGGGTTGGGACGCGCGGCGCTTCCGCCCGAACGTCGTCGTCGAGCCGATCGAGGGCGCCGACGCGCACGAGGGGTTCCCCGAGCTCGGCTGGCTCGGGGATTTACGAATCGGCAAGGCGGACATTTTGGTCAAGAAGCCCTGCAAACGCTGCGTGATGACCACTCACCTTCAAGCGGACTTACCGAAGCAGCCTGAGATCCTTCAAGCGCTCGTCGACCACGCCGACGCCGCGTTCGGCGTCTACGGCGCCGTGATGACCCCCGGCCGCGTCGCCGTCGGCGATCTTGTCGAGCGCATCTAAAAGTGCGAGGATCGGATTCGCGTGACTAAGCTCCAGGTCGGCGACGCGGAGATCGGCGTGCTCGCGCGCCTGCTGCGCAAGGTCGAGTTCTTCTCGCCGCTGACCGTCGGCCAGATCGAGCAGATCCTACCCTACGTGCTGCTTTACTCTTATTCCGCGGGCGAGAAGGTCTTCAAGCAGGGCGAGATGGGCGACGCCTTCTACATCGTCTACTCGGGCACGGTCGACGTCTCGCTCAAGAAGGGCTTCTTCAGCCTCGGCAAGAACGTGGCCACGCTCAAGGCCGGCGATTTCTTCGGCGAGATCGCGCTGATCTCGCGCGAGCCGCGCAACGCGACCGTGACGTGCGCCGAGCCGGCGCAGCTCTTCGCGCTCGTGGCCTCGGACTTTCAGCTCGTACTCAAGGAAAATCCGAAAGCCTCCGCCGAGATGCAGCGCATCGCCGAGCGCCGCAAGTTCGACACGTCCCACCAGAAGTGATCTCACGTCACTTCGTCGCGACCGGCTACGTCGTGCGCGCGGGCAAGACGCTGTTGCTCCTGCACCGCAAGCTCGATATGTGGCTGCCCCCGGGCGGCCACATCGACGACGGCGAGCTGCCGGACGACGCCGCGCTGCGCGAGATCGCCGAGGAGACGGGGCTCAAGGCCGAGATTTGCTCGCCCAAGCGCAGCCCCGAGGCGTCGGAGAAAGGACTGCGGTATCTGCACGTCCCCAACCACGTCCAGTTGGAGGACATCCCGAACCACCCGCAGCACATCGACCTGATCTATTTTTGCCGGCCCGTCGGCGACGGCCCGGCGCGCCTGGCGCCCAAGGAGCACCGCGAGATGCGCTGGCACTCGCTCGAGGAGCTCGCGCAGGCCCACGTGCGCGAGGAAGTGAGGCTGACCGGCGCCGAGGCGATCCGCTTCGTCGGCGCCTGGGAGCGGGCCCGCTCCGCTTAGCCGTTCGCGGCCCTCAAATACGCGGGGTCCCTTGTGGACCCGGAGACAAGATCGCTTCGAGTTGGGGGGCGACCAAAGAGATCGCGTCGCGTCTTTTCTGCTGCTGCTGGTTTTTTTGGACGACGAGGCGGGTCGCCGCGCCCAGCTCATCGAAGTTCGCGTATTGCGCGGGATCAGGCATGGACGCGTCGGTAATATAGACGCCGAGCGAATCCATGACCTTCTTCGTATTGCCGACGAATTCCGGCGCGAATTTGCTGCCTTGAGACGCATCCATCGCCCTGAAGCGGCTCAACGTGTCTTTCAGGCCCGGCATCAACGCTTCGACCTGCTCGACGTCGAGCTTCCTGAGCTCCTCCAACCCGAGCGTGACGCGTTTTCCTTTCGCGAAGTAATAAAGCGAGCAGTGCTCCTTCGTGAAGCAGTTATTTGATTGATCTAACGGCTGGTCATCGGCACCAGGCGGGCGGGCCGACGCGCCGCGCGCGAGCAGCAGGCCCAGCGAAGCGATCATGAGTCCGTAGAGGGGTTTGGTCATGACGGAAGTATAGCCCCGGGATTGACGGCGCGCCAGTCCCCCCTTATACTTGCCTCGCATGGCCCGGCTCGACGTCACGCTCTCCGACCAAAAGAAACTCTCGTTCGACCTGAGCTCCGGCAAACCGTTGCTCATCGGCCGCGGCGAGGACGCCGACGTGCGCGTCGAGGGCGACCTCCACGTCAGCCGGCGGCACGCCGAAGTCTCCCTCGGGACCGGCAAGCTCAAGGTCCGGAGGCTGCTGGGCGCCTCCAATCCCGTCTATCAGGGTGGAACCCCGAAAGACGAGTTCGAGCTGCCGCCGGGCGGAGTGTTCGTGATCGGCCGCACGCGCTTTTGCTACGTCGACGACGCCCCCGCCCGCTCGCCGATCGAGCTCCAGCATCCGCCGGACGCTCAAGCCGCCTCGCCTTTCGCGTTCAAGACGATGAGCGTCAACGACCTCTATTCGATGGGCGCGCAGTCGCCGATCCGCTGGAACGAGCTGCTCGAGCTGCCCGCGATCCTGCGCCAGCGCGACAGCGGGCGCTTTCACGCGCACATCGCCCAACTCCTGCGCCGCTCGACGCGATCGTCCTGGGCCTGCGTCCTGGGCGAGAACGACGAGCTGCTGGGCGAGGACTCGGCTCCCGGCGACGCGTTCCCGCGCTACCGGCCCAGTCGTTCTCTCGTGCGCAAGGCCCTCGAGGAAGCTCCGCAGCCGACGCTCTACTCCTGGACCCAGCCGACGCAGCAGCCGGCCGGACAGCAGGCCACCGCCTACGCGGGCTTGGACTGGGCCGTCTGCGCCGCGGCGCGCATCCCGGGTCAGCCCGCGCTCGTCCTCTACGCCGCGGGCCGCGACGCGGGCGGCGCCTCGTCTCGAAGGGAAGAAGCGCGCTTCGTCGGCCTGGTCGCCGACATGGTCGCGCGCACGCTCGCCGTCGACCGCCTGATGACCTGGGAAGGCCGCCTCGAGCGCTTCTTCGCCGGCCCGATCGTCTCGAAGATCTTGAAGTCGGCGGACATGAACGGGCTCGAGCCCAAGCTCGCGCAAAGCACGATCCTTTTCTTCGACATCAGGGGCTATTCCAAGCGCACGGAAGAGAAGACGGAGGACATCCTCCCTTATATAGGCGAGCTGCGCCGCGCGATGACGGCGATGACGCAGATCATCCAAGACGAGCACGGCGTCGTGCTCCAGTACATGGGCGACGGCATCATGGCGTGCTGGAACGTGCCCTTCGAGGAGACCGACCACGTCGACCGCGCCTGCCGCGCCGCGCTCGCGATGGCGGACGCGATCGGCGGCGCGACGTCCGGCTGGCGCTGCGGCATCGGCGTCCATACGGGACAGGTCGTCGCGGGCACGATGGGCTCGGAGCAGGTTTTTTCTTACGGCGTGCTCGGGCCGATCGTCAACCAAGCCTCGCGCGTCGAGGGCATCACCAAGGCGCTCAAGACGCCGATCCTCGTCACGGGAGAGGTCGCCACGCGGCTTTCCCCCGCCGCGGGCGCCGCCGTGCGCGTCGGCAAATATCAGCCCGCGGGCATGGCGTCCGCGCTCGATCTCTACGAGCTCGCCGCCAAGCCCTCGCCCGAACGCGCCCGGACGCTCGAGGAGGGCCTCGCCGCGTTCGAGCGCGGCGCCTTCGAGGCCGCGGAGCGCGCGTTCGCGAGCCTGGGCGATTCCGACGGCCCCGCCAAATTCCTGCGCGAACGCGCCAAAGAGCTGCGCGGCGGCCCGACGCCCGTCCCCTGGACCGGCGTGATCGCTCTGAGCCAAAAGTAGTAGACTGACCAATTATGGCCCCTCTCTCGACGACGGAGCGCCCCGCGCCGAAGAAAACGAGCGGCGCCGCGGCCGCCGGCGAGACCGAGATGCTGCGCGTCGCCGCGCTCGCTCCCGACGCCGTCCTGGCCGCGCTCAAGACCTCGGAAAGAGGCCTCGACGACGAGCAGGTCCAAACGCGCACCGACGATTTCGGCCCCAACGTCGTCGGCAAGGCCAAGCAAAAGGGCTTTGGGGGCGAGCTCTGGGACCGCGTCAAGAACCCGCTCGTCATCCAGCTCCTCGTCATCGCGACGGCCTCGGCGGCGACGGGCGACGCGGTCTCGGCGGGCGTCGTCGGCGCGATGGTCGTGCTGTCCGTGGCGCTGGCTTGGATCCAAGAAGCGCAGTCGTCGAAGGCCGTCGAACGGCTGCTCGCCATGGTCAAGACGACCTGCCGCGTCGTGCGCGCGGGCAAGGAGGCCGAGCTGCCGATGTCGGTGCTCGTGCCCGGCGACGTGGTGGTCCTCGCCGCGGGCGACATCATCCCGGCCGACCTCCGCCTGATCACGGCCAAGGACTTCTACGTCAGCCAATCCGCGCTGACCGGCGAGTCGATGCCGATCGAGAAGGCTTGCGCCGCCGTCCCGACGGACGGCAAGGGCGCGATCGATCTTCCGAACGCCGTCTTCCAAGGCTCGAACGTGCTCTCCGGCACGGCGCGCGGCGTCGTCGTCAACACGGGCGGGCGCACGCACTTCGGCGAGATCGCGCATCATCTTTCGAACCAGCGCGTGCTCACCAGCTTCGACCGCGGCGTCGAGAGCTTCACGTGGCTCATGGTCAAGTTCATGGTCGTGATGGTCTCGGTCGTCTTCCTCATCATCGGCCTGACCAAGCACGACTGGCTGGAAGCGCTGCTCTTCGGCTTGTCGGTGGCCGTGGGCCTGACGCCCGAGATGCTGCCGATGATCGTGACGGTCAATCTCTCGAAGGGCGCGCTCGCGATGTCGCGCAAGAAGGTCATCGTCAAGCGCCTTAACTCGATCCAGAACTTCGGCGCGATGGACATCCTTTGCACCGACAAGACGGGCACGCTGACGCAGGACAAGATCGTGCTCGAGCGCCACGTCGACGTCACCAACCGGGAGTCCGACGACGTGCTGCGCTACGCGTACATGAACTCGTACTACCAGACCGGCCTGCGCAACCTCCTCGACGTCGCGATCCTCTCGCACTCGGACCTGGACGTCGAGCGCACCTGCCGCAAGGTCGACGAGATCCCTTTCGATTTTTCGCGCCGGCGCATGTCGGTCGTCATCGACTACGAGGGCGACCACGTGCTGATTTGCAAGGGCGCCGTCGAGGAGCTCTTCAAGGTCTGCACGCGCTATCAAGTCGACGACGAGATCCATCCGTTCATCGACATGCTCAAGCAGGACGTCCTTGAGGAGTACGAGAACCTGTCGGCGGACGGCTACCGCGTGCTCGCCATCGCCTACCGCGAATATTCGCGGGACAAGGAGATATTCTCCATTTCCGACGAGTCGGAACTGACGCTCCTGGGTTACATCGCCTTCTTCGATCCGCCGAAAGAGACCGCCACGGCCGCGCTCGAGGCCCTGCGCAAGGCCGGCGTGGGCACGAAGATCTTGACCGGCGACAACGCGCTGGTCACCAAGAAGATCTGCAAGGACGTCGGCCTTCCCATCGAGAAGATCGTGACGGGCGACCAGCTGCGCGGGCTCTCCGAGGCGGAGATGACCGCGCTGGCCGAGAAGACGACCGTGTTCGCGCGCTTGACGCCCGCGCAGAAAGACGACATCATCCGCGCTTTGCAGCGCGGCGGGCACGTCGTCGGCTTCATGGGCGACGGCATCAACGACGCCCCCGCGATGAAGACCGCCGACGTCGGCATCTCCGTCGACACCGCCGTCGACGTCGCCAAGGAGTCCGCGGACATCATCCTGCTCAAGAAGTCGCTGCTCGTGCTGGAAGACGGCATCATCGAAGGCCGCAAGGTCTTCGGCAACATCATCAAGTACATCCGCATGGGCGCGAGCTCGAACTTCGGCAACATGTTCTCCGTCGTCGGCGCGAGCCTTTGGCTGCCGTTCCTGCCGATGGCGCCCGTCCAAGTCCTCGTCAACAACCTGCTCTACGATTTTTCCCAGATCGGCATCCCGCTCGACCACGTCGACGAGGAGTATCTGCTGCGGCCCCGGCGCTGGGATATCGAGCGCATCAAGAAGTTCATGTTCTTCCTCGGCCCCGTCAGCTCGGTCTTCGACTACACGACCTTCGCGCTGATGCTGTTCTTCTACGGCTGCGCCGCCTACAAGACGAGCGGGCCCGCGGCGCAGCTCCAGCTGGAGAAGCTGTTCCACTCCGGCTGGTTCGTCGAGTCGCTGCTGACGCAGACGCTCATCGTGCACGTGATCCGCACCAACAAGATCCCGTTCGTCCAGAGCCGCGCCTCGCTCGCGCTGACGCTGACGACGCTCGCGGTGATGGGCGTCGCGTGCGGCCTGCCCTACACGCCGATCGGCGGCTACCTCGGGCTCGTCCGGCTGCCGGCCTCGTTCTGGCCGTGGATGGGCGCGACCTGCGCGACCTACTGCGTCTTCGCGCACTTCATGAAGACGCGCTTCAACGCGCTCTTCGGCGCCGACTAAGGTAGAATAATGTCGTGAAGTCGCTGCTCAACGCCCTCCAAGAAGGCCGGCTCATCGAACTGCCGGACGCGGACAAGGACAAGTCCCTGCAGTTCCTCGCGCACTTGATCGAGGCCGTGCCGGACTTGGGCGGCAGCCCCGAGCTCGCCGAGGCCATGATGGCGCGAGAGAAGGCGCAGAACACCGGCATCGGCCTGGGCATCGCCTGCCCGCACGTGCGCTCGCCCGGCGGCGGGGAGCTCATCTGCGCCGTCGGCTGGAGCCCCGCCGGCATCGAGTACGGCTCGCCCGACGCCAAGAAAGTCCATTTGGTCGTCATGTACTTCATCCCCGACGCCCAGAAGAACACCTATTTAAAGGAAGTCTCGTCGCTCGCGCAGGCGATCCACCGCGAGGGCGGCATCCAGCCGATCGCGACCGCCAAGGATATCGGCGACGTGCGCGAGCGCCTGCTCGACTGGGTGCAAGCCGCGATCGACGCTTCTCTCCCGGAAGCGAAAGCGCGCATGATCCGCCTGGAAGCCCGCCAAGCCGGGGCCGAGGCCGCCGCGGCGGCTCCGACGCTTCCCGGCGCGGTCCAGGTCGTCGCGCTGACGGCGCTCTCGCTCAACGGCGACGGCAAGCTCGTCGTCTTGTGCCAGAACGCCGAGCTCGCGAGCGAGCTCGAGAAAGACCCCGCCTTCGCCGCCGCGCTCAAGTCGAAGTCCCAGTACGAGAAGCTCGGCTACCGCGTCGTCTTGCAATCGAGCACGCCCTTCCCCGGCGAGCGCGTGCGCTACGACCTGCTCGCCGTCAAGCTCGGATAGTCTTGACGCCGACGGGGCGCATAGGGCAGAATAGTCGACGTCATTCGATTTCAGTCGAGATAAAGGGAGAGAATCATGGCCAAGAAGGCAAACGCCGCGTTCATGAAGGAATTGACCCCGAGCTCCGAGCTCGCCGAGGTCGTCGGCAGCAAGCCGCTGCCGCGCACCGAAGTCGTCAAGAAGCTCTGGCAGTACATCAAGAAGAACGGCCTGCAAGACAAGAAGAACAAGCGGAACATCAACGCCGACGCCAAGCTCAAGGCGGTCTTCGCGGGCAAGTCGGTCGTCAATATGTTCGAGATGACCAAGCTCGTCAGCAAGCACCTCAGCTAAGCGGCGGAG
>CAZRIP010000129.1:0-9354 GCA_964600165.1 uncultured Elusimicrobia bacterium | reverse complement strand
ACGGCAGCGCCTCGACCGACGACATCTTGAAAGCCCTGACCGCCGCCGGCAACGACGGCAACCTCGTGATCTCGAACTCCTGGGGCGACGACGAGGGCGACCCGAACGGGCCCGACTCCCAGATGGTCCTCAAGCTCGCCAAGGAAGGCCACGTGCTGGTCTTCGCGGCCGGCAACGCCGGTCCGAGGGCGAACACGATCGGCTCGCCGGCGATCGTCTATTTCGACGCGGGCCAAAACGCCCTGCGCGTCGTCTCCGTCGCCGCGGCGGGGCGCGACAAGAAGATCGCGCGCTACTCTTCCCGGGGCGACCGCAGCCCGATGACCAAGGACGACGAGAGCGTGACGCCGCGCCCGGACGCGACGGCGATAGGCTCGAACGTCGAAGGCGCCTGGCCCGAGGGGCTCGGCGCGGACCGCGTCGACGGCGAAAAAGGCCCGGTCAAGGCGATCTCGGGGACGTCGATGTCGACGCCCGACGTCGCCGGCGCGATCGCTCTCCTGTGCATGATGTTCGGCGTGACGACCAAGGGCGATAAGCTCGACGCCGTCGTGCGCGCCGTCCTCGAGACCTTGGAGCCCACGGGCCAAGGCCACGCCGCCGAAGGCCGCGGGTTCCTCAACGTCGAGGCCGCGTACAAGCGCCTCAAGGAAGTGCTGCGATGAGCCCGAACTCGGCCGAACCCCTTTCGATCTTCATCGTCGAGGACGACCCCGGCTTCCGGGAGACGTTCATCGACATCATGTCCTTGCGCGGCGTCGGCGCCGTCGGCGCCGGCTCCGCCGCCGAGGGCCTGCGCGCGCTGCGCGACGCCCGGCCGGCGGTCATCATCCTCGACGTGCAGCTGCCGGACATCCACGGCTTCGACCTCTGCCGCAAGATCAAGCGCATGGCGGCCTTCAAGAACACTCCCGTGATCTTGATCTCGGCCAGCCCGCAGTTCAACGACCCGCGCGACCGCGTCGAGGGCGTGCTCGCCGGCGCGCAGTTGTTTCTCACGAAGCCGATCACCGTCGAGAAGCTCTGGTCGGAGATCGACCTGCTTCTGCGCGGCCCCAACGACTGAGCTCGACTATCGCCGGCGATAGTCGAAAATCTCGACCTACCCCGGGGTGAGTCGAGATTTTTATTTCGGCGCGAACGGGCTAAGACTTCCCCTTAGGCGAAAGACCCGTGTTCTCATGGCCCTACGGGCCCTGCGGGCCCGGGTCTAAAAGCGAGCCCGCGCTAGGCCCTCCGACCGGGGCGCGGATCGCGCGGCCGCCGTATAATCATCATGTCGTTAAGGATCAAGGCTCTCTTACCGAGAGCCCCTGTAGCCTGGGGGATTGGCCCCGGGGTATCCACGACCCGACCAAATCGGGTGCGACCAGGGGACGCGGAAATCATCCGCGTCCCCTGCGCTTTTTAGAGGGGATTATGAAGACCGCAGAGTTGTCGATGTTCATCGTCGAAGACGACGCCCGCTTCCGGGAGACGTTCATCGACGTCATGGCGCTGCGCGGCGTCGAGGCTTCCGGCGCCGGCACCGGCGCCGAGGCCCTGGCCTCGCTGCGCCTGCAGCAGCCCTCGGTGGTCCTCGTCGACGTGCAGTTGCCGGACGTCCACGGCTTCGACTTGTGCCGCAAGATCAGGAAGATGGAGGGCTACAAGGACACGCCGATCATCCTGATGACCGCCTCCACCAAGTACAACGACGCGCGCGACCAGGTGGAAGGCTTGCTCGCCGGCGCGTCGCTCTTCGTCTCCAAGCCGATCACGATGGACAAGCTCTGGACGGAGATCGAAGAGCTCCTCAAGCGCCGCTGACCTTCACGCGCCGTCGCCTTGACAGGCCGCGCTTGTCCTGGTATTATTAATCGAAGTTCGTCGCGCCTTTCCCCGATGCGCCGACCCCCTTTCCGAAGGAGAACCCAATGTCCGAGATCCAGCTGACCGACGATACGTTCGACAAGGACGTCGTGCAGAGCCCCGAGCCCGTTTTAGTCGACTTTTGGGCGCCCTGGTGCGGTCCCTGCCGGATGCTCTCCCCGGTCATCGAGGAGATCTCGAAGGAGTATACGGGAAAGGTGAGGGTCGCCAAGATCAACACCGACGAGCACCCCAACGCGGCCAGCCGCTACAAGATTTCCGCGATCCCGACGCTGCTCTTCTTCAAGGGCGGCAAGGTGGTCGAGCAATTGGTGGGCGTGCACTCGAAGGCCGAGATCAAGAAGACGCTCGATACCCTCGTCGCCGCCTAAAAGCCCGAATCCGCTTTTCGTGACGCCGTAAACGCCGCCTGTTCCGGGTGCCGTCCGCCGTAATTCCATGAAGCCTCGTCTCTACCTCGTCGACGCACACGCCTATCTCCATCGAGCGTATCACGCTCTCCCGCCGCTCAACAACTCGAAGGGCGAGCCGGTGGGGGCGCTTTACGGCTTCGCGCGCACGCTGCTCCAGCTCGTCAAGCGCGAGAAGCCGGACGCCGTCGCCGTCTGCTTCGACCGGCCCGAGCCCACGTTCCGCCACAAGGCGTACGCCGACTACAAGGCCACGCGCAAGGAGATCGACCAAGACCTGATCAAGCAGCTCGATCGCGCGGACTCGATGGTCGAGGCCATGGGCTTCGTCTGCGCGGACAAGGCGGGATTCGAGGCCGACGACGTCATGGCCACCCTCGCGCGCCAGGCGGTGAAGGCCGGCTACGAGGCCGTGCTGATCACCGGCGACAAGGACGCTCTCCAGCTCGTCTCGCCGGGCATCCGCGTCATGCGCGACTTCACGAACTCCGTCTTCTTCGACCCGCCGAAGATCGAGGAGAAGTTCGGCGTGAGCCCGGAGCAGATCATCGATTACCTGACGATCGTCGGGGACGCCTCGGACAACGTCCCGGGCGTCAAGGGCGTCGGCCCGGTCGGCGCCGTCAAGCTGTTGAAGTCGTACGGCACCCTGGATAAGGCCATCAAGGCCGCCAAGGCGGGCGATCCCGAGATCAAGCCCGGCGCGGCCAAGGCTCTGACGGAGGCCGCCGCGAACATCGAGACCTGGCGCTCGCTGATCCGCCTGGTCGACGACGTGCCGCTCGACATCGGGCCGAAGGACTGCGGGCTGCCCAAGCCCGATCCGTCCAAGCTGCGCGACAAGTTCACCGAGCTCGAGTTCGGCTCCCTTCTGAAGGAAATGACGGGAGAGTCCATCGTCCAGCCCACGAGCTCCCTCGCCATGCCGGCGCCCGCGCCGGCAGGCGCGGGCGCAAGTTTTCCGGCGGCAGCCGGCAGCGGCACCGCGGTGCTTGAAAAGCCTCGCGTGCAGCTCACCCAGAAAGAAGTCGCGTTCTCCGTGCTCTCCAAGGACCTGGCCAAAGCCGAGGCCGTCGTCGTCGCCGCGCTCAAGAGCGCGGGCGCGCTGACCGACAACGCGAAGGCTTACGTCGCGCTCGGCCTCGAGGACGGCCGCGTCGCCGTCGCCACGGCCAAGGAAGCCGAGCCGATCTTGACGGGCAAGGCGCTCAAGGTCGGCTACAACCTCAAGGAGGCGGAGCACGCGCTGGAGACGCTCGGCCTGGAACTTTCGGAACCCCTATACGACGTGCTGCTCGCCAACTACTGCCTGAGTCCGGTCCGCCCTAAGCTCGACGACGAAGCGGCGAGCGAGGACTGGAAGACGGCGCTGCTGTGGCGCGCCAGGGCCGCGCTCGGCCGCGAGGACCTCGACGCGCGGCTGCACTCGGCCGGCGTGACCTCGCTCTTCCTCGACGTCGAGATGCCGTTGATCGAGGTGCTGCGCGACATGGAGCGCCTCGGCGTCTCGATCGACGCCCCCTATTTGAGGAAGCTGTCGGTCGAGTTCGAGGCCGACCTCCACTCGCTTCAAAAGGAGATCGACGGCATCGCCGGCGCGCCGCTCAACGTCAACTCGCCCAAGCAGCTCGGCGAATTGCTCTACGACAAGCTCGGTTTGCCCGTGCTGCATAAGACCGCCAAGGGCGGCCGCTCGACGGACGAGGAGTCCCTGCGCGCGCTGTCGGCCCAGCACCCGCTGCCCGCCAAGATCCTCGACTTCCGCGAGATCAACAAGCTCAAGAGCACCTACGTCGACGCCCTTCTCGACAAGCTGCATCGCGACGACGGGCGGGTCCACACGCGTTTCGAGCAGACGGGCAGCGAGACCGGGCGCCTGTCGAGCGTCGATCCCAATCTGCAGAACATCCCGATCCGCTCGGCCGCCGGGCAGCGCATCCGCCGCGCCTTCATCCCCGCCAAGGGCATGGAGCTCGTCGCGGCCGACTATTCGCAGATCGACCTGCGCGTGCTCGCGCACGTGTCGGGAGACCCGGTTCTAAGAGACTCTTTCAGCCGCAACGAAGATATTCACACCAGGACGGCCTCCGAGGTCTTTCACGTGACGCCGGACCGCGTGGACAAGGAGATGCGGCGGCGCGCCAAGGCCGTCAACTTCGGCATCGTCTACGGCCAGACCGCGTTCGGCCTGTCGAACGCGCTCGGCATCCCGAACAAGGAAGCGGCCGCCATCATACACGCCTATTTCGAGAAGTATCCCGGCATCAAGCGCTGGATCGAGCAGAACCTCGCGCAGGCCAAGGCCGAAGGCTGCGCGCGGACGTTCCTCGGTCGCGTGCGCTTCCTTCCCGAGCTCGCGGCCAAGAACACCGCGCTGCGGCAGTTCGGCGAGCGCGCGGCGGGAAACACGCCGATCCAAGGCGGCTCGGCCGACGTCGTCAAGCTCGCCATGCTGAAGGTCCACCGGGGCTTGGCCGCCGGCAAGTTCAAGGCGCGCATGCTGCTTCAGATCCACGACGAGCTGCTGTTCGAGGTCCCCAAGGCCGAGGTCTCGAAGTTCTCGGCGTGGGTCAAGGAGCAGATGGAGACCGCCGTGCATTTCTCGGTGCCGCTCGTCGTCGACGTGAAGGTCGGCAAGAACTGGCAGGACATGGAGAAAGTCGCTTGAGCCCGCGCGCGTTCTCGCACGAGCCGATCAACTTCAGCCGGATGCCTCCGGCGATCCGCGCCCTGATCGTCGTCAACACCGTCGTCTTCCTGCTCTCGATGATCGTGGGCGAGCGCAGCTTCTTCGATCTTTTCGGCCTCGTGCCGCTCCACGTGGTCCGCGACCGCTGGGTCTGGCAGCCCGTGACGTACTTGTTCATCCACGGCGGGCTGATGCATCTTTTGTTCAACCTCTTCGCGCTCTGGATGTTCGGCATGCCCGTCGAGTCCCAGTGGGGCGAGCGCGAGTTCCTGAAGTTCTTCTTGATCTGCGGGCTCGGCGCCGCGGCGGCCTCCGTGGCGCTCGCCCCTCATTCGATGGTGCCGGTCATCGGGGCCTCGGGGCCCGTTTACGGCCTCCTGGTCGCCTTCGCGATGCTCTACCCGGACGCCGTCGTGTACCTCTATTTCCTGATCCCCGTCAAGGCCGCGCACATGGCGATCCTCTTCGGCCTCATCGAGTTCTTCGCCGGCACGACGGGCGCGACGCCGGGCGTGGCGCGCTTCGCTCATTTGGGCGGCATGGTGACGGGTTACGTCTACATCCGCTGGTGGTGGATCTTCAAGGTCAAAGCCCTCGGCTTGTGGCGGCAATGGTTCGGCGAGTCGCTCAAGATCGAGTCCCCGCGCAAGCCGCGGCGCCGCGCGGCGACGGCGGCGGCCGCGGCGGAGTCGGCCGATCCGCAGGCCGCGATGGAGGAAGTCGACCGGATCCTCGACAAGATCTTGGTCAGCGGGCTGGACTCGTTGACGGAGGAGGAGCGCGCGGTCATGCGCCGCTACTCCGACAAGACGAAGCATTGATCATGAAAGCTTTGAGAGTGGCGCTTACGGGCGGCATCGGGGCGGGCAAGAGCTTGGCCCTCTCGGCGTTCGCGCGCCTGGGCTGCGAGACCGCCTCCTCCGACGACATCGCCCGGCGTCAAGCGCGCCCGGGGGGGCCCGCGCATCGCCGGCTTCTCGCTCTTTTCGGCACCGCGGACCGCGCGGCGATCGCCGCGCGCGTGTTCCGCGACGCCGCGGCGCGTCGGCGCCTCGAGCGCGCGACGCACGGCCTCGTGCTGGCCGAGCTCGCGCGGCGCGCGCGCCGGGCCCGCGGCGTGTTCGTCGCCGACGTGCCCCTGCTCTTCGAGGCGCGCCGGGAGAAGGATTTCGACGTGACCGTCGCGATCGCGGCGCCGCCGGTCCTGCGCCTTTCCCGCGTCGCCAAGCGGGGCGGCATCTCCGCCGCCGACGCCAAGCGGCGCATGGCCGCGCAGCTGACCGACGCCGCGCGCGCCGCGCGCGCCGACGTCGTCATCGAGAACGCCGGAAGCCCGAAAGATTTCGTCCGCAAGATCGCCTCATACCACCGAGCGCTGCGCTTGCTGCAGCGAGGAGCCGTCGCATGAAGACACCCGAGACGCCGCACCAAGAGACCGCCGCGCCCGCCCTGACTCCGCCTCCTCAGCCGAGCCAGCCGGCCGCGCCCGCGCCCAAGCCCGCCAACGGCAACGGCGCGCCGCCGCCGCAGCAGCAGCCTGTAAAGCAGCTGGACGTGACGCAGCTCTCGAAGATGACGATCGCCGAGCTCAATAAGATCGCCGACGAGCTCAAGCTCGAGGGCGTCTCCGGCCTGCGCAAGCAGGAGCTCATCGCCAAGATCGTCGAGGGGCAGCTCAAGGCGAGCGGGATGATCTACGACGAGGGCGTGCTCGAGGTCCTTCCGGACGGCTTCGGCTTCCTGCGCTCGCAGGAGTACAGCTATCTCTCCGGCCCGGACGACATCTACATCTCGCCGTCCCAGATCAAGAAGTTCGGGCTGCGCAAAGGGGACCTCGTCGCGGGCTTCGTGCGCCCGCCGAAGGAAGGCGAGCGCTTCTTCGCGCTGCTCCAGGTCAAGAAGGTCAACGGGCTCGAGGCGGAGCAATTGAAGGACCGGCCGTTCTTCGACAACCTGACGGCGCTGCATCCCGAGAAGCGCTATATCCTGGAGACCGACCGCACGGAGATCACGACGCGCCTGATGGATCTCATCTGCCCGATCGGCTTGGGCCAGCGCGGCTTGATCGTCGCCGCGCCCAAGACCGGCAAGACCGTGATCCTCCAGAAGATCGCCAACGCCATCGCGAAGAACCATCCCGGGACCGTCATCATGGTGCTCTTGATCGACGAGCGCCCGGAAGAGGTCACCGACATGCAGCGCTCGATCAAGGGCGAGGTCATCGCCTCGACTTTCGACGAGCCGGCCGAGCGCCACGTGCAGGTCGCCGACATGGTCTTGGAGAAGGCCAAGCGCCAAGTCGAGATGGGCAAGGACGTCATCATCCTGCTCGACTCGATCACGCGCCTGGCGCGCGCGTACAACACGTGCACGCCGTCGTCGGGCCGCGTCCTTTCGGGAGGCCTCGAGGCGACGTCCTTGCAGCGGCCCAAGCGATTCCTGGGAGCCGCGCGCAACATCGAAGAAGGCGGCTCGCTGACGATCCTCGGCACCGCCCTCGTCGACACCGGCAGCCGCATGGACGAGGTCATCTTCGAGGAGTTCAAGGGCACCGGAAACAGCGAGGTCTACCTCGATCGCAAGCTCGCCGACCGCCGCATGTTCCCGGCGATCGAAATCAACCGCTCGGGCACGCGCAAGGAAGAGCTCTTGCTCTCGGAAGACGAGATCAATAAGATGTGGATCTTGAGAAAGGTCCTGGCCCCGCTCGGCTCGGTGGAATCGATGGATCTCATGCGCGACAAGCTTCTGGCGACGAAGTCCAACAAGGACTTTCTTAAATCGATGGAGCTGTCGGCGATGGCGGGGGCGTAAGCTTGCGCAAGCTCGGCCTTTTCGCGCTCGCGCTGGGCGTCGCGGGCGCTTTGGCTTACGCGGCGATGCCCGCCTCGCCGGTCATTCCGTATGACTTCGCGCGCTACTCGGTGCTGACCCCGGCCGGCCCCGACGAGCCCGATCCCGCCGTATTCAACAGGCTCAATCGCCTCGTTTACACGGTGCACAAGGTCCGCAAGGGCGAGTACTCGCTCAATCAGCTGGCCAAAGAGTACCACACGAACACGATGAGCCTGCAGACGACCAACAACGACGAGCTGCTGATCCTCAACCCGGGCCGCAAAGTGGTCGTCCATAACAGGGACGGGCAGCTCTACGAGGTCAAGAAGGACAGCGAGACGTTGGAGCAGATCGTCGCGAAGTTCTACGGCGGAGACGCCAAGCGTCGCGCGCAGGCCAAGGAGCTGCTCGTCCTTACCAATAAGCTCCCCGGTGCCGCTCTCGTCAACGGCTACGAGTTCCCGAAAGGGGCGCATCTCCTGCTGCCCAACCGCAAGATCGACTTTGACACGTTCCACTTCCCGTTCCAAGGCTGGGGCTGGGGCCGCATCAGCTCGACCTTCGGCAACCGCTACCACCCGATCCTCAAGCGCACGCGCATGCACGACGGCCTCGACATCGCCAAGCCGTGGGGCACGCCGGTCTTCCCGGCCCGCTCCGGCGTCGTCGTCGACGCCGGCTGGCACGAAGGCTACGGCCTGTTGATCGAGATCCGCCACAAGGGCGGCGAGACCACGCGCTACGGCCACCTCTCGAAGATCTACGTCAAGGCCGGCCAGCTCGTCCAGCGCGGCCGCACGCTGATCGGCCGCGTCGGCTCGACCGGCCTTTCGACCGGGCCTCACCTCCACTTCGAGGTCCGCGACAAGAACGGCAAGCCGGTCAACCCCCAAACCAAGATCGGCAAGCGCTAGTTTTCAACAGCGGTGCCAGGCGCTGAAGTGAAATGCCTGTTGAAATATCGCGCTTTCGGCGTTATATTCATTCTGTGACGCGCGGTTTGGCGCTGATGCTGCTGCTCGCGGGCTCTCTGCACGCCGCGGATCAGTCTCCTCCCGAGTCCGACGACCGCGAGGCGCGGCTGACGACGGTCGAGGGCACGGTCTACGTCCACTTGCACGGCCAACCCGACGGCGAGTTCATCGCCGCCGAGGCCGACGCCCCGGTCGAGGAGGGGGACCTCGTGCGCACGGGCACCGACGGCCGCGCCGAGGTGACGCTCGACGGCGAGACCGTGATCGAGATGAGCCCGAACACCGATTTCCTCGTGAATTCCCTCGCCCAGGAGCAAACCGAGTTCCACGTCGGCATCGGCGCGATCGTCGCCAAGATCAAGACGCTTCTGGCGGGCCGCGCGATGCGCTTTACCACGGTCTCGGCCGTGGCCGCCGTCCGCGGCACCGAGCTCGGCGTGTCGCAGGCGGGCGACGACAGTCCCGCGCGGATCGGCGTCTTCGACGAGGGGCACGTCTCGGTCACGACGCCGAAGGGCGGCGGCGAGGTCAAGCTCGGGCCCGGGCAAGAAACGGACGTCGCGCGGGGCGCCGC
>CAZRIP010000128.1:0-9423 GCA_964600165.1 uncultured Elusimicrobia bacterium | reverse complement strand
TGCCGGCGCAGGCCACGGCGAAGAGCGTCATCGCCTCGGCGAAGCGGTTGATCGAGGTCCGCCACTGCTGATGCAGCAGCAGCAAGATCGCGGAAATGAGCGTGCCGGCGTGGCCGATGCCGATCCACCAGACGAAGTTCGTGATCGCGAAGCCCCACGCGACCGGCACGTTGATGCCCCAGATGCCGACGCCGCGGACCAGCAGCTCGAAGACGCCGGCCATCAACACCACGACGAGCGCCGACGCCGGCAGGAACAAGAGCGTCCAGCCCGGGCTCGGGACGCGCGCGAGGACCGGCGCGGCGATGCGGTCCGTGATGCGGCCGAACTCCTCGCTCATGCCGGCGGCTCCAAGTCCGGATGCGGATTGCGCAGGCGGCCGAGGTAAGTCGTGCGCGGGCGCGTGTTGAGCTCCGAAAGCAGGCTGTAGCGCTTGGGATCGGCGCGGAGCTCGGCCACGCGGCTCTCCGGGTCCTTAATGTCGCCGAAGACGAAGGCCCGCGCGGGGCAGGCCTGCGCGCAGGCGGGCGTGATCTCGCCGTCGCGGATCGGCCGGTCCTCGAGCTCGGATTGGATGCGCGCGCGGCTGATGCGCTGCACGCAGTACGTGCATTTCTCCATCACGCCGCGGCTGCGCACCGTCACGTCCGGGTTGTCGCGCAGCCTTTCCTCGTCTCCCTCGCCGGCGTGATAATCATAGAAGTTGAAGCGCCGGACCTTGTAAGGGCAGTTGTTCGAGCAGTAGCGCGTGCCGACGCAGCGGTTGTAGACCATTTGGTTTAGGCCCTCGTCGCTGTGGCTGGTCGCCGCCACGGGACAGACGAGCTCGCAGGGAGCGTCCTCGCAGTGCATGCAGAGGACCGGCTCGGCGACCGAGCGCGGCGCCGCCGGCTCCCCCACGAAGTATCGGTCGACGCGCAGCCAATGCATCTCGCGCCCGCGCAGCACCTGGTCCTTGCCGACGATCGGCGTGTTGTTCTCGGCGGCGCAGGCCGCGACGCAGGCTCCGCAGCCGACGCAGGAGTTGAGATCGACCGACATTCCCCACTGGTGGCGTCCGGGCTGCGGCCGCGGAAGGAGCGTCTCCCCGGCGGCCGGCTCCTTGTCCGGCTCGCGGACGAAATCGGGGCGCTTCTCGAACTCGGAGAGCGTCGCCTCGCGCACGAGGTCGCGTCCTCCGAGCTCATGATGCTCCTGCGCGCTGGCGAGCTTGCAGCGCCGGCCGAGCTTGCGCATCGAAAGCCCCGAGGCGTGCCAAGGCTCCTCGAGCGAGCGCAGCGCGTTCGCGTCGAAGCCGGCGCCGCGCGCGACCTTGCCGCCTTCTCGGCGCCCGAAGCCGAGCCACAATCCGACGACGCCGTCGGCCGTGCCCGGCATCACGAAGACCGGGGCCTCGACGCGCCGCGCGCCGATGGCAAGCTCGACGACGTCTCCTTCGGAAACGGACTCCCGCTCCGCCAGCGCCGGCGAGATCAGCGCGGCGTTGTCCCAAGTCAGCCGCGTCATCGGCTCGGGCAGCTCCTGCAGCCAGCCGTTGTTGGCGTGCCGGCCGTCCCAAAGCCGGGCGTCCGGACGAAACGCGGCTTCCAGGCCCCGCGGCTGTTCGGGCGGCGGCGGCAAGCGGCGCGCGAGGTCCGCGCGCGGGCGCGCCCGCTTGGCCTTCGCCGCGGTGCCCGGGATCACCCCGGCCTTCAACGCGCGCTCCCAATCGACGCCGCGCGACTTCCAGTAAGCCCGGACCTGGCCGTGCGCCGAGCGCTCCGGCTCGGCGAGAAGCTCGGCCAGGAGCTCGATCTCCGCGCGGCCGTCGAAGAGCGGCGCGATCAGCGGCTGCTGGACGCTCGCCGCGCCGTCCTCGGCGCGCCCGTCGCCCCACGACTCGAGCGGATGGGCGAGAGGAACGTGCCAGCCGCACAGGCGGGCCGTCTCGTCCTTATATAGGCCCTGGTGCAGGGAGAAGCGCGCCTTGGAGAGCGCGTCGGCGAAAGCCAACTCCGCGGGCGCCGTGAAAGCGGGGTTGGCGCCCAAGATCAGCAGGCGCGAGACGCGGCCGGCCGCGAGGTCGTCGCGCAGCGCCTTGAGCGAGGCCGCCGAAGGCTCCGGGTCCTGCGTCGGCGGACGGATATACGAGACGGCTTCGCTGCCCAGCCGCGCGTTGATCGCGGCCACGAGCGCGTGGACGGCCGCCGGCTGCGTCCGGCCCGCGCAGACCAACGCCGCGCGACCCGCCTTCTCGAGGTCGCCGGCGACGGCCGCGAGCCAACGGGACCACTCCGCGCGCTCGCGTCTTTCCCCGATCCCGAGGCGAGAGGCCAAAGCGCGCGCGAAGAGCTCCACGTCGGCGCCTTTCATCGATAGGCGGTTGTCCGCGGCGGCGCCGGTGATCGTATAAACGGGCTCGACGCAATAGAGGCGGTTCATCCGGCCTCGCCGACGCGCGGCGTGCTCCCCCGTCAGCCGCACGGCGGAGGGCTCCGCGCCGAAAAGGTCGCAGTCGAGCGCGACGACGACGTCGGCCTTCGCCAGATCGCGGCGCGGCAGCAGCCGCTCGCCGAACGCCAGCTCGGCTCCCTCGAGAACGGCGTCCGAGTTGACCGGCTCCCAAACGTGCCGCCGGGAGCGCGGCCAGCGCGCGGCGAGCTTGTTGAGCAGCGACAGAAGCGTCGGCGAGGAGATAGACCCCGTCAGCACGCGCAGCCCCTCGCCCTTCTCCTTGTCGAGCGCGGCGCGCGCGGCGCCGAGCGCGGCGATCAGGTCCGGCCAGGTCGAGGGCCCGGACGCCGACTCGATCGCTTGCGAACGGTCGGGATCATAAAGGCCCAGGATCGCCGCCTGGGTGATGAGATCGGTCGCCCCGCGGCTCTCAGGATGGCCGGGGTTGCCCTCCAGCTTGACCGGACGGCCGTCCAGGCTGCGCGCCAGCACCGGGCGCGCGACGCCCGCGTGCGGCAGCGCCGTCGCGAAGGTGAGCGGTTCGCCGGGCACGAGGTCCTCCGGCTGCTTTTGGTACGGGATGATCTTCTCGAGCGGCTTGCGGCATGCAGCGAGCAGCGCCAAGCCCGCCGAGGCGCCCATCAGTTCCAGAAAGCGCTTTCGCGTGAGGTCCCCCCACGAGAACTCGGAGTCGAACTCCGGCCCCGCGCCGCGCGGCCGAGCGCGCTCCGGGAGGCTGCGCCAATACATGGGCTTGTCGTCGCTCATCGATGGCAGGTGTAGCAGTCGACGAGCGACTGCACGTCGTACTCCTTGACGAGCCCGCGGCCGAGCGTCCGGCGGTCGGCCGGCGGCTTCCAGCCGAGGTCGAAGACCGTCTCGCGCGGCTGGAGATTGCCTTCCGGATGGCGATGGCAGTCCAAGCACTCGTGCATGTAAAAAGGCCGCTGCCGCCAGGTCAGCGGCATCTCGTCGACGCGGCCGTGGCAGGTCGCGCAGCCGACGCCCTTGTGGACGTGGATCGCGTGGTCGAAATAGACGAAGTCCGGCAAGTCGTTGAGGCGCAGCCACGTCAGAGGCTTGCCGGAGCTCCAACTCTCGCGCAGCGGCGCGAGCATCGGCGCGTCCGCGTGGATCTGGGAGTGGCACGTCATGCAGGTGTTGACCGAGGGAATGCCCGCGAACGCCGCCGTCTCGACCGAAACGTGGCAATAACGGCAGTCGATCCCCAAGCCGCCGGCGTGGTGCGCGTGAGAGAAAGGAACGGCCTGCTCGCGCGCGACGCCGACCTGCGTCGCGTAGCTCGACCTCTGCAGGACCCAAGCGAGGCCGAAGACGCCGATGACGGCGAGGATCCCACCGTACAGGCTGAGGCGCGACAAGGTGTTGGCGCTTGGCGGGAATATTTGCACATCCTAAGTCCTCGGACGGATGATAGGTCTCTTGGCGGCGCGCGGCCCATTGCGCGCGAGTCAGATTACTGTGACGCGATCGTTGATCGAAGGAAAAACCGCCGCGGTATGATCGGTCCCATGTATCTCTCCTTGCTGCTCTTCTGCGGCGCCGCGCTCGCCGCTACGCGCCCCATGCCGACGTTCTCGATCGACGACTCGCCTTTGCCGAGGGAAGGCCCGTCCGTCGCGAGCTTCGCCCCGATCGTGCAGAAGGCGTCTTCGACCGTCGTAAGCGTCTTCGTCGTTCGCAAGGTCTCGCCCGAAGAGGAGCTGCCGCTCGACGAGCTACGGAAGTTCTTCGGACCTTTCGGCCCGGAGCCGAGCCCGGAGCGTCCCGGCCTGGGCTCAGGCGTGATCGTCTCGAGAGAAGGCTACATCCTGACCAACAGCCACGTCGTCCAGGAAACGACGGAGGTCGAGGTCGGCTTGCCCGGCAACGTCCGCAAGCCCGCGAAGGTCATCGGCTCCGACCCGAAGACCGACATCGCCGTCTTGAAAGTCGAGGACGGCGAGCTTCCTTTCGCGACGTTCGGCGACAGCTCCAAGACGCGGACGGGCGACGTCGTGCTCGCGATCGGCAATCCGTTCGGCGTCGGCCAGACGGTCACGATGGGCATCATCAGCGCGACCGGGCGCGGCGACATCGGCATCGAGGAGTATGAGGACTTCCTGCAGACCGACGCGGCCATCAACCCGGGAAACTCGGGCGGCGCGCTCATCGACGCGCGGGGGCGCCTGGTCGGCATCAACACGGCGATACTCAGCCGCACCGGCGGCTATCAGGGGATCGGTTTCGCCGTTCCGGCGAACCTCGCGCGTTCGATCATGACGAGCCTCATCCGCGAGGGCAAGGTCCGCCGCGGCTACCTCGGCGTCTACGTCCAAGATCTGACGCCCGAGCTGGCGAAGCGCTTCGCGGCGCCCCCGGGAGCCGGCGCGCTCATCGGCGACGTCCTCAAAGGCAGCCCCGCGGCCCGCGCCGGGCTCGAACCCGGGGACGTGATCGTCTCTTATGAAGGAAAGTCCGTCGTCGACAGCCGGTCGCTCCGGCTGCAGATCGCCCAGACGCCTCCGGGACGGCGCGTCGCGCTCGGCTTATCGCGCGGCGGCACGACGCGCGAGGTCTCCGTCGAGCTCAAGCAGCTCTCGGAAGAGGAGGAGCAGGTCGAAGAAGGCCGCCCCGCGCAAGGCACGGACCTGCTCTCCGGCGTCGAAGTCGAGGATTTGACGGAGGACGTCCGCGCCCAATTGCGGATCCCGCGCTCCATCAGCGGAGCGCTCGTCTCCGACGTCGCTCCGGCGTCGCCGGCGGGCGAGGCCGGCCTGCGCCGAGGAGACGTCATCATCGAGATGGACCAAAAGCCCATCCGCTCGGCGCGCCAGGCCGTCTCGGCCGCGCGCGCGGCCAAAGGCGACGGCGTGCTGCTGCGCGTCTGGGTCGGCGGCGGCACGAGATATGTCCTCGTGTCGCGCCCAGGCCAGTAAAAGGCGCGCCAGTTGGTCCCTCCGCAAACCGTGATGAAGTTGGCGACTCTCCTTTAAAGCTACGGTTTGCGGAGGGACCAACTGGCGCGCCTTTCAATAGCGCTCGAACCACTCGAGGATGGTCTCGACGACGTTCCCCTCGACGGGACTGCGGCGCGCCTGGGTCTCGATGACCCAATGCGACGCCAGCCGCTTGCGCACCGAGACGCTCTGCGACTCCTCGAGCGTGTTGGAGCCCACCGACAGCGAGGCGCCGCCGGGAAGCCGGAACTTCATCGAGTAGGTCTGCGTCGTCGAGTCGTAGCCCACGTAGTCGATCGGCGTCGACGCGAAGAGATAGAGCGACGCCAGGCCGAACGCGCCGCTTCCGAGCGCCGATTGCGCGTTGCCCACGCTCGCCGCCTGGTCGTAATCGAGCGCGTCCGGCGACTTGCCGTAGAGCAGCAGCGCGACGATCTCCTGCTGCGTCAGCGGCGGCTCGCTTTCGAGCGTGACCTGCGGCTTGGCCGTGGAGCCGAGCAGCAGGATGCGGATCGTCGCGTCGGATGTCGGGTAGAGGATCAGGCCGTCGAGCGCGAGGTCGGGAACGCCGGCGGTCGCGGTCAGCGTGACGTGGTCGATGACCGCCTTTTGCCTGAACAGCTTCGCCGCGAACTTTTGTATGGTGATAGTCCCCGCGAGCTTTCCCGGCTCGACCGACAGCGAGAGCGCGATCGGGATCGGCTCCTCGGCGAGGTTCGACAGCAAGCGGATGGGCCGCGCGGTCTTGACCTCCGCGCTCCAAGCGATCGCCGAGCCGGTGGACGGCGACGTCAACGCCGCCGGCGGATCGACGCTCTCCGGCGGCGGCGAGCCGATATGTATCCGCTTGTCCACCGCGAGGCTCGGCGGCGGGCCGATCTTGAGGTAAGGCAGCGAAAGCGCGACGTCGTCGAGCGTCACCGCGGTCTTGTCCTCGAAAGCGCGCGCGGGCCCGAACAGGTCGCGCGCCGCCAGGACGCCCGTGATCGTCGCGTCGAGCTTCTGGGGCGCTCCGACGAGCTCGAGCGTCGCCCGATAGTCCAAACTCTGGCCGCCGGCGAGCGGGTTCCCGTCCGAATGAGCCGAGATCGAGATGGGCCCGCTCAGCGCGTTGAGCGGCGCCGGAATGGAGTAGGGCGTGTCTTTGAGATAGCGCGCGAGGTCCTCGAAGCGCCCGTCGAGCGCGACGAGCAAATTGTGGCCGACGTCGAGCCCGCGCGGGAAATCCGCCAGGCGGCCCGTGAACTTGGTCGAGATCGACGCCGCCAGCTTATAGCGCGACGGAGGCGGACGCAGTCCGACGGTGAGCCTTCCCGAGAACTCGCGCGCGGCGCCCGGTTGGATCTCGGCCCGAGCGGAAACGCTTCCCTGCAGCGCGCGAGGGAACGACGAGAAGCCGACGGCGAACTCGGCGAGCGTCGCCCGCGCGTCGCAATCGAGCGCGACCTCGGACAACAGGCCGTCCTTGCGCCTGAAGCGCGCGCGGCAGGGCGTGAGGAGCACCGAGCGCAAAGGTCCGGTCGATTGGCGCACCACGCCGCGGGCCGAGACGTCGTCCTCCTCGGAGCGGTGGAGTCCGCTCGCGACGATCCGAGCGCTCAGCGGGCCGCTCGAGGCGTCCACCGTCGCGTCGACGGCGACGGCGTCCGGGCCGCGCTGCGCGGCGCGGGCCTCGAGCGCGGCGCGCAGCGGGCCGGGACCCGACAGCGTGCCGCGCGCCGTCAGCGAGGTGAGCCGGCCGGTCGCGAAGAAATCGGATCCGACTTGGAGCCGCGCCTTCACGCGGCGCGCGCCCGGAAGGAGCGCGTCGACCCTCGCCGACAAAGGCAGCGCTTCTTCCGGTCGGTAGTAAAGCGCGGCCGACGCGCGCGTCGTGCTCGTCGCGCTCTGGATCACGAGCACGTCCGGCAGCTCGACGTCGAGCGCGTCGATCTTCAGCGCTCGCGCGGCTCTCGGCACGAGCGAGGCGAGCTCGAGCGGCGCAGGCGCCTTGCGCGCGGACCGACCGCCGGGCGCAGCCCGAGGCGAGGACTTCGTCTCGTCTATCCTGAGGGAGCGCTCCAGGACGACGAGCCGGGAAAGACGGGTGAGGCTGACCTTCTCCTCGATCGACAGCCGGAACGCCAGCGCGAGATCGATCTTCTCGAAGCAGCCGCGAGCGGCGCCGGACTTCTCTTCGAAGCAAAAGTCCGTCGTTCGGACGGATATCTCCTTGTCGATCAGGCTCGGCGAGCGCAGGCTAAACGAGAACGAAGACCAGCTCGGCCGGTAGTCTCCCCCGAACCGCTTAACGGCCCACGAGACGGTCCTCGTGTTGACGAGCCAGCCGGGCTCGAGGAGGACGATCGCCGCCAAGGCGGCCGTGAGCGCCAGCGGCGCGCCGAAGGTCCACGCGAGCGCTCGCCGCATCAGAACTCCTGGCCGAAGCTGAAGAAGAAATGCCAGTGCGGCAGTCCGGAGTCCGCGACCGGCCCTCCGCGCGACCATACCAGTCCTCGGGCGACCGTCGCGCGGATCGAGCCCACCGGCGAAGCCCAGCGCAGGCCCACGCCCGGCGACCAGTAGACGTCGCGTTCGACGTGAAAATCGCGCTGACTGCCCATGGCGCCGTCGACGAACGCGAGCGGCTGGAGCCCTTGCGGCAGAACGTCGACGAGGCGCAGCTCAAGGCCCTCGTAGACGGCGGTCAAGAATCCCAAGTCGTCGCCTGGCAGACCCTTGCGCGCCGCCCCGCGGAGATCGGCGTCGCCGCCGAGGAAGAACCGCAGGTCGGGCGGGACGTCCGTGAACGCGGACGGACGATCGCCGGCCCAGATCGTCCCGGCGAAGCCGCGCAGCCCGACGACGAGAAACGGCGGATCGTAGTTGCCCGGGTTCCAGAGCTTCTCGTGGCTGAGCAGCATCCGGTCCGCCGAGACCGAGGAATAGGCGCCCTTGACCCGCGACTGAGTCTCGAAGCCGAGGGACCAGCCCGAGCGCGGATCGCGCCGGTAGAACTCGAAAAGATGGCTCGTCACTTCCGTCTTCGTGTCGAAGCCGAAGAACGCGTCTTGCGTCGGGCCGATCCCGGCGATCGTGTTGAAGTACTCGACCGCGGGACCCGCCTGGGTCTCCACGTGCAGGGACTGATCGTCCCAGCCGTACGCGGGACCGGCGAAGAATAGCGCCTCCTCCGCCTGGAACTGGCTCTCGTTGAGGCGCGAGATGTAGGCGTGCGGGTAGAGATAGCCGCGCGACGAGGAGCTCGGGTAGAGCTTCGCGTCGGAATCCAGGGAGACCTCGCGCGCCGACGCGAAGACCGTCGCCTCCACGCTGCTCGCGCGATGCCCGAGGAGCGACTCCTTCATCTGGGCCCGTCCTCGAATGTAGCCCTCGGTGTCGACGCCGCCGCCGATCGCGAGATAGTGGGGCGGGGCTCGCATCACGCGCTGCGTGACGACGGCGCCCGCCGTGCTGCACGCGACGTCGTAGTACGCGCTCAAGAAGAGCGGCTCCGATTTCACGCGGTCGGCCGTGAGCGTCATGAGCCGTATGTCGAAGGGCTTGCCCGTCTCGAAGGCTTGATACCGCCGGAAGACCGCCGGATCGACGCCCGGCACCGGCGACGGCACGATTTCCTCGACGTCGAGCACCTTCCCCGGGCGCGCGGCGACGGACACCCGTCCCGTCGAGGCGTCCGCGGTCACGTCGACGACGGGACACGCGAAGCCGCGCGTCTGCAGCTCGAAGACCGCGGCGGCTTTGACCTTGTCGAGCTCGGACGGCGTCAGGGGGAATCCCACGATGCCGCGCCGCTTGCTGAGATCGAAGAGCCCGTCGATCCCCGTCGACGCGATCCCGCTGATGTAGGTGACGGTGCCGATCCTGACGGTCAGCGCGTCGCCCTCGGCGCCGAACGCCGGGAAATAGCGCCCGCTCTTTTGCAGCACGGCCTCGAGAAATCCGCGCGCTTGGCTCATCGGCACGTCCTGCCAGCCGGGGCGCGACGCGTCGCCGCAGATCAGGCGCTCCTAGACGTCCGTCAGCTTGA
>CAZRIP010000127.1:0-9557 GCA_964600165.1 uncultured Elusimicrobia bacterium | reverse complement strand
ACGACGTCGGCCATTCGGGCCAGCAAGTCCAGAAAGGGCGCGGCGACCTGGGGCGTGCCGAAGAAGAGCGCTTTCATGCGTCAGGCCCAAGTGGTCTTGAGGTCCTTGATCAAGGACATGACGCGCAGCTTGTGCACGAAGTCGAGATGGTCCACGAACAGCTTGCCGTCGAGATGGTCGATCTCGTGCTGGAAGGCGCGCGCGAGCAGGCCTTCGCCCGTCATCTCCCACGGCTTGCCGTGCTCGTCGAGCGCGCGCACGCGCGCGCGCGCCGCGCGCTTGACCTTGGCGTAGACGCCTGGGATGGAAAGGCAGCCCTCCTCCTCGTTGACTTCTCCCGATAAACTGATCAATTCGGGATTGAGCAGAACCAGGCGCTGGCGCTTGCCGTCGGGCTTGACGTCGATGATCGAGAGGCGGATGTTGAGGCCGACCTGCGGCGCCGCGAGGCCGACGCCGCGCACCGATTCCATCGTCGCCCACATCTCCTTGAGCAGCTTGGGCAAGTCCGGCTTGAGAGCCTCGTAGTCGACGGAAACCGAGGTCTTCTTGAGGACGGGCTCGCCGTGCTTGACGATGCGCAGGACCGCCATGGCTTACCTCGCGGGCTCGGCGGCGCGCAGAAGCGCGAGCGCGTCCTCGGGGGAGCCCGCGGCGGCGAGGCGATCGAGCAGCGCCGCCGTGAAGAGGGCCGAGGCGCCCCTGAGGACCTGGAGATGGAGGCCGAAGAACTGCTGCTTGTTCGGCGAGAAGAAAAGGAAGATCGCGCGCAGCGGGATCTCGGGGCTGCCCGCGTCCGCGATCGGAGTCCGGGCGAGCGCGAGCGCGGCGACGACGCTTTCGAGCCCGTCGACCCGCGCGTGCGGGAGGCTGACGCCGGTGTCGAGCGTCGTGCTGATGCCTTGCTCGCGCTCGCGCACCTTCGCGGCCAGGGCCCGAGGGTCCGAAAGGCCGTGCCGCGAGCAGACCCGGGCGATCAGGTCGTCGACCAAGACGGTCTTTCCCTGGCCGGGCCGAGCGAAGACGATCGTCGCGGGCTCGAGCAGCTCGGAGACGCGCACCGACGGCGGGCGGACCGCGCCCTTCGAGTCGGACCAGGAGGCCATAACGATCATTTTCGCAAATAATGCCAGCCTTGTAAAAGACCTTGAGGGACGCATCTGCTATCATCGGTCCGTGGCTCGTCTCGCGCTGCTGCTCTGCGTGCCGGTCGCGCTTTGGCGCGACCGGGGGTTCTTCTCGTATTGGCTGCGTAACCCGGGCGCCTTCGACGCGCGCGCGCTCAGAGACGTCGCCGTTCACGATCTTCTTCCGGTCGCCGAGGCCGCAGTGCTCGCGCTCGCGTGCGCCGGCCTCGGCGCGCGCGTGCTTCGGCGGCTGCTCCCCGGCGAACGGCCGGACGGCGCGCGGCCGTTCTCGTTCGCGCTGGGCCTGGCCGCTCTCGGCTGGTGCGCCTTCGTTCTCGGCCTCGCCGGGCTGCTGACTCCGGCCGCGCTCGGAGCCCTCGCGGCCGCGGCGCTGCTCGCCGCCGATCTTCGCGCCGCGATCCCCGAACGGCCCAAGCTCCCCAGGCTCGACGCCGCCGCGGCGCTCGCGTCGGGAGCCATGGGGCTCGCCGCGTTTAACGCGCTCGTCACCGCCCTCGCCCCGGCGACGGCGTGGGACGTCCTCGCCTATCATCTCGCGCTGCCGAAGATCTACTTGAAGGAAGGCCGCGCGCTCGAGCTGCCGTGGCTCATCCACGGGCATTGGCCGCATTTGATGGAGGCGTTTTACGCGCTCCCGCTCGCGCTCGGCAGCGACGCCGTCGCGGCCCTGACGCACGCGGCCGCCTGCGCGGCGCTCACGGCGGCCATTTGGCTCGCGGCGCGGCGAGAGCTCGGAGAAAAAGCGGCGTGGATCTCCGCTTCGCTCTTCGCGGCGCAGCCGGCGCTGCACATGGTCGCCGGCACGGCGCACAACGACGGGGCGCTCGCGCTGTTCGTCTTCCTGTCCGTCTGGGCGGCTTATGAATGGAAGGAAACGTCGCGCGACGGCTGGCTCGCGGTCTCCTGCCTGCTCGCGGGCGCGGCGGCGTGCGCGAAGCTGCACGGCCTCGTCGTCGCGGCGACGCTCGCGGGCTTGGTCGCGCTCCGCTCGCCGCGCCGCGCGGCCGCGTTCTTCGCGACGGCCTTCGCGCTGGCGTCGCCCTGGTATCTCAGGTCCGCGCTCGCGACGGGCGACCCGTTTTGGCCGCTGCTCGGGGGAAGGTTCGGCGCCGCCGCCGTCGCCGCGGACCTCTTGCGCAGCTCCCGCTGGTCTTGGCCTCTTCAACCCTCGCTCCTGCTCTCGTTCGGCCCGCAGTATTCGTGCGCCGCGCTGGCCGCGCTGTTTCTGCTGGCCGCGCGCGGGGAGCGCAAGCCTCCGCCGCTCGCGCGCTTCGGCCTGCTGATCGGGATCCCGTATTTTCTCGCCGTCGTCCGCCAGCGCGACGCCTGGCGGTTCCTGCTGCCGTTCATCCCGTTTCTATGCGTCGCCGCCGGAGCGTACGCCGCGAAGGTCCCTCGCGGCTGGAGGCGCGCGGCCGCGCTCGCGGCGATCCTCGTCGGCGTCTGGCCCTCGCTCTCCGTCGACGAGAACAACGAGCTCTTCGCCGTCGCGGCGCTGCGCTCGCGAGCGCGTCCGGACGCCTCGCCGCGCGAGCTCTACCTCGAGCGCACGATCGACGACTACCGCCTCATGCGGGAAGCGTCGCGGACGCTGCCGCCGGCCTCGAAGGTCCTTTTGTTCCGGGAGATCCGGGGCTATTACCTCGACGCGGCTTATCAATGGGGCGACCCGCTCAACCAGGGCCTCGTGCGCTACTCGGAGCTCGCCTCTCCCGCGCGGCTGCGCGCGCGGCTCGAGGAGCTCGGGATCACGCACGTGCTCGTGGACCGGGGGCTGGCGATGTACCGCGAGAGGCCCGATTATTACGACGCGCGCACGCTCGCGCTGATGGACGGCGCTCTCGCCGGCGCCGCGCCCGTGCTCGTCGACGGAGACGCCGCGTTGTACAAGCTGCCATGACGCGCGCGCTTCCGGCGGCCGCGATCATCCTCGCCGCCCTGTTCGCCGACCGCGGCGCGCTCGGATGGTGGGCCCGCCATCCGTCGGCCTTCGGCGCCGATTCCTTATGGACTCTCATCGCCGGCTCGGCGCTGCCGGTCGCGGCGGTCGCGCTTTTCGCTTGGCTCGCCTCGGCCGCCGCGCGCCGGCTGCGCGCGCCCGCGGGCGTCGCGGCGCTCGGCCTCGGATTGGGCGCGGCGGCTTGGTCCTCGGCGCTGCTCGGCATGGCCGGCTGGTATTCCCGCGCGAGCTTCGGCGCGGTCGCGCTCGCGCTCCTCGCGCTCGCGCTTCCGGAGCTGCGCGCCTGCGCCTGGAAAAGAGGCGCGCCTCGCGATCCCTGGGCGCTCGCGCTCGCCGCGCTGCTGGCGTACGCGCTCGCCGACGCCCTCGTCCGCGCCTGCGCGCCGCCGGCCGGCTGGGACGCGACCGCGTACCATCTGGTGCTGCCGAAGCTCTACCTCAAGGCGGGGAGGATCGTCGAGCTCCCGTGGCTCAAGGACTCCTATTGGCCCCATCTCATGCAGACGCTCTACGGCTGGCCGCTCGCCTTCGGAAGCGAATCCGGCGCGGCGCTGCTGAACCTTCTTCTCTGCGCCGCGCTCGTTCGGGGCGTTTACGCGGCGGGGCGCGACGAGGCGTCGCCCGCCGCCGGCTGGCTCGCCGCGGCGCTGCTGGCCTGCCAACCGGTGCTGCGCTACGTCGACGCCGACGCGCACGTCGACGGCGCGCTCGCTTTCTTCCATTTCGCGGCGTGCCTTTCGCTTTGGCGCGGCGACTTCGTCGCGGCGGCGCTATTGAGCGGCCTCGGGGCGGCGACCAAGCTGCCGGGGCTCGCGCTCTCCGCGGCGCTGGCGCTCCTAGCCTGGCGGCGCGGCAAACCGAAGGACGCTTGGATTTTTTTCGGCGTCGCGGCGGCCGTCGCCGCGCCGTGGTATCTCAAGACGCGGCTCGAGACGGGAAACCCCGTCTGGCCGTTCTTGTCGAGTTTTTTCGGAGGTGCGGGGGACCCGTCGGCGGTCGCAGCGGCGCTGCGCGGAGGATTCGACTGGAGCTTTCCGCGCGACTGGGGCCTTCTTTTAAATCGCTACGAGCCCGAGCGCCTCCTGCTTCCTCTCGCGCTCGGCCTCGGCTTCGGAGCCGCCGCGCGCCGAAAGCTCCCCGGCTTCGTTCGATTTCTTTGGTGGCCCGCGCTTCCTTACCTGCTCGTGGTCGGCCCCACGCGCGAGGCTTGGCGTTATCTTCTGCCCGTCATGCCGGCTCTCGCCCTGACGGCGGCGTGGGGCCTTTCGGCGGCGCTCGAGAAGCGGGGGTGGCGGCGCGGGGCGGCGGCGGCGGCCGTCCTCTTCGCGGCGTGGCCCGCGCTGCGCGCGAGCCAAAACAACGAGCTTTTCGCCGTGCTCGGCCTGCGGTCCGAGGCGCGGCCGGGAACGCCGGCGCGCGAGGTCTATCTCGAGCGCACGCTGGACTACTACCCGCTCTATCGCCGGATCAACGAGACCCTTCGCCCTTCCGATAGAGTCCTCCTTTTTCGAGAGGTGCGCGGCTACTATCTGGACGTCGATTACGCCTGGGGAGAGCCCTACCATCAGCGCCTGCTCGACTACCGCGCGCTCCCCGACGCGCGCGCGCTCGCCTCCCGCTTGAGGGAGCTCGGCTTCACTCATCTGCTCATCCACGACGAGCCGCGCTGGTACGGCTGGGACCGCGACTTCTACGACGAGCACTCGCTCGGGCTCATGCGCGCGCTGATCTCGAGCGCGGGCGCCCCGGAGCTCGCCGACGGCCCGTACGCTCTCTACCGCCTTCCAAAGACTTTGTAGAATGCGCGTGTGCCTCGTCCTCTTCAAGGGCGCGTCGTCGCCGTCACGCGCCCGCGCTCCCAGGCCGATCCGCTCTCGCGCGCCCTCGCCCGCGCCGGAGCCCGCGTCGTCTTCGCGCCGCTCATACGCGTCGCGCCGCCGCGCTCGACGCGCGCGCTCGACGACGCCTTGAAGACCCTCGCTTCCTACGACGCGGCGGTCTTCACGAGCGGCACGTCGGTCGACCGCTTCTTCGAGCGCACTCGCGCGCTCGGCCTTCCCGCGGCCCCGCGCGCGGTCTACGCCGTCGGCCCTCACACCGCGGAGCGGCTGAGCGCGCGCGGACTTCGGGCGCGCGCGTTCCGCGGCGCGCGCACCGGCGCCGAGCTCGCGCGCGCGCTGCCCGCCGTCGCGGGGCTGCGCATCCTCGTTCCTCGCGCGGAGAACGGAGACCCTTCATTGGCGAGGATCCTGCGCGCCCGCGGCGCGACGGTGCGCGTCGCCGCGGCCTACCGCACGCTGCCCGACCGCTCGGGGCTGCGCGGCCTGTCGGGAAGAGCCGACGCCGTCGTGTTCGCCTCGCCTTCCGCCGTGGACGCGCTTTTCCGGCTCAAGGGGACCGCCGCCGCGCGCTCGCTCTTGTCCGGCGCCGTCGCGGCGGCGATCGGGCCCACGACGGCCGCCGCGCTCAAGCGGCGCGGCGCCAAGGACGTCGTCGTCGCCGCGCGGCCGGCGCCCGAGGAGATCGTGCGCGCGCTCGCCGCCAGGTGGGCGGCGTGAGAACGGCCGACCCGCGCCGCACGCTCCACGACGCGCTCGACGCCGCCGGGCGCGTGCTGAAGGCGCGCTTCGGCAAAGTCGCGGTCAAATACAAGGGGCGCGCCAACATCGTCACCCAGGCCGACCTCGAAAGCCAAGAGGCGATCCTCGAGCTCGTGCGCTCGCGGCATCCCGAGCACGATTTCAAAGCCGAGGAAGCCGCGGTCAAGGACACCGGCGCCGACGTCGTCTGGGCGATCGATCCTCTCGACGGGACGACCAATTTCGCGCACGGCTACCCCGCGTCTTGCGTTTCGATCGGAGTCCTGCGCGCCGGCAAGCCGTGGCTCGCGGGGATCCTCGACCCTTTCCGCGACGAGACGTTCACGGCCGAGGCCGGGAAGGGCGCGCGCTTGAACGGCCGGCCGACGCGCGTTTCGAGGACGCCGAGGCTCTCCGAGGCGCTGCTCGTCACGGGCTTCGCCTACGACCGCGCCGAGCGCTCTCACTATTACGTGGAGTTCTACCGGGATTTCATGACGCGCTGCCACGACGTGCGGCGCAGCGGCTCTGCCGCGCTCGACCTGGCCTGGATCGCCGCCGGCCGCGCCGACGGCTTCTGGGAGTTCGGCTTGAGCCCGTGGGACGTCGCCGCGGGGCGCCTGCTCGTCGAGGAAGCGGGCGGGCGCGTGACCGATTTCACGGGAAAGCCCTGGGGCGCGCTCGGCTCCTGGGGCGAGCGGACGCTCGCGACCAACGGCCGCGTCCACGCCGCGATGCTCGGCGTCATCAGGAAGCACCTGGAGAGGCAAAATGCCTGACGTCTTGATCCTCGACGGCGCGCGCACGCCGTTCACGCTCTGGCCCAAGGCCGAGAAGCCCGACGGCACGAAGGGCGGCCGGCTCGCCGCGCTCGACCCGTTCGACCTCGGCGCCTCCGCGCTCAAGGGCGCGCTCGAGCGCTCGCGTCTCGAGCCCGGCGCGCTCTCGCGGATCGTCTTCGGCAACTGCTATCACGTCACGCCGCACGCCTGCTACGGCGCGCGCTACGTCGCCAATCGCGTCGGGGCCCCGCCGTCGGTGACCGGCGCGGCGGTCACGCTCGCTTGCGGCAGCGGCCTGCAAGCCGTCGCCACCGCGGCCCAAGAGATCGCGCTCGGCGCCGAGCGCGTCGCCGCCGTCGGGGCGGACAGCAGCAGCAACGTGCCGCGCAACGTCTTCGTGCCCTCCTTCAAGGACGCCTCGTGCGGGCTCAACATCGCGCAGACGTCGCAGACCTTGTCCCAGGAGTTCGGCTTCACGCGCGCCGATCAGGACCGCTGGGCGCGGCTCTCGCACGAGCGCGCGAGCCGCGCCCGGGCCGCCGGACGCTTCGCCGAGGAGATCATCGAGACCGCGGGCGTCAAGGAAGACGACGCCGTCGTCGAGAACGCGACCCCGGAATATTTCGCGAAGTCCAAGCTCCTCTACGAGACCGGCGACGCCACGAGCGCCAACACGCACGCGATCGTCGACGGCGGGTCCTGCGTGATTCTGGCCTCGGAAAAAGGCGCCGCCGGGCTCAAGCCCCGAGGACGGCTGCTCGGCACGGCCGTCGCCGGCGTCGCGCCGGAACGCATGGCCTACGGCTCGGTGGCCGCGATCAAGATGCTGCTCGAGCGCCTGAGGATGAAGACGGCCGACTTCGATCTTTTCGAGATCAACGAAACGTTCGCCTCTCAGATCATCATCGGGGTCAAGGAACTGGGCCTCTCCGAGGACCGCGTCAACGCGCAGGGCGGCGCGCTCGCGCTCGGCCATCCATTCGGGGGGACGGGACCGCGGCTGATCGATACCCTGCTTCGGCAGCTCGAGCGCGGCGGGGGAAAACGCGGGATCGCGTCGATCTGCGTGGGCGGCGGGCTCGGGATCGCCGCGGCGGTCGAGCGGGTCTGATGGAAGCCAAGGGGCTCGCCTGTCCGGACTGCGGCGCGCCGGTCGCCTCGGATTCGGCGAGCTGCCCTTACTGCAAGGCGCGGCTGCAGACGATCGCATGCCCGTCGTGCTTCGGGATGATGTTTCTCGGCGCGAAGTTCTGCTCTCACTGCGGCGCGCGGACCCAGGCCGCGCAGTCGACGCATGCCGGCGAGCCCTGCCCCCGCTGCAAGAAGCCGATGGACGCGCACGAGATCGGCGGCTGCGCGCTGGAGCAGTGTTCGGCGTGCGGCGGCACCTGGCTCGACAGCGAGACGTTCCACGAGATCTGCGCGGACCGCGACAAGCAGGCCGCGTTCGCGGCGCCAGGCGTGCCTCAGGAAACCGCGCCGACCAAGGATCCGACGGCGTACGAAATCCAGTACCTGCCGTGCCCGCGCTGCGGCGACTTCATGAACCGCGTCAATTTCGCGGGCAACTCGGGGATCGTGATCGACGTCTGCAAGCCGCACGGAACGTGGCTCGACAAGGACGATCTTCGCGCCGTCGTGGAGTTCATCCGCGGCGGCGGACTCGACAAGGCGCGAGCGGATCAGGCGGCCGATCTGGCCCAACGCCAGCGCCAGTTCGACGCGGAGCTGCGGACGGCGCGCGCCGACGCGATGCTCGCCGGCTACGAGAGCCAGCCGTCCGACGTCACGATCGCGGGACGTTTGCTGCGCTCGCTCTTAGGCTAGCGGCGCGCGCCGGCAGTGACGGATGAAGTTGACTTGGACGGTGGCTCTCGCCCTAAGCCGGTAGACGATCCGGTAGAGATCGACGACCGTCGCGCGGTAACCCGCGAACGGGCCGGTCATGGCGACGCCGAGCTCGGGGAATCGCCGCGGCGCCTCCACGTAGTTGACGAGAACGGCGGCGGCGCGACCGCGGTCCAAACCTATATTATTTCAAGTGGCCCTCCGACCGCGATCTAGAACCGGAACGCGAGCGAGATGCGGTTCGTCGTCCCGAGGTCGCCGAACGGCACCCAGGCGTAATCCATGCGGAACTTCTGCAGGTCGAGCCCGGCGCCGGCGGTCAGGCCGGAGAGGCCGTCGACGTCGCGCGAGTGGCTCTGGTCATAGCCCATGCGCAGGAAGCCTTTCCACTTGGGCTGCGCGTAGACTCCCTCGAGGCCGAACGAGACGTAAGGGTCGTCGTCGACGGGGAAATGCAGGTCGAGCGCGAGGTTGGCGAATGACGAGGCGTGCCACAAGATCCCGCCCGCGATCGAGAACGGAAGCGGCGACGCCGCGCCGCCGAGCTTCATCGCCGGCCCGAGGTTCTGGAACGCGAGCCCGGCGTCGAGCGGCCCGTCGCCCACGTCGCCGACGTGAAGGGCCTGCGCGCCGAAATCGAGCGCCGCCGTCGTGCCCGAGACGTCGGCGAGCGAAGAGCGTATCAGCTTCAACGCGCCGCCGAGGTTGACGATGCCGACGCGGTGCGCGTAGCCCGCCGCGAGCGCGAAGTCGTTGGGCGTGAAATTCCCGGTCGCGTCGCCCGTGGCGCTGTAGGCCGTCTGCGCGGACTGCGAGAAATAGGCGAGGCTCGCGCCGATCGCGCCGAGAGCGCCCAACGGCCGCGCGTAGGCCGCGCCTCCGGAGTAAGTCGTGCCGAGCAGCTGGCTGTAGTCGAGAGAGACGTCCTGCGGGGCCTCCGGGCCCAGGCGCGCGAGGCCGGCCGGGTTCCAAAACATCGCCTCCGAGCCCTCGACGCCCGCCGCCGCCGCGCCGCCCATGGCCTCGGCGCGCGCGCCGTCGGGCAGTTTAAGGAACGCGGCGCTCGTCGTGCCCGCGGCGCCGCTCGAAAAAGGCGACGAAGGGAACAAAGAAGTCGCGCGGGCGGGCGCGACGAGAAGTTGGAGAAAAACGGCCGCCGCTAAATGGGCCAGACGGGACCCTTCCGGGCGGGCTTGGGTTCCGCGGGTAAGTAGCCGGTGGCAAGGGCGGCGAACGCCGC
>CAZRIP010000126.1:0-9595 GCA_964600165.1 uncultured Elusimicrobia bacterium | reverse complement strand
GAGCGCGAGACCGAGCCGGCTCTGGCGCGCGCTCATCTGCGTCCTGCGGTGCGAGCCCGAGAACGTGTTGTCCTTGGCCACGAGGCTGTTGGCTTGCGACTCGCTGAAGCCTTGGCGGGAGTCGGTGATCAGGTCGCTCTCGACGAAGCCGTAGATCCGCAGCGAGACGTCCTTGAGAGCGGCGACGCTCACCGTCGCGGGCTCGAGCGAAAAGACGCTCGGCGCGCAGAAGATCAGGATGGATAAGGCTAGGATCGGACGGCCCATGATCGGCTCTCCTGCGTGACGGCTTGGCGCAGCGGAAAGAAAGCGAGGAGCGCGGCGAGCGCGTCGCAAGCGGCGGCGGCGAGCAGCACGCTCGGCCAGGAGACGCGGCCCTCCACCAGGCGCGCCGCGCCCCAACCGGCGAGCAGCGAGGCCACTCCCTTCGCCGTGAAAAGCGCCCCGTAGTCGGTCATGGCCTCGTCGGCGCCGAAGACGTCGGCGACGATCGCGGGGAAGAGCGAGAAGATTTCTCCCCAGGCGAAGAAGGCGACGCCGGACAGGACGACGAACCGCAATGGATGTCCGCCGGAAGCGGCCAGCAGCACAATGGCCGCCGCTTCGCAAGCAAAGGCCAGCGCCAAGGTCTCGCAGCGGCCGAGGCGGTCCGACACGGCGCCCCAAAACGGTCGGGCCGCCGCGTTGGTCACGCGGTCGAGCATGATCGCGAGCGAAACGGCGCCCAGGCCGAGCACGAGCGTCTCCTTGGACATGCCGAAGCTCGCCGCCATCGGCGCGAGCTGCGCGGTGATCAGCAATCCGCCGACCGCCACCAAGGCCATGACCGCGTACATCAACGCGAAGGTCCTCGTGGCGATCACGCGGGGCAAGCGCGCGAGCGGCGTCGCCGAAGGAGACGGCGCCCCTTGCGGCTCCTGGAGGAACGTCGCGGCGAGCGCGGCGACCGCGGCCTGGACGAGCCCGCAGACGACGAAGGCGCGGGCGTAGCCCCAGGACTCGATCGCGCGCTGCACGGGCGCGACGGCGATGACCGGGCCCAGGCCGTACGCCATCGACACGACGCCCATCGCCAGGCCGCGTCGGTCCGCGAAGCAGCGCAGCGCGATCCTGCCGCCGGCCGCCATGACGAGGCCGCAGCCGAGCCCGCCGAGCAGGCAGAAGGCGTAAAGGGAATCAAGCGAGCGGGCCCAGCCGGCGCCCACCCAATTGGCGCCGACGAGCGCCGCGCCGATGAGCGCGAGCGGCCGCGGACGGAAATGGTCGGCCAGCCAGCCTTCGAACGGCGCCAGCCACGTCTGGGCGAGGATGAAGAGCGTGAAGGCGAGCTGCACGGCCGAGAGCTTGGCCGCGAGGGCGTCCTTGAGCGGCAGGGCGAAGAGCGTCCACGTGTATTGGAGGTTCGCGACGGCCATGATCGCGACGACGGCCGGAACGAGAGCGAGCCAACGCGAGCGCCTGATCATCGAGCGACAAATTTACGATATTGCGCCGAAAACAAACATGACGGCCGTCATGTAGAGGAGGCGGTCTAAATTCTAAACTAGATGAGTGAAGGACCTCGCGGCCGCTTTTCAACGCGACGTGCGCCTCTTTCACGCGTTCCCGCCCGCCGCGACGCGCGAGCTCGCGCGCCGGTCGAGCGTGCGCCGCTATGGAAAAGGAGAGCGGCTCTGCCACGCGGGCGAACCGGCGCGCTCCGTGTGGGCGCTGCTTTCAGGCCGTGTCTGCGTGCAGCGACGACACTGGAACGGCCGCAATCTCGGCATCGAGATCATGGTGCCGGGCGACGTCATCGGGCTGCCGGCGCTGACGCATTGGTCGTATCCGAGCGAGCTTCAGGCCACGCTCGGCAGCGAGGCGGCGGTCATCCCGCGCTCGGTGCTTCTTGAGCTGATGGACCAGGAGCCGCTCGTCGCGCGCTCGCTGTTTTCAGCCATCACGCAGCGATTGCGTTTCGCCGAGAGGCAGCTTTTCCTCGCGCAGGAGCCCGTCGAGACGCGCTTGGTCGCCGCGCTACTCTATCTCTCCGAGAAATTCGGCTCCCGTCTGCCGCTCACCCACGAGGAGATCGGACAAATGGCCGCGACGACGGCCGAGACGACGATGCGCAAGCTCAAGTCCCTCGCGGAACTCGGATTGATCCGGCGCCGGCGCGGCGAGGTCGTCATCGTCGACCGCGTCAAGCTCGCGGGCTTGCTGCCCGAAGGCGCCTAAGGTGAAGAGAGGCCCCGCGCCGCTCGTCGCGAAGCTTCTGGAGACGGCGTCGCGCGCCCCGGACCGGGACGCCGTCGTCTGCGCCGGCGAGCGGCTGACCTACGGCGCGCTGGCGGCCGCCGTCGCCGAGGCCGCGAACTTCCTTAAAGAGAGCGGAGTCCACGCAGGCGACCGCGTCATCCTGACCGCGTCCGGTCGCGATGCCTCGTTCATCCGCGACTATCTCGCCTGCCACCGCGCCGGGGCGATCGCCGTCCCCATCGAGCCGGGCGCCTCGGAGACGACGCTCGATGGAATCCGGAAACTGACGAGTCCGAAGCTCTCGCTGCCGCCCGGGCTGAAAATGAAAGGCGGCGCGTCCGCTCCTGTTTCGGTCGATCTCGGCGACCCCGCCGACATCCTGCTGACCGGCGGCACGACGGGCCGGCCCAAAGGCGTCGCGCAGACGCACGGCAACATCCTGGCGTTCGCGCGCGGTCGCAACGCGGCCGTCGGAGCCTCGGAGACCGATCGGCTCGTCTTGCCGCTCCCGCTCAGCCACGGATTCGGGCTGGGCCGTGTACGCGCCACGATCTTTACCGGCGGCACCCTCGTCCTCGTCGACGGCTTCATGTTCGCCGGGAGCATCCTGCGGGCGCTCGACGAACAGCGCGGCAACGCCTTCTGCTGCGTTCCCGCCGGATTTGCCTCGCTTTTCCGCCTGACCGGCGATGAGCTGGGGGACTTTAAGGACACTCTCAGATACGTGGAGACGGCGACGGCCGTTCTCACTGCCGACTCGCGCGACCGCCTGCTGCGCCTGCTGCCGAGGACGCGCGTATTCAACTCGTATGGAATGACGGAAACGACGTCATCGATCGCGTTCATCGATCTTCACTCGGCCCCGTCGAAGCGCGAGTCGGTCGGCAAGCCGATCCCAGGGGTTCGCATCCGCCTCGTCGACGGCCGCATCTGGGTACGCGGAAAAAGCGTCATGAAATGCTATTGGAAGGACGCCGCGCGCACGCGCCGAACGCTGGCCGGCGGGTGGTGCGCGACCAACGACGCCGGCTTAATCGACGAGGACGGCTATCTTTATCTGAAGGGCCGCGTCGACGACCTCATCAACGTCGGCGGACTCAAAGTGGCCCCATTAGAGATCGAGAACACGCTGCGCGCGCATCCTGCCGTCAGGGACTGCGCCTGTCTCGGCACCGCCGATCCCGCGGGCGTCAGCGGCGAGGCGATCAAGGCGTTCCTCGTGCCGGCCGGCGCCGATCGCCCCTCGCGAGACGAGCTTGCCGGCTGGCTGCGCGGGAAACTGGAAGCGTATAAGATCCCCGCCGTCGTGGTTTGGGTCGAGGCGCTTCCCCGCACGCGAGTGGGAAAGATCCGCAAAGCCGACCTTCGCGACGCGATCTAGCTCTTGGATGCCAGCCGTCCGGCCAAATAGCGGTGCACGGAGTCGATCGAGCTGAACGTCTCGGCCGTGACGTCGCGCCCCGGAACCTTGATCTTGAACGTGTCTTCAAGGAAGGCGATCAACCGCAGGATGCCGAGAGAGTCGATGGCGCGGGTTTCCCAGAAAGACTCGTCGTCGCGCAAGGCCCCGCCCTTGAGCACCTTGGTCAACAGGAATTCACGGATCACCGCCTTGGCCTCCATCAGAGGCACCCTGTCGCGATCGTCGAACGAAGGATCCGATCGATGAGCGGTCCCGGAATTCCCGCCGCTCGCAGGCTCGCGCGCGCGGCGGCGGACGTGCCGCCGGTCAGGCAGGCGCGGACGCAGGGAAGCTCGCCCCCATGGGCGCGGATCTGGACGCTGGCGAAGCGGTAAAAATCACGCGCGGGCAGCGTGAAATCATGCGCGCTCGCCGCCTGCGTCAGTCCGAGGCCGAGAAGCGCGGAACCGTCCTCGGCATCCAACGCCAAAGCCTTCCGAAAGTGCGCTTCGGCGTGCTCGACGCTCTGACGCGGGTAAGGAATGTAGCGCGCGCGGTCCAGATTCAGATAGCCCACCCCGACCAGCCCGCAGAGGACTTCCTGCGCTGGGTATGAAGCGGCGGCGATGGCCTGCTCGGGGCTCGAGAAATCGCGCTTGACGGGGACGGAAAACACGCGCGACAGCTCTCGCGCGAAGGCCCGGGCGATCAGGATGTGCCCCTCGATATTGGGATGCCCCGCGTCTTCGAAAAGCTCGCCGCCCGTGATCCCTCCCGGGGCTCGCTGGCGAAAGATAGGTTCGAGCTCGACGAGAGGGACGTTCTCGTCGCGCGCCACGCGTCGGACGATCTCATTACGGCGAGCGTTGGTGGCTACGACAAGGTCGCTGCGAGCGAAACAGGCTTGGGCGGACGCGAACTCCCCGGCCTCCTGCAGACACCGGCAAATGTGGTGTTGTATGAGCCTTTCGTTCACAGGGTATTCTTTCTTGAGCCTCTCGTAGAAGCGTTCGGCCGCGTGAAGATCGCGAGTTTCAAGTCTCGCTCCGCGCGCCAGGGCCGCCGCCAGGTTCGAACCTTCATCGGCCCGGCCCTGCTGCGGCTCCAAGCCGGAAACGTTGACGATGCTGGTGGCGAGGAACGGCTGGACGCCCGCGGCCAAGCTCTCTCGAACGATGTCTCTCAGCCCGGCCTCGCAGCTGACCAGCGGATCGCGGCCGATGTGCCACGCGCGCTCCATGTAAAACAGACCGTCTGAGATCAGCATCGAGCGGCCCAAGAGGCTCCGGTGGACGCGGTCGATGATGGAAAATGCCGCCGGATGATTCGCATAACCCTCTGGATCGGCGCGGCCGCCGTAGATCAAGACGGCCCCGGGCCGCCGCCGGCGGCCGCTCAGGATTCTGCCGAGATAAAACGCGTCCGAGACGATCGTATTGCCGGGCGACGAGACCGTTTGAACGTCGATGCGGCGACCGGCGACCTCCCTGCCGAGCATTTCCGCGGTGATGTTGGGAAAGGCCACGGGAGGGCCGAACGGATACCCTACCGCGATGGAGCCTCCCACGGCGTAGAGGTCGAAATCATCGCCGCTTCCCGACAGGAAGCGGGACTGCGCCAGATGCGCGGCGCGGTACGATAACTCGGCGACGGCGAAGGCCAGCAGCGCCAGGCCGAGGAAAAGCAGCAGCCCTTTTTTTATCATCGCTCAAAAGGCCGAGTAGAAAAAGCTCTCGGAGCGGAAGCGGCCGAAAGCCAGCATAAAAGCGAACGCGGCGGCATAAATGACGACGCGCGCCGGCTGCGGCAACCGGTACAACGAGCCGGCCGCCCCGCGGGAATATTCGAAGCATTCTACAGCCAGCAACGGTCCCGCGAAAAAAAGCAGCCTTCGCGCCGTGGCTCCGTCTCCGGCGTCCCAACGCATCGCGCCGAAAACGCGCGAAGCAAGCTTCCCCGCCTGGCCCAAAGAATGGGCGCGCAACAGCACGAAGCTGGCGCAGACGAGATGGAACGTCAGCAAACGGTTAAACCACGGCAGCACCTTGGTGGTCAGCGAACCGAGCGACCCCTCGCGCCGCAGCGCCCATGATTTGATGAACAGCGTCACCGAGATCCAAAAGCCGTAGTTGAGGCCGAGGAGAATCATCTGCAGGCTGAAGCGGTGCCAAAGACCCATGACGAACAGGGTCGCAAGCGGCGCGATGAAGAACTTGTAATAGCCCAGCGGCAAGTTGACGAACGGGCGGTAGAGGAAATCGGCGAACCATTCGGACAGCGACACGTGCCAACGCTTCCAATGCTCCTGCATGTCTTGCGCGAAGAAAGGAAGGCGAAAGTTCTCGGCGAGCTCCAAGCCCAGGCATTTTCCCAATCCGCGGGCCATGTTGGAATACCCCGCGAAATCTCCGTAAAGCTGCAGCGTGAAGCCGTAGATGCCGAGCAAGACGGCCCCGCCGGACGCCGGCGTCGCGCCGTCGAACACGGCGCTGACGATCGGCCTGATGTTGTCGGCGATGAAGACCTTTTGAAACAGCCCCCAATAGATCAGATGGCACCCTTCGTAAAAGCGCTCGCGGTCGAAATGCCTGTCGGATTGCAGCTGCGGCAACAGGTGGCGCGCGCGGCCCACGGGGCCCGCCGTGATCTGCGGGAAGAAACTGACGAAAAGGCAGTACGGCCAGAAGCCGGCCGCCACCGGCAGGCCGCGAAACACGTCCAAGACGTAGCCGAGGCTTTGGAAGGTATAATACGACAGCCCGAGAGGCAGGCCCCAGCCCGCGACGTTGCGGCCGCGCAAGATGTCGACGCTGTCGGCCCCGATCACCCTGAGCTTGAAAAAGGCGAGCACGCCGACGTGCAGGATGACGGCGCCGAGGGCCCAGCCGCGCCGCGCTCCGAGGCTCGAAGCGGACGCCACGGCGCGCGCGAGGAGGTAAGAAGCGCACGTGGTCGCGAACAGCAGGCCCGCGTAGCGCCAATCCCAGAAGCAGTAGAAAACGTAGCTCGCCAGGATCAGCAGCGCGTTTCGAAAGCGGGGTGCGACGAGCCAGTGGGCGGTGAAAACAGCGGCGAAGAAAACGAGAAATTCTGTCGAGACGAGTTTCATGAGCGGTTTAGCTGAGAGTTCGTCGGCTCGTCCCAGTGTAGCGAAATTCGGGCGAGCTCGCTCGGCGCGGGGCCTTTTCACTTGACGAAACCGGTGTCCAAAAAACGTCCACTCGGGGTGGCTTTCAGGACGCGTTCAACGGTTCAAAATGAGGCGAAGTCTTCTAGACGAGGCGTTGTATGCCCCAGGCGGCGGCGCCGGCGGCGAGGACCAAAGCGGTGAGAAGTATGAGGCTCTTGCGCGAGGCCGTTGCGCAAGCGCGAAAGATAATCGGCAGGTTCGTGACGGCGCTGACCATCGAAGTCAGGACAGCGGCCAACGCCGCGATCGTCGCCGTCGTCTGACTTCTGGCCGCGAGATTGGCCGCCGCGGCCGTAGTACTAGCGCTGCTGAAAAGGCCTCCCACGAGGCTGGTGACTAGGAGCCCCGCGCCGCCCAAGTGGCGTTGCGCGAGGGTGCCCAATGCCTCGATGGCGAAGAACAGGGTTCCGAAGGCGGCGAGGCGCTTCAAGGAGACGGGCGAGGACAGCTTGAGTTGGGGCGCGGCCCGACCGCCGCCGCGTTTGAGCCACGCGATGGCCGCGGCCGTCGTCGCCATGGCGAGAAGCGGCGCGGCGGCCTGAGCGGCCGAGCTGGGCGAAAATATCGCCAAGAGAAGCAGGTTGCGGACAAACATGGAGAAGATGGTGAGGAGCGACGCGGAAACCAGCAGGCTCGAGGTGTCTCCCGACGCGGTACGGAGCGTCTCGGAAAGCTCGGCGATGGCGGCGGTGCTGTTGACCAAGCCGCCCAACACCGCCGAATACCCGAACCCTTTCGCGCCATAAAGCTTGAGCAGGACATAGTTGACGAAGCCGATGCTGCCGACGACGATGATCGTCATCCAGACTTCGTGGGGGGCGAACAAGCCCCAGGGATCCACCGGGGATCGCGGCAGGATGGGAAAGATGACGAAACTGATCAGGCCAAGAATGACGGCGCTGCGAATCTCCTCGGGTTGAAGGCGATCGGCGAACCCGGCGAGTTCCACCTTCCAGGCCAGCAGGATGGTCGTCAAGATACTGGCCGAGATCGCCGTGAAGTAGTGCCCGTCTCCTACCAGGACGCCTAAAATGAGAGTGACGATGAGAGCGATGGAGGTCGTCACTTCGAGGGTCCGGTCGATCAGGAGATGTTTGACGTTCAGAAATCCTACCAGCGCGAAGATGCCGGCCATCGCCATGATGGCGAAATAGGGGGACAGGAGAACGCAGAGCGTGCCCAAGAGAGCAGTGATAGCGAAGCTGCGGGCGCCGGCGTCCTTGTTCGCCCACTCGCGTTCGAGGCCTACCAGGAGCCCGATTCCCAAGGACAGCAGCAGTTTGACGACGATTTCGTCGTAGGGGAAAGTCGAATAGGCATCGTTCATCGTTCTTAATTCGAATATACAAAACTGGGACGGCGAAGCAGCCACCCGACCGAAATCAAGACCAAGGTAAGTCTCCCACGAGCGTGAGCTCCTCGCGGTCGTGGTAAAGGTGCCGCGCGAGCAGGAGCTCGCAACGGTCCTTGAGCGAGCGCGCGCGGCGCAGCAGCGGAAGCGGGTCGTGGCGGCCGAACTTGAGGTTGACGACGAAGCGGCGGCAGCCGCCGCGCGCGAGCCAGCCCTCGAGCAGCCCGAGCACGCGGTCCGGGTCCTCGACCATGTCGCAAAAGAGCCAGTCCGCGCTCGCCTCGCACTTGAAGGCGTCCTCCATGCGGTGCTCGATGAGAGGGTTGTCCGCCGCGCCGGCCTTGAGCGGCCCGTTGTCGATCGCGAGCACGCGCGCGCCGCGCTTGGCGGCGCTGAAGCTCCAGCCTCCGGGGGCGGCGCCGAGATCGACGACGGCCTCGCCCTCGCGCGGCTCCGCGCCGAGGACGGCGTAGGCTTCCTCGATCTTGAGATACGAGCGGCTCGGAGCGCGCGGGTCGTCGGCCATCCTGCGCTGGCCGCCGAACAACGCGCGGCGCGAGGCGTAAAGCCGGTCGTCTCCTGCCAGATAGGCGAACAGGCCGCGGGCCTCGCCCCGCGGCGGGCGGCCCGGGGCCGCGAGCTTGGCCACGCGGGCCATCCGCGCCTTGGTGAGGTCCAGAAAAGCGTCTTGAACCCCGCGCGCGCGCCGCTCGAGCCCGAGCGCGCCCTCGACGACGAGGGGCCAGGCCTGTTCGTACTTCTCGCCGCGGCTCGTCGTCATGAAGAAATCCGTCAGCGCTTGAGCGAGCTTCCGCGCGGTTTCGCCGCGCAGCTCGTTGGGTTCCGACAGGCTTAAATGCGCGAAGCAGAGATCGGGAAACGAGCCTTGATCCGCGCGCACCCAGCCCTCTCCGCGCTCGAGGGCTCCCATGGGAAGCTCTTTGGCGAGGAACGCCTCGTAGCCGGGCTGGCAGGCGTGGAGCGTCACGAATGTATTATAAACGCTTTTGCCGGCGGGCTCGAGTGGGTCTTCCGGCGCTCCATCCCCCGGCCCATCTGCCGCGCCGCTTATGGGACCATTGGCTCTATTGAGGGACGCCGCCGCGGCGCGATAATAGGCGACTCATGCTCAAGCGCGCTCTGGCGGCCGTCGTCTGCGCCGCGTTGATCCTGCCGTCGCCCGCGGCCGCCGCCGAGATCGTCCCCGCGCTGGCGGCGCCGGAGGAAACGATCCAAGCGCCGACCGCGACGCCGATGGACCTCTCCACGATCAGCGCGGTGACGCTCGGGTCCTTCTCGGCCTCGCCGGCGCAGGTCTCGTTGGAGCCGCTGGTCCCGGCCGCCGCCGTGGCGGCCGCGCAGGCCCTGGCCGCCGCCGCGGCGGCCGCCGTCTCCGCGCGCGCCGAGGTCTCTT
>CAZRIP010000125.1:0-9837 GCA_964600165.1 uncultured Elusimicrobia bacterium | reverse complement strand
AACCGCCGTGATGCCGATGCTATGGTTCAGTTGCCGGAGAACGTCTGCAGGAAGTCCTTGCGCGTGTTCGGCTGGTACTGGCCCTCGAGGTTGACGACGTGGTCGTTGAAGTAGTCCTGATAGAGCAGGCTGTAGCCGGCCGTCAGGGCGATCGCCGGATCGTCGAAGGGGTAAGGCCGCGTGACCGACGCCGAGAGCTGGTAGTTGTAGCTGTCGAGGACGTTGGTGCCCGCGTTCTCGCGACCGAGCGGGTTGCCCAGCGGGTCGGTCCCCGTCTGAGACTCGAGGGACTGGTAGTTCATGTACCGCACCTTGAAGGCGTCGAAGCCGACGCGGTACGAGAACGGCTCCTTATATAGGTCCTCGGCCTCGAAGCCGACCGCCCACTTGTCGTAGTCGAAGAGGCCGTGGCCCCACGTCTCGTCCTTCGTCTCTTGGAGGAACTCGCGCTTGTAGCTGACCGACGGCTTGAGCTTCCACGTCGAGCCCGGCAGGGAGTCCACCGCCATGAACGAGGCGCGGTGATCCATCTCCTGCTGGAAGATCGTGCCGGCCGCCACCGTGTCGTTGATGCCCTTGGTGCCCTGATAGTTCGACGCGAGCGTCGGGATGAACGACCACTGGTCGTTCATCGCGAACGTCGGCGCGGCCAGGCCGCTGGCGTTGCCGGCCAGGTTCGACTTGTCGCTCTTGAAGAAGTATTGGCCGCCCAAGACCGTGGCGTTGTAGACGGGGACGTAGTCCCACGCGCGCGCGACGCCCGAAGTCAGGCTCAGGGCCGCCAACGCCATCAAGGCACCTCCCTTCGTCACTGGATCAGACCCGATTGGATGAAGATCTTCGGCGCGACGGCGATGTCGATGCTGCGGCCGTTGAATTCCGACGCCGTCACGATCTGCTCGAAGTTGAAATTAAGAAGCACTTGCTTGAAAGCCGTTCCCGTCGTCGCGCCGGCGAAATCCGCGGTGTTGGCGACCTTGCCTTCGTCGGAAATCACGTAGCTGTCGTATTTCTCCCAGGTCCCGGCGCCGGTGTTGGCCGAATAGATCACGGAGTGCTCGACGCCGGCCTCGTTATATGTGCAGTCCGGCGGGCCGCAGCCCGGCGGAGTCTGCACCGTCGTCAACGTCGCCGGCGCGAATACCCCGCCCGCGACGATGCTCGCGTTGCTCGACATGTCGTTGGCGACCTTCGTCGAGTCGATGTCGCCGCCCATGTTCTGGATGCCCGCGCCGCCGTTGAGAACGGAAACGACGCCGCCCGACGGGCTCCAGCCGTTGTGCGGAACGCCGTCGAAGGTCAGCTTGTTGTAGTCGTAAAGGGTCTGGAAGAACGACTGGTTGCCGGCGCCGCCGGGGTTCGGGACGTTGAGCGAGACGAATTGGTCGGTCTTCGAGTCGAAAACCGCGGTCACGGCGTCGGCGGCGACGCCGTCGTTGTTGACGTCGACCGGGTGGCCGCCAGCCGAAACCTCGAGCATGTTATCGATCGTGTTCGAGCGGCCTGTGTCGAAGCCCGTCAAAAAGTACTGGCACGCCGAGTTGACGCAGCCCGGCAGCTGGCGGAAAGCGATCGAGATGTCGTCGGGCAACGCCGTGTTGAACGTGCCGTGATACCAGAAGTAGTTGAACGAGTTGGCGCGGTCGTTCAACACGACGAGCTTAAAATCGGTCGGCGACGGCCGGATGATGTACTCCTCGATGCGCACGCGGTTGCCGTTGACGTCGATGATCGCCTTGCCCTGCTCGTAGACCGCTTTCTTGGCCTGCGACGCGGCGATCGACTGGATCTGCTCCTTGCTCATGTCGAAGCCGATCTCGCGGCGGGCGTTGGCCTTGAGCCGCTCGCCGCGCTGGTCGGCCCGCGTCTGCTTGTTGTCGCCGCCGGTGACCGGGCCGATGCCCCGATCCGTCACGGTGACCCGCTGCTTGTCCTTGATCAGCGCCTCGTTGCCCAGGCCGTCGGCGACGGCGAGCAGGCCCGAGAACATCTGCACGTTCGTGTGGCCTTCCTGATTGACGTCGACGGTGAACTCCGTGCCGCGCACCGAGCAGACGGCCGTCGGCGTCTTGATCTGGAACTGCCGCCCGGCGACCTTCGAGATCAGCGCGCGCAAAAAGCCGATCGGCAGCTTGATCGAGATCCTGCCCGGCGCGTTCTCGGCGATCGCGAACGTCGCGTTGGGGCCGAGCTCTATGCGCGAGTCGTCGTCGAAGAGGATGGTCGCGTTGGCGGAAACCCCGGTGCGCACCTGCTCCCCTGGGTCGAGCTTGGCGTTGACCACGGCCACTTTCCAGCCGGGCAGGCCCTGCTTCTGGGTCGCGACGGGGCCGGCCACGAGCGCGAAGTGGGGCGCCGCGTCGACCCGCCCGACGGGGATGAGCGCCCAGCAGCCTAAAATGAAAGCCAGCCGGCGAATGGGTCTAAGACGGCGTTCGCTGGCTGGCCTTCCCGACTCGGCTTCAGGAAATACCAGTAACATTCGGCGCTCAAATTCGTCTCAACTGTAGCAGAGGACCCCTGGTAAGTCAACGATATTTTGGTCACATAGCCGACAAGAATCGTCAACCTCCTCCGACGGAGAGAGGGCGCCGAAGGCTTTTAATTCACAACTAGTTCACACCGCCAGGCTGGCGGCGGAAAGGCCCGCGGGAGCGGGCGAGGAAGGCGAGGCCGTCGGGACCCCGGCGCGGGCCCTCAAAGCGTCGAAAAGGCGCCGCGCCGCGTCGTCGTCCTCGGCCAGCCGGAACACCTCCGGCTTGCGGTAACAGCGGTCGACGACGAGCAGCAGGCCCCAGAAGAACACGGCGATGAAGACCTGGACTGAGTTATAGAGCGTCTGCATCCCGAAGTCGGCGAGGCGCCCGAGTTCCATCTTGATCGTCTCTATGATGCCGAGATACATCGACGCCCGGTTGGAAATCCTGCCGACCGCGCGCAGGTGGGCGATCACCTGGCCGTACGGGCCGCCGGCGAACGAGCCGACGAGCGTGTTGACGACGACGAGGAAGAACCCGTAGGCGGTCATGACCGATTGAGTCTCGCCGACGGCGCCCAGCGCCAGGCGCGCCACGAACGTGCACCCGACGCCCAGCGAAGGGCCCGCGATCAGCACGTCGCCGCGCGCCGCTACGAAGGCGAGCGTGTTGAGGCAGAAGCGGACGAAGACGCCGCCGTCCGCGAACCGCCGCTCGAGGGATTTCATCGCGGGATCGAAAACGTCCCGCGTGAGCTCGCTGCAGAAAGTGATGTAGTTGAGGACCGTCTGATTAAACAGTGCGAAACCGACGGCGAAGCCGAACGCCAGGCCGGTGTAGATCAGCGAGCGCTGGAGCGGGATCTCGTTGATCTTGAGGAAGGCGAGAAAGAGGCTGAACGCGATCGGGATCGCCGTGCGCGGGATCGCGGCCAGCGCGGCGTCGCGGGTGATCGGCGCGGGCAGGGCCTTCATGCGGCGCCACTGGCGCTCCCAGAACTCGCCGCCTTCCGCGAGGACCTTGCGCGGGCCCTCGGCAACGACCGTCTTGCCCGATTCGGGAATCATTAAAACCTTCGGGTGCTCGCGCTTGACGCCGGCCAGCCACTCCACGTAGCGCGCGTCGTCGGCCGAGATCGAGCCGTCTTTCTCCGCGACGACGACGATCGTCCGCGGCTCGAGCGGATACGCGATGCCGGCGCCCTTGATCCCGTCGACGATCTTGCGCGCCATCGACTCGGGAGAATACTGCGGGTAGACCCAGGTCCGGAACTCTTCCTTTCCGGAGGCCGCGCGGACCGCGGTGATCGAGGGCTTGCCCGCCTCGAGCAAGTCGTTGGAGACGAGGCGGAAGTGGACTTCTTTACCTTCGATCTGCTCGACGAAACTCGGCTCAGCCACGGGACGCTCCCCCGCTCTTAATCGTGAAGACGGACGCCGAGCGCGCCGAGACCTCGACGGCGAGCAGATCCCCTTCCATCCGCGCCCGGCCGCCGCCGACGCGATCGGTCAGCTTCGCCGCGGGCGGCAAGCGCAGCGACGACGCGGGGATCTTCAACGCCGTCTTTTCCCCTTTATTGAGGACGACGACGGCGGTCTCCGCGCGGGTTTGGCGCGCGTAGGCATAAAGGGTCTCGCCGCTCGCGAGGTAGGTCAGCCGCCCGCGGCGCAGCGCCTCGCGGGACGCGCGCAGCCGGGCCAGGCGGCGGACGTGGTCGAACACCTCTTGCTCGACGGCGGTCCGGCCGGAGTCGACGAACGCGTCGCGCGCGTCCTCCGGCCAGCCGCCGGGGAAATCGCGCCGGTTATCGGGGTCGTCGCCGCCCGGCAGCGCGATCTCGTCGGCCGCGTAGATCATCGGGATGCCGCGCGTCGTCATGATGAAGGAAAAAGCGAGCTTGAGCGCGTCCGGCGTCGCGTTCGGATGGCCCATGAAGCGCGGGTCGTCGTGCAGCCCGGCGAAGGTGATCATCATCCCCGGGTCGGAGTAGAGGCCGTCGCGCGAGAGCGCGGCCGGAAGCTCCGACATCGGCTTGCCGTCGAGGAACACGTTGCGGATCGCCCGGCGCAGCGGAAAGTCGAAGCAGGCGTCGGTGCCGTTCTTGCCGAGGTAGAAGGATTGGAGGTAAGGATCGTCGCTGTTGATCTCGGAGACGTTTTGGAAGCCCGGGAACTCCTTGCGCAGCGCGGCCGTCGCCTTCTTCCAGAAAGGGAGAGGGACGTAGTTCATCGAGTCGTGGCGCCAAGCGTCGACGCCGTAGACGCCCGCCCACCAGAGCATCTGCTGGATGAGATAGCGCTCGACCTCGGGATCGTCTTGGTTCAAGTCCGGCAGCTCGTCGCCGAGCCAGCCGTCCATGATGGCCTTCTTGGACTCCTCGGTGGCGTAGGGATCGGCGGCCATCCAGTGGTAAAAGGGATGCGTTATATGGTCCTCAGTGACCCCATGAAACCACGCCGGCGTCGGCGGGTCCTCGACCCACGCGTGCTGCGGGCTCGCGTGGTTGGCGACCCCGTCGAAGATGATCTTGAGTCCCGCCGCGTGCGCCTGGGCGACGAGATCGTGGAGGGCTTGGACGTCTCCCAGGCGCTTGTCGACTCCGTAAAAATCGACGGGGCCGTAGCCGTGGTAGTTCGTGAACGGGACCTTCGAATAATACGTCGGCGGGAAATGCTCGTCGGCGTTCGCGTAGACGGGCGTCAGCCAGAGCGCCGTCGCGCCGAGGTCTTTCAAGTATGGGATCTTCGCGATGAGGCCCCGGATATTGCCGCCGTGGTACGAGCGGCCGCGCGAGCGGTCGATCAAGGGGCTCCGGCACGCCGGGCTTGCCTGCGCGAAGCGGTCGGGCATGACGAGATAGATCACGTCGTCCGAGGAAAGAGGAGGAAGAGCTCGTTTGCGAGCGACGTTAGGGAAAATCTCGAAGGCGATCGACGTCTTGCCCGCCGGCGTCGTGATCTCGATCGTGCGTTTTCCCGGCGCGGCCTTCGCGGGGATCTTCACGTCGACGAAAAGATAGTGGCCGTTGGCGGAGACTTTGACGGACCCGAATAAAAGGCCGGCGCAGGAGACTTTCGCGCCGGCGAGATCCCGGCCCGTGATCAGCAGGCGCAGCGGGTTGAGCGACGAGCCGGCCCACCAGCTCGGCGGGTCGAGTTTCACGGCCGTCGGAACGGCGAGGGAAGAGGTCGGGCGCATCAGCGTGGCGGCTTCGCTCATTGTACCTTACGAACGAAAATCCGCGTGCCGTAGGCCGGGACCTTCGCGTAGACTTTGGTGCCGCCGTCCTTGGCGAAGGCCTGGGTCTCGGTCGCGCCGTCCATCTTGTCGATCAGCGTCGTGCCCGCCGGCGTCAGGCCGCCGTCGACCCACATCTCGGCCTCTTTCTCCTCGCCGGAGCTGTTGAGCACGACGAGGACTTCCTCGCCGGCGTGGATGCGCGAGAACGCGAAGATGCCGGGGCCGTTCTGATCGGACCAGCGCACGTACTGCTCGCCGCGGCGCAGCGCGGCGTGGTCGCGGCGGATTCCGGCCAGTTTGCTGACGAGCTTGTAGCCCTCGGAGCCGGTGTCGAAGCTGCTGTCGACCGAGGCCGGGTTCGTGAACTTGCCGCCCTCGAAGCGGTCCTCGCGCGCGGCCTCGATGTCGAGCCACTTGCGGCCGGGGACGCGGCGCGGCGCCTGCTCTTCCCCGTACAAATAGGGCATGCCGATCGAGGTGAAGGCATAAGAGAGCGCGAAGTGCAGCACGCCGACGGGATCGTTCGCGCCCAGGAAGTGCAGGCGGTCGTGGTTGCCGAGGAAGTTGACCAGGCGATGGACGGCCGGGCCGAGGATGTCGCCCAGCTTGTGGAACGAGCCTTCCAGCACGCTCGTCGGCGCGCGCCCGTGCAGCGCCTCGTCGTTCCAGTAATAAGAGATGTAGTTGTACGCCGCGTCGAGGCGGCCTTCCTTGAGCCACGGGATGTATTTTTGCGGGTCACCCTCGAAGAGCTCGCCGAGGTAGAAGTATTTCCCGTTGCCGAGCTTCTGCTGCGCGTACGCGCGGGTCTCGGGGAACATCCGCTCGAGGAAATCGGGGGCCAAGTGCGGCAAGGCGTCGACGCGCGCGCCGATCTCGCCGCTTTCGCGCATCCACCACTTCGTCTCCTCGATCAGCAGGTCCTGCGTGGAGCGGTTCTCGGAGGCCAGCCGCGGGATGCCGCCCGGAAGGTCGCCGCTTTGCTTCTGCTTCTCGCTGTTCCAGTCGTCGATGTCGCCGTGGCGGCTGAAGTGCTCGTCGGCGTCCTCGACGTATTCGGAAGGCTTGAGCGGATAGCGAATGCGCTCGATCTCCTTGGGCGTGTCGCTGTACTTGAAGCCGTCCTTGTACTTGATAATCGGTCCCGTCTGATTAAACACCCGGTCGACGACGAGGAACATGCCGCGCTTCTCGAGCTCCGCCTGGAGCGTCTTCATGCTCCGCATCGTGCCGAGCGCGGGCTCGACGGCCGTGCGATGGATCGGCGAGTAGCCGTGATAAGCGGCCGGCGTGTTCATCTGGAGAGGGCTGACGACGACCGTCGTCACGCCCAGGCCCTTGAGATAGTCGAGCTTCGAGACCAAGCCCTCGATGTTGCCGCCGTGGCGCGTGCGCGCGTCGTTCTGGTCGCCCCACGGGCGCGTCTGGCCGACGCGGCCGAAGCGGTCGATCATCACGTAGTAGAAGACTTGGTCGCGCATGTCCTCGAACGTCTTGCGCGGCGCGGCCAGGGCGGGGCCGTCGACGTCCACGTCGCGCAGCGCCTTCGGCGCGTCGGCGGGCTCCAGCGGCACGTCCTCCCAGCCGTTGGTGCGGCCGAAGTCGTCTTTCTCGGCGCCGGGCTTTTGATAGACCGGCGCGCCCTCCGGGATCGGCGGCGTGCCGTCGAACAGCGCGTCGAGATGGGTGCCGACGACGTCGCGCGGAGAGGCGCTCGCGAAGATCCGGCTCTCGAGGCTCGAAAGCGACGCGGCCAGCGTCCCGCGCGGATCGGCGGCCTCGACGCGGTGCGCCAGCTGAGCCAGGCGCTCGGCGACCGCGGCCTCTTCCGGAGATTTCGCGCCTTTCGCCGCGAACTTGAGCGTGCCCTCGGCGTCGGCGCGCAGCCCCGGATGCGCGAGCGCGCCGAGCAAGACCTCGCGCGCCGCCGCCCGCGCCGGCTCCTGCGCGGCGGAGGCGAGGCTCGCGTTGAGATAATTCGAGACGGTCGAAAGGTCCGCGGGATTGAACGCGCGCTCGAGATTGGCCAGGTGAAGATCGAGCTCGCCGAAGAAGGCTCCCCGCTCGCCGGGGACGTTGAAAGCGACGGGCGCGCCCGTGATCGCCGAGCCGGGAAGCGCCGGGATCTCGACGCCGGCGGCGAAGACAAGAGCGCCAGGCCGCGCGAGGATCAGCAACGCGAGCGTCAGCCTTAGCGCTCTCATTTCTTTCTCTTGCTCCACAGCCAGCGGCCGAGCTTGATCGGCAGCGTGATCGGGTACAAGAGCGGGATGTCGCCGAGCGCGGTCAGCGCCTGCTTGAGCGGCGGCACGACGACCGGGTTCGGGGCGACCGGGTACATCTCGTTGAACTCCTTGGTGGCGGCCACGGTCTCGTCGACGACGTAGAGCACCGGGCGGCCCTTCGCGCGCAGGCTCACGGCGTAGGTGCCGACGTCGAAGGCCTGCTGCATGAGGAAAAAGAGCACGTAGTACTTGGCCATCCCCGCGCCGAGCAGAAAGCCCGTGAGCATCATCACGAAGTCGCGGCCCTGCTGGATGTAGGAGCGCTTGGCGCGCGTCAGCCGGCCCGTTTCATACAAGGTGTTCAAGCCGCGGTAGGCGATCGTGCCGATGAACGTGCCGACGACGCTGATCGGGCCCATCGCGAACCAGAACGCGACGGTCAGCGGGTTCCAGTTGTTGAACCAATATTTGTGATTCCACGGCGGCACGCGGCTCGGGTCGTTATGGTCGACCGACCACGACATCAAGCGGAAGATCGCCGGATTCATCTGGCCGTAAAGCCAGTTGAAGTTCGTCTGGTAGCGGCCGCCGCGCAGCTTGTAGAGCGAGTTCTGGAACGAATTCCAAGAATTAAGAAGAACCCCGTGAAAGGCCTCCCACGCCAGCGACAGGCCGATCGCAGACGCGAGCAGGATCGGATGCGACGGGCCGATCATCTTCCACCAGATGCCGACGCCGATGATGGCGGGCGGGATCTTCGTCAGCGCGGCGCCGATGAGCTCCTGGCGGGTCGGGGCCGAGACGCCCGCGAGGTAGGTCTTAACCACGAAAACGGCCTCGCGCGCGGGCCACGTGACGACGTTGACCGCGGTCCGGACGGGATTGCGGGCGGCCTCGAGAACGAGCTCCTTAGGCGAGCGCTTGGCGCCGGCGAGCGGCAGCGAGCCGCCCTGGCCGCCCTTCGAAGCGGCTTTGGCGGCCAGGGCGCGCTGCCAGTCGACCGGCACGCGCTCGACCTCGAGCTTGGCCTGGACGCCGGCGGCGCCGACGGTTTCCGAGACGCGCGCGGCGTCCTCGGGCGTCAAGCCGTCGTGAGGATTGGTCTTGTCCTTCTTGGCGGTCGCCAAGCGGACGACGTTGAGCCGCGCCGCGACCTCGGGATGATCCTTGAGCGTTGGCCCGAGCTCGCTGAGCTTGCCGGAGATCGTCGGCTTGCCTTGCTCGGCGATATAGAACTTGACGCGGTCGTCGGAGACCGAGGAAGGCTTCGCGGAGTCGTCGCCGCCGTTGCCCGACGAGCCTCGCTCGCCGAAGATCCATGAGATCGCGCGGGCGATCGCCGAGGGCGAGGCGCCCTCGCCTTGCGCGCGGGCGATCGTCTCTCCGCCCGCGCGCAGCGCCGCTTGCGCCGTGATCGGAGCGGCCGTGGCGGTCGCGGTCTGGGCGGTCGCGGAAACGGCGGAGGCCGCCGAAAGAACTTGGGCGCTCGCCGCGATGTTCGCGCCTGGAAGCCGCGTATCGAGAGCGGCGACTTCGGAGCCGAGCGGCAGGACGACGTCGAGCCTCGGAACCTGAAGGTCGGGAGCCGCGGCGTCGACGGGCGCGACGATCGGATGGACCCCTAAAATGTCTCCGCCCGTGAGCTCGCGGGCGGTGGCGGCGTAGGCTTCGGGGCCGGGAATCCCGAGGAGGAGGACCCAACAAAGCCCTCCGGCGAGGGTCCTGGCGGTGCCGCTGCGGTGACGGTCAAAATTCATTCGTTCGCTGGGCGGTGACAGTAGGATTATAGGCGGATGACGGGGAGGATGGCAGTGCCAACCGGCCCTATAGAGGAAGGCCGAGGGGCCCAAGGTCCCTGGGCCTATGTGGCTAGGGGACTTGTAAGCAAGCGCGTA
>CAZRIP010000124.1:0-9909 GCA_964600165.1 uncultured Elusimicrobia bacterium | reverse complement strand
GCCGCTTCTTTTTAGATCTTCCCCGCCACGTGGCGGATGATGAGGGAGCGCGAAATTGCTAGAATACACGCCCTAATGGCCGTCGACCTCAAGTTCGTCCTGACCGGAGCCAAGCGCGTCGTCGATCATCGGCCGATGTACGCGCAGGTCGTCGTCACCGACGACTGCAACCTCACGTGCTCTTACTGCGACGAGTACACTCCCGGCGCGCCGATCATCCCCCTCGACGAGATGAAGAAGCGCATCGACAAGCTCGACGAGCTCGGCGTGCTCGTGTACGATTTCCTCGGCGGCGAGACGATGATGCACCCGGACATCGTCGAGCTCATCCGCCACACCAAGTCCAAGCGCGGCGGCTCGAACCTCGCCACGATCATCACCAACGGCTTCCTGCTGACGGAAAAGAACATCCGCGCGCTCAATGAGGCCGGTTTGGATTTCATGCAGGTCTCCGTCGACAGCCTGCACCCGACCGACTGGTCGGACAAGTCGCTCAAGAGCATCCTGCCCCGCCTCAAGGTCCTCGCCAGGGAAGCCAAGTTCACCGTCGAGATCCAGACGGTCTTAAACGACCTCACGCTCGACACTTACTCCGAGTTCCGCGAGACCTTGAAGGACATGCCCTTCGCCTTCGGTTTCTCCGTCATGCACGGCAAAGGCGGCAAGATCGCGATCAAGGGCGAGAAGTTCCTCGACATCCTCGCCAAATACGGCGTCTTCGAGGGCGTCAACTTCTACGGCGACCACTTGAAGGAGATGCTGCGCGGCGACTTTTCGCGCAAGTGGAAGTGCTTGGGCGGCTTCAAGTTCCTCTACGTCAACGCGGCGGGCGGCGTGCAGTGGTGTTCCCAGCAGCGCGCCAAGATGAAGCCGCTCGAGACGCTCACGCCCGCGCTGCTCAAGCTCAACGACCATCACAAGCCCTGCGAGGCCGGCTGCAGCCTCGGCTGCGTGCGCATGGTCAGCCACACCCTCGGCGAGCCGCTCCAGACGATGGGCGCCAGCGTCAAGCTCGCCGTCGGCATGAGCCGCAAGAAGACCAACGCCGAGTCCCCCTCGGCGGCCGTCGCCTGCGGCAAATAAACCTCAAGTCTCGTTCAAATAATCTTTACATCCCGTCCAGATATTGCCACGATCTCCTGAGTCGGTTGCGCAACTGACAAGCGTAAGGAGATTCATGAAAAAGGGAATGGTATTGGCGGCGGCCGCGATCACGGCCATGCTGCCGTTCATGACGGGTTGTATGGCTTACCCCGTCAGCGTCTCACCCTCGACGCACTACATCGCGGCGAAGGACAAAGTCACCCGCATCGGGCCGGCCAGCGGCTCGGCGTGGGCGGCCTGCCCGCTCGGCATCTGCGGCGGCGAGATGAAGATGACGGGCAACGCGGTCGACCGCGCCATCGCGTCGGTCGGCGGCGACGCGCTCATCGACGTCCGCGTCGACGTGCACACGTACAACCTCATGGTCATCCTCATCGTCCAGACCAACGTCTACGGGACGGCGGTCAAGATCGAGAAGGGCGGCTGAGACTCGCGCCTGCGCCCCGTCGCTCTTGACGGACGGGGCGCAGGCGGCTACTCTTAAGCCATGCGATCTCTCGCCGCCGCCGCCTCGTTCTTCGTCGTTATCTTCTTGACCGGCTGCGGCGCCACGCTCCAGCCGCTCAAACCCGGCCCCATCCAGTCGCTCGGCGCCGCGCCGCTCCAAAAGAAGATCCCTCTTCCCGCCTCCGTCACCGTCTCTCTGCCCGACGTGCTCCCAAGCGACGGAGGCAAGAACACATACCCTTTCAAGTCCTATCTCGAGCAGACCTTCGGCGAAGCCGTGAAGGCCTCCTTCGCCCAGCTCGGCACGGCCGACAGCTACGGCTACGCGCTCGAGGTCAGCGCGACGTCGTCGCGGCTGACGACCGGAGCGAAGAGCTTCGGCTCGTCGCAGCAGACCGCGCACTTCGCGGCCGAGGTCAACACGACCCTCAAGAATGCCGACGGCAAGGACGTGCAGGTCAAGAACTTCAGCGCCGCCGCCGACAGCGATTTCGACGGGACGACCGTCCCGGAGGCCGTGGCGGCCGTCTCGCGCAAGCTCGCGTCCGAATTTTTGGAGTCCGTGCGCGGCGCCCGATGGCTGCGCAGCGCCCAGAGCGCCTCATCGGTCGCGGGCGGCGGCGGGATGTCCGCCGAGAAGATGCAGGCGCTCGCCGCGGCCGCCGCGCAGCAGGCCCTCGCCGATCGAGATCAGAAGGAGGAGGATACTCTCCACTCGGACGTCGACGAGGCGTCCTACCACGTCAAGGAGAACCCGGACAATTTCGCCGTCGTCGTCGGCATCACGAAGTACTCGAGCATTCCCGACGCCGAATTCGCGGAGCGGGACGCCGCCGCCGTGCAGCAGCACCTGCTCGCGCTCGGCTATCCGCAGCGCAACATCATCTCGCTCGTCGGCGAGAAGGCGACCAAGACGGGCCTCGTCAAGAACGTCGAGACCTGGCTGCCGCGCAACGTCAACGAGAACTCGACCGTCTTTTTCTATTTCTCGGGTCACGGAGCGCCCGATATCAAGACGAAAGAGGCGTTCTTGGTCCCGTGGGACGGAGACCCTCAGTTCCTCGAGGACACGGCCTACCCGGTCAAGCGGCTCTATCAGAAGCTCGGCGAGCTCAAGGCGAAGCGCGTGATCGTCGCGATGGACTCGTGCTTCTCGGGCGCGGGCGGAAGATCCGTCATCCCCAAAGGCGCGCGGCCTCTCGTCACGCAGATGGAGGGCGGGATCGTCCCCGCGGGCGGCAAGGTCGTCGTGCTCGGCGCGGCCGCCGGCGATCAGATCTCAGGCACGATGGCGCAGCAGGGCCACGGCGCCTTCACGTATTATCTGCTCCGCGGCCTTTCGGGCGCGGCGAAAGACGACGACGGCAAGGTGACCGTTAAGTCGCTCAGCGCCTATCTCACGCCTAACGTCCAAGACGAGGCCCGCCGGCAGAACCGCGATCAAACGCCGCAGCTTCTGCCGGCGGGACTTGACGGCTCGTCGATCCAGCTGCGCTAGCGCGCCGCCTGCGCGATCGCTTCGGGCCCGTACGCGCCGACCGTCCGGCCTTCGGAGTCCGACAGGACCACCCGGCCGTCGACCGTCTTCGCCGACATCAGGAGCGCGCCCTTCGCATCGCGGGCGACCATCCCGTCCTTGCCCTGCTCGAAGACCACGGTCGAGACGATCTTGCCCTTCTCGAAGCTGTCGACGCGCAGCCGGTGATCGCCGGGCGTGTAGCTCAGGACGGCCTGCTTATCCCCGTCTTGGATCGACTTGACGTTCTTCGCCATGACCGGGTTCTTTCCCGTCCAGAACTCGATCGAGTTGAAGACGATCGCATCGCCGAGGGTCGCGAAGAAATAGACCGGGATGATGTTCAAGCCGAGGAAGACGCCTTCATTGAGCCACTTGCCCCCGACTTCCCCGTTCCACTTCCACACTTTGCGCGTGAGGTTGAAGTTGCCGTAGCATCCCGACACTCCCACCATGACCGCCAGCGTCAACGCCGCATAAGACTTTCTCATTCGTCCTCCTTAGGCTAAAGCGCCTCGAAGGGCGAGCTTACGAACAGGCTCACCGCGCCGTCCATGACGGGCGCGTCACGATTTGGCGACGAAAAAGCGCCCCGGCGGTGCGCCGCCGGGGCGCTCGCGCGAGCGTGAGCCGGGACCGTCTTAGGGCGTCATCTCGGCGATCTTAGCCGGATCGTATTTGCCGAGCTGCTTGCCGGACGGGTCGGAGAGCACGACCATGCCGTCGACCGTCTTCGCCGACATCAGGAGAGCGCCCTTCGAGTCGCGGGCGGCCATCCCGTCGCGTTCCTGCTCGAAGACCACGGTCGAGGTGATCTTGCCTTTTTCGAAGCTGTCGACGCGGAGGCGGTGGTCGGCGGGCGTGTAGCTGAGGACCGCCTGCTTATCCCCATCCTGGATCGACTTGACGTTCTTCGCCATGACCGGGTTCTTTCCCGTCCAGAACTCGATCGAGTTGAAGACGATCGCATCGCCGAGGGTCGCGAAGAAGTAGACCGGAATGATGTTCAGACCAAGGAAGACGCCTTCGTTGACCCACTTCTTCCCGACCTCACCGTTCCACTTCCACAACTTGTGCGTCAGGTTGAAGTTGCCATAGCAGCCGGACATCGCCACGAGCACCCCGAGCGCCAACGCCACATGCGATTTTCTCATTCACCGCCTCCTTTCCATTACAGGTATTGCCGCGCCAGTCGGGCAGTATATAGCCCGCGCATCGGGTTTTGTCAACTCGGCGCGACATCAAGCCCTCCTCAAATAAGGCCGAGCGCGCGGACGGCGAGGAGGGCTCCGACGGCGGCCGCGTAGCGCAGCGGCCAAGCGTGGTCGGCCTTGACGAGCCAGTAGTAGTGGACGCAGGCGAGGATCGTGGCCGGATAGACGAGCTTGTGCAGCCGGCCCCAGTTGCGGCCGAGGCGCTTGATCCAGCCGTCGGTCGACGTGATCGCGAGCGGGACGAGCAAGACGAGCGCCGAGAAGCCGACCAGGATGAAGCGCCTCCTCTTGAGGTCGTCGAGCAGGTCGGGCCACGAGAACTCGTTGTCCAGCGAGAGCCACGTCAGAAAGTGAATGCTTGCATAAAAGAAGGCGAACAGCCCGATCATCCTGCGCAGCTTGATCGGCTCCGAGCGCTTCGTCCAGCGCGCGAGCGGCGTCATGCAGAGGCCCAGCACGAGCAGGTTGAGCGCCCAATCCCCCGTCCTGTGCTCGACGAACTCCACGGGATTGGCGGAGAGCCTCGCGTGCAGGCCCAGCCACGCGAGCCGCAGAACGGGAAGCGAAAGCAGCGCGAACGCGGCCGGCTTTAAAACCACTTCTGCAGGTCCATGCCCTTGTAGAGGCCGGCGACCTGGTCCTCGTAGCCGTTGAACATCAGCGTCTTGCGCTTGAAGAGCTCGCCCAAGCGCCGCTCCTTCTTCTGGCTCCAGCGCGGATGATCGACGCTCGGGTTGACGTTCGAGTAGAAGCCGTACTCCTCGGGCGCCGCCTTGTTCCACGCCGTCGGCGGCATGCCGGCGGTGAACGCGATCTTGACGACGGACTTGATGCTCTTGAATCCGTATTTCCACGGGACCGTCAAGCGCAGCGGCGCGCCGTTCTGGTTGGGCAGCGGCTTGCCGTACATGCCGTGCGTGAGCATCGTCAGCGGATGCAGCGCCTCGTCGAGCCTCAAGCCTTCCACGTAAGGCCAAGCGAGCACGTCGGTCTTCTCGCCGGGCATCTGCTTCGGGTCCATCAGCGTCTGGAGCGCGACGAACTTGGCCGACGCCTTCGGCTCGGCGGCCTTAAGAAGAGGCGCGAGAGGGAACCCGAGCCACGGCACGACGATCGACCAGGCCTCGACGCAACGGTGGCGGTAGATCCGCTCTTCGGCCGGGAACTTCTTGATGAGAGACTCTACGTCCCAGATCTTGGGTTTATCGCATAAGCCGCCGATCTCGACGGTCCACGGCCGCGGCTTGAGCGTGCTCGCGCGTTTGGCGGGCAGGTCTTTTTCCGTGCCGAACTCGTAGAAGTTGTTGTAGGTCGAGACGTAGTCGTAGGGCGTGACCGTCTCGGACGTGTCGAACGGGCTCTTGGCGAGCAGGCGGCCCGGCAGGGAAAGCCCGGCCGCGGCCAGGCCCATCGCCTTCAGGAACTGCGCGCGGTTGAGATAGACGCGCTCGGGCGTGACGTCCGAGGCGGAAACGTCTCCCGGATGCCAGTCCCGGCGACGGCTCACTGAGCCGGCGTCGCCTCGACGTCGATCTCGATGTTGACGTCGTCGCCGACCATGCCCTTGCCGTACGAGACGCCCCAATCCTGGCGGTTGAGCTTCCCGGTCGCCGAGGCGCCGAAGCGCTCGCCCATCTTCGGGTCCTTGGTCACGCCGCCGATCTCGAGCGCGAGCGTGACGGGCTTCGTGACGCAGTGCATGGTCAGATCGCCGGTCATCGAGCCCTTGCCGTTCTTGATGAACGCCTTCGTGCTCTTGAACGACATCTCAGGGCACTTCGCGACGTCGAAGAAAGCGTCGGACTTGAGGTGCGCGTCGCGCTTCTCGACGTTGGTGTCGACGCTCGCCGGATCGATCTTGACGTCGACCGCCGAGCCTTTGCTCTTGGCGTCGTCGTAGTCGAAGGTGCCGGAGACGGTCCGGAAGGTCCCGTGGACCTTCGTGACGAGATGCCGCACCGTGAAAGTAACGGAGCTGTGCATCGGGTCGATCTGATACTTGGCGGCGGCGGCCGGAGCGGCGAGCGCGGCGACGACTGCGAAAGCGAGAAGCTTCATGATTCCCCCTTTGTGACGGCGGCGTCCGAAAGAGTTTGCCTTGATGGGAAGGCCCGCGTCAAGGCCCGCAGCGCGAAGCCGGCGGCGAGAAGCCATAGCGAGAAGCGCGCCTCGGCCCAGCCTCCCTGCGCGGCGAGCCAGACGGTCGCGGCCGCCCCTCCCGCCGGGATCAGCCAGCCGCCGAGGAGATGGAAGGAGGCCGCGCCGCCGCGCCTCAGGAACGGCACCGCCGCGCAGGTCGCCAGATACTGCGCGCAGATGACGACGACGGTGATGTCGACGAGCCGGTTGAAATCGAGCGCCAGAGCGCAGACGAGCGTGGCGCCCGTCGTGATCGCGATCGCGGCGTCGGGCGTGCCGAAGCGCGGGTGCAGGCGGCTCGTCCAGCGCGGCATGTCGCCCGACTGCCCCAGCGCGACGAGGTAGCGCGGGCCGCCCAGCGCCGCGCCCGCCGAGAATCCGGTGGTCGAGATCACGGCGCCCGCCACGATCATCGCCGCGCCGGCGGGACCGAGCGCGACGCGCGCGGCGTCCGCCAGCGGCTGCGCGCTGCTCGCGAGGTTCGGGACGAGCGCGACGGCGGCGAGCTGCACGGCCATGTAGACGAGCGCGGCGAGCGCCATCGAGGCGACGACGGCGATCGGGACGTTGCGCGACGCGCCGTCCACTTCGCCCGCCGGGACCGGCACGCACTCGAACCCGGAGTAGGAGAACAGCGCCAGGTAGCAGGCCGCGCCCATCGGCTTCCAGCCGTGGGGCGCGAAAGGCGCGAGCGAGGCCAGCCTCACGCGCGGCAGGCCGGCGGCGATCAAGACCGCGAGCGGCACGAGCTTGGCGAGCGTGAAGAAGTTCGACGTCCAAGCCCCCAACTTGACTCCTCTAAAGTTGATCGCGCCCATCGAGACGATCACGAAGACGGCGATGCCTTTGACGACGAGGACCGAGGACCAGACCGGACCGAGAAAGCCCAGATAAAGCGCGATGCCGTCCGCGACCGCAGCCCAACTGAGGATTTCAGCGGCCCAGCACATCCAGCCGATCGCGAAGCCCGCCGTAGGGCCGAAGGCCTCGCGCGTGTAAAGATAGGGACCGCCGTGGCCGTCGAAGCGCGACGAGGCCTCGGCGAAGCAGAGCGCGATCGCGCCGAGCAGCACGGCCGCCACGCCGAACGAAAGAACCGACGCCGGGCCGAGCAGCCCCGCCAAGCGCGCCGGGAACAAGAAGATGCTCGAACCGACGATGGCGTTGACTCCGATGCATGTGACGTCAAACAGCGTGAGCGGTCGCTTCACTATTTTTTCACGATCTTGATCTTGGTCCCCATGTAGCTGAGCTGGTACAAGCGCCGCGCGACCGACAAGGACAGCCCGATGCAGTAATGCGGGAAAGCGAGGTGCTCCGCGGTCTTCTTCGCGGGCCCGTGGATCACGAGCGAGCCTTTCGTGAACATCACGAACTCGCCCAGCGCGTTCGCGCGCACCGACGTGCCGACCTGCGGCGGCTCCCACTGCAGCTGGCCGTCGACGGTCTCGGACTTGCCGCGCTCGGGATGCGCGAAGCGCTCCTTGGAGACGATCGCCGACAGCGGCGGCGGGGGCTTGGCCTCGCCCCCGAAAGCCTCGGGCGGGTAGCCGATCGCGTAGGTCTCCAGCGCCTGCTCTCCGCGCATCAGGCTGATCTTGCGCGCGTCTTCGTCGATCAGGAGGTAGGTCGTCATGATCTCCCACTGCTTCTGAAGCAGCCGGAACTCCTCCTGGATCTGCAAGCCGCCTTCATAGAGCGCGCGGCGCGATCGCGTGAGCTTGGAGAGATCGTTCTTGAAGCGCGAGAGGTCCTTGGCCCGAAGATCCAGCAGCGAGGCGTTCTCGGACAAGGCCATCGAGGCGTCGTCGAGCGCCTCCTCGGCCGACGCGGCGTCGGCGAGCCGGCGCTCGGCGCGCGCGCGGACCCAGACGATCGCCGTCTGCAGCGCGAGGATGACGCCCAGCCCCGCCGCCGCCACCCACGCGGCGCGCGCGGGCCGCGCGCAGCGCTCGAGCGTCTTGTCGATGTTCATCTCAGTAGAAAATGAAGACTCGCGTGCCGACGGGGACCGTCTCGTAGAGCTTCTTGAGGTCGTCGGCCCCCAGGCGCACGCAGCCGTGCGACGCGGGGTGGCCGAGCACGGCCTCGTTCTTGGTGCCGTGGATCAGATACCCGTCTCCCAAATTCAGCAGATAAGCGCCGAGCTCGCCCTGGACGAGGCGCGCCGGATCGTCGGGCGGCGGGATCGGCTGCTTTTCCTCGACGTAGGCCCAGTCCGGCTTGCGCCAGAGCGGGCTCTCCGCCTTGCTGAGCACCCGGAACTCCCCGCGCGGCGTGACGAACTGCCAGCGCTGGCCCGTCCTCTTGTCGACCAAGAGGCCGCCGCGCCCGACCGAGCAGTCCGCCGACCACAGGAGCTTGAAGCCCTTCTTGAGGTAGAGCTTGTTGGCCTTCGCGTCGATCACGATGTGGAGCGCGCCGCCCAAACGCCCCGCGAGCTTATGACGAAGGGCCTGGACTTCCTCGGAGATCGCCTTCTGCGTGCGCAGGTAGCCCTTGTCCTGGGGCAGGAGGTTCGGTAGGCCCTGCAGGAACTCGAGCTCCGCCGAGTCGGCCTTGGCCGCCTTGACGACGGCGGCGTTGTCGCGCGCCGTCCGATCGAGCGCGGCCGCCGAGCCGTCGAGACTCTCCGTGGCGCGGACCAGGCGCGTCGTCCAGACGGTCAGCTCGCCCGCCTTCCACGCGAAGACGCCGAGCCAGACGAGAAGGAGGAGCGAATAGGCGCGCTTGAGGAGGGCGGGTTCCAAGCGGCTATACGATAGCCGCTTTGCGGCGGCCGGTCAAGAAGGCTAGAGGCCCTGGAAGACGGTCCCGGGCTCGAGTCCGGGAATGAGCTTCTCGGGCGGCGGCGGCAGGAACGCGTGATGCGGCGGCTCCGTGAGGTCCGTGACCAGGAGGACGCCGTCTTCGACGTGGAAGCCGTACACGATCTGGACCTTGTCCCGGCCGATCACCCGCGTCCGCTTCATGGCGCGCGGCGCCACGCCTCTCTGAAGCTCGTCGAGAGAGAACCCGAACTCGTGGTCGAAGACGTACGTCGTCTTGTCCCCGCCGTAGACCTCCGTCCGGTAAGCGCCGACGTAGACGCTGAACTTGCCGGGAATCGGCTGGACCTTGCCGTCCGGCCCGGCCGTGACGTCCTGCATCACGCAGGCGCGGAACTCGCGGTCGAGCATCGGCTGCGAGAACGGCGCGCATTGGTCCCAAATGGCCTTCTCCAGCTCGCCCGCCGTGAACTGCTTGACGACTCGGCCGTCGGTCTCGCGCTTGACGGTCAGCACGACGCGCTCCACGTGGCCCGTGATGTAGGCCATCTTGTTGCCGATTCCCACTTTATAATCCACCCCCGCGACATCGCGCAGGTTCGCGCCCCGGAAGCCCACCGAGCCCCAGACCGGCTGGAGCTGGCCGTCGACGGCGAACGCGAGATAATATTTGTCCTTGCCCTTGTCCGCGTCCTCGGCGGCGCTGACGCGGACTTTCGCG
>CAZRIP010000123.1:0-9950 GCA_964600165.1 uncultured Elusimicrobia bacterium | reverse complement strand
TACAACCTGCTCGTCGGCAGCACGGCCGGCGGCAACGACGTCTTCAACGGCAACGTCACCGTGGCGAGCGCGTCTCTCTCCGGCCTCGCCACCGGCAAGAGCTACTTCGCCGAGGTCCGCGCGCGCGCCAACAACGGCGTCATCGGGCCGTTCTCGAACGTGAGCCAAGGCGTGCCCGTCTTCATCCCCGGCGGCACGTCGCCGATCAACAAGCCCTACAACTGGCCGAACCCGTTCAATCCGGCGACCAGCGCCACGCAGATCGGCCTCTACATGGACACGGCGGGAACGGCCGTGCTCAAGATCTACACGCTCAACGGGCAGCTGGTCTATCAGCAGTCGGTCGATCTCGGGCAGGGCAACCAGGTCATCAACTGGTCGGGCAAGAGCGGCTCCGGCCTGACCGTCGCGCCGGGCGGCTACGTCGTCGTCATCGAGAAGCACGTCGGCGGCGGCGTCTCGACGCAGAAGTTCAAGATCGCGGTGCTCTACTGATGCGAAATCCGCTCAAGTCCGTCACGTTCAAGATCACGGCGCTCGTCTGCCTGTTCGTGCTCGGCGTGATCGGCCTGATGGCGCAGCGGCTTTTCAAGCGCGTCGAGCTGGACCTCCGCTCCGAGATGCGCCTGCGCGGAGACTTCTTCGCGCGCCGAGCGCGCGAGGCGATCTTCCCGAAGATCGACCCGTTCCAGCTCCATTTCGTCGTCGAGGAGACCGCGAAGGAAAAGGCCGTCACCTACGCGGCGGTGATGGACGACCACGACAAGATCCTCTCGCACACCCGGCCGGAGCGCATCGGCGAGACGATGAAGGACCCCGTCACCTCCTACGACGTCGTGGTCCCGCTCGTCGTCGGCGCGAAGACGATCGGCTCGGCGCGCCTGGGCTTCAACGACACGTCGCTCGACGAAGCTTTGCGTGAGCCCAAGCGCCAAATCGCCGTCATCGCCCTCGCCGCGACGGGCCTCGCGATCCTCGGCACGGTCCTCATCGTCGGCTGGATCACGCGGCCGATCCCGAGGCTCGCCGCCGCGGCGCGCGCCATCGGCAAAGGTGACTTCAGCGCGCGCGTCGAGATCAAAAGCGGCGACGAGATCGGCCTGCTCGCCACGGCGTTCAACGACATGGCGATCTCGAACTCGCTCTTGTTCACGACCATCCGCCAGGAGAAGGAGAAGCTCGAGACGATCTTTCACGAGACGCGCGAGGGCTTGGTCTGGACCGACCCGGCCGGGCGCGTGCTGCTGATCAATCCCTCGGCGCGCGCGCTGCTCGGCGCGCAGGAAAAAGTCGTCGACACGCTGCAAGACGCCGCGTCCGGTTTCTCCATCAAGCCCGTTTTCGACGACGTCTTCGCCGGGCGCGCGCGCATCACGCCCGTCGAGCTCCAGCGCCCCGAGCCCAAGCTGCTGATCCTCGCGGGCGTGGCCGATCGGCTCGGCGACGAGAAGGACCCCGCGGGCTATCTGTTCGTCTTCCACGACGCGACGCTCGAGAAGCGGGGGGAGACGCTGTCGCGCAATTTCCTGTCGATCGTCTCGCACAAGCTGCGCACGCCGCTCGCCGTCGCGCTCGGCTTCACCGAGATCCTCTTGGGCGAGCCGGAGTCGCTCAACGACATGCAGAAGGGCGCGCTCGGAAAGGTCCGGACGGAGGCCGAGAAGCTCCAGCGCCTGGTCGAGAAGCTCATCACGTTCTCGACCGTGCAAAGCCCCGCGAACATCGTGCTCGAGAAGTCCGACTTCCATCTGAGCGACACGGTCGACGCCGTCTTGAACGCGCTCCAACCCGTCCTCAAGGGCGCCGAGATCGACTGGGACGAGACCGCGCTCGAGGACTTGCCGAAAGTGCACGGCGACGCGTTTCTGCTGAAAGAAGCGATCGCGAACCTCATCGAGAACTCGGTCAAGTTCAACACGAAGCCGGACAGGAAGACCGCGCTGCGCGCCGAGGCGAAGGACGGGACGCTCAAGATCTCCGTGACCGACAACGGCCCCGGCATCCCCGGCGAGGAGCAGCCTAAGCTCTTTCGCAAGTTCTACCAGATCGACGAGCACTTCACGGGCCAGATCCCGGGGTTCGGCTTGGGCTTAGCGTTCGTGAAGACCGTCGCGCAGGCGCACGGCGGCGACGCGGGCCTGCGCAGCGAGCTCGGCAAGGGCAGCGAGTTCTGGTTCTCGATCCCGCTCAAGAAAGCATGACTCTTCATCATCCGCCACGTGGCGGATGACGAACTCTTGCCGACAAGAGTAGTGCGAAAGCCCGTTGAAAAAAGGGCCCTTTGGTCCCCTGAATTTCGTCGACAATTTGATACGATCTCGTCATGTCGGATTCGCTCCTCGAGCTCGAGGGGATCAGCAAGTCGTTCGGCGGGACGCAGGTCCTCAAGGATCTTTCGCTTTCGATCAAGCGCGCCGAGTTTTTGACGTTCCTCGGTCCGTCCGGCTGCGGCAAAACGACGACCTTGCGCATCGTCGCGGGCTTCGAGACGCCCGATACCGGCCGCGTCCTTCTCGACGGCAAAGACGTCACCTCGCAGCCGGCGTACCGCCGCGACCTGCACACCGTCTTCCAGCACTACGCGCTGTTCCCGCATTACGACGTGTTCGACAACGTCGCCTTCGGCCTGCGCATCGAGAAAGTCCCGGAGTCGGAGATCGGTCAGCGGGTCAAGGACGCGCTGGCCCTGGTCAAGCTCGCCGGGTTCGAGAAGCGCCGCGTGACCTCGCTTTCCGGCGGGCAGATGCAGAGGGTCGCGCTCGCGCGCGCGCTGGTCAACCGGCCGCCGCTGCTGCTGCTCGACGAGCCGCTCGGCGCGCTCGATTTGAAGCTGCGCAAGGAGATGCAGCTGGAGCTCAAGTCGATCCAAAAGCGCCTGGGCATCACCTTCATCTACGTCACGCACGACCAGGAGGAGGCGATGACGATGTCGGACCGCATCGCCGTCTTCAACCATGGAGTCATCGAGCAGCTCGGGGCGCCGGACGAGATCTACGAGCGCCCGAAAACGGCTTTTGTAGCGGATTTCATCGGCGCGGCGAACGTCCTTTCGGCGCGTCTGCTCGCCGCGGAGAACGGAAGGGTGAAGATCAAGCTCGAGGACTCGATCGAGATCGAGCTGCCGCGACCGGCCTGCCTGCCCGTCAAGATCGGCGAGGATTTCGCCGTCGCGATCCGGCCCGAACGGATCTCCGTGCGCTACGGCGACGGGGAAGGCTCCAACGGCGCCGTCAGGCTCAAGGCGGCGCTGCTCGACAACGTATACCTCGGCAACGCGAGCCAGATCTTCATCAAGCCCTTCGGCGAGGCCGGCAAGCCGCTGATGTCGGTCTCCATGGACCTCCAGCACCGCGACCGCCGCGCCGCGGGCTCTCAAGTGTGGGCCGACGTCAAGCCGGACGATTTTCTGCTGCTCGAGCCGTCTCCGAACGGCAAGCATTGATGGCCGACGTCACCCGCCGCGACTTCCTCAAGATGGGCCTGGCCGCCGCGACGTTCCCGTCGCTGCTCGCCGCCTGCTCGTCGGGCCCCAAGGTCCGCGAGGTCAACTTCTTCAACTGGTCCAAGTACATCGGCAAGGACACCCTCGCGAACTTCACCCAGAAGACCGGCATCAAGGTCAACTACGAAGAGTTCGCCGACGAGGAGGAGATGTTCGCGAAGCTGCGCAGCGGCGCGCGCGGCTACGACCTCATCATCGGCACGGATTACATGATGCCGCGCCTAAAGGGCTTGAACGTCATCGACGCGTACCCGCCGGGCGCGCTGAAAAACGCCGGCAACATCGACCCCCAGTTCCGCAACACGCCCTTCGACCCCGACAACGCGTTCTCCGTGCCTTATCTCTGGGGCACGACGGGCATCGGCTTCAACAAGAAGCTGATGCCCAAGGCCCCGACGTCGTGGAAGGACCTCTGGGACGAGAAGTTCTCCGGCAAGATCAGCATGCTGGATAACGCGCGCGACGTCATCTCGACCGCCCTGCTCATGACGGGCCACAAGGAGACCGACGCCGACGACGCCTCGTTCAAGGACGTGCGCGATCTTTTGCTCAAGCAGCGCCCGCTCGTCAAGCAGTACACGAGCTCGACCTACATGGACAGCCTCGTGGCCGGCGAGCTCTTCATGTCGATGGCCTGGTCCGGCGACGTGCTGCAGGCGAGCAAGGAGAACCCGCAGCTCGACTACGTGATCCCGAAAGAAGGGAGCTACATGTGGGTCGACAGCCTCTGTCTCGTGCGCGGCAGCCAGAACCGCGAGGACGCGCTGCGCCTGGTCGACTATCTTCTCGAGCCCGAGGTCGGCGCCGACATCGCGGACACGGTGCGCTACGCGACGCCCAACGCGAAAGCGAAGGCGCTGCTCGAGCCGGGCCTGCGCAAGGACCCGCGCGTCTTTCCCGATGAGAAGATCGCGTCGAAGCTCCAGTTCCACGCGCTGCTCGACCCGGCGACGTCGCAGCTCTGGAACGACACGTGGTCCGACATCAAGGTGGGCGCGTGACCTCGGCCGTCGCCGCCGCTCCCGACAAAGCCCACATCCCGCCCGCGGGGAAAGTCTCCACGTGGCTGTCCTGGCTCGTCGGCGGCAAGCGCCCGCTCGCCAGCCACCTCATGCTCGCGCCCGCGACGATCTGGCTGCTGCTGTTCTTGCTGCTGCCCGTCGGCGTGCTCCTCGCGCACAGCGTGGCGCAGCGCGGGCCCTACGGCGCCGTCGTCTGGGCTTTCACGAGCGCCAACTTCGCGCGCGCGCTGGATCCGAAGTACCTACCCGTCCTTCTGCGCACCTTCGGCTACGCCACGACGACGACGGTCCTCTGTCTCGTGCTGGGCTTCCCCGTCGCCTATTTCTTGAGCTTCTACGCCGGTAAGCGCCGCGAGACGCTGATGGTGATGCTGATGATCCCGTTCTGGACGTCGTGCCTGGTCGCGATCTACTCGTGGATCATCATCCTCGGCCGCGAGGGCCTGCTCAACAACGCGCTCGTCTCGCTCGGCCTCATCCAGACCCGCTTCCAGATCCTGAACACGCCCTACGCCGTGATCCTCGGCATGGTCTACTTCTACATCCCGTTCATGGTGCTGCCGCTTTATTCCTCGCTCGAGAAGATCCCGCGCTCGCTCATCGAGGCTTCTTACGACCTCGGCGCCGGCGCGCCGGCGACCTTCATGAAGATCACGCTGCCGCTGGCCTTGCCCGGCGTCTTCGCCGGCTGCATTCTCACCTTCATCCCGTGCATGGGCGACTTCCTGACGGCCGAGTTCCTCGGCGGGCCGAGGACGTATCTGATCGGCAACCTGATCCAGAACCAATTCCTGATGGCGCAGGACTGGCCGTTCGGCTCGGCGTTGACGGCGCTGCTTCTCATCACGCTCGTCGTGGGCCTCGTGATCTACCAGAAGATCGAGGCGCGGGAGCTGGAGACCGCGTGAAAGGCCGCAAGCTCGCGACGTATTGCGGCCTCATCTACGCGTTCCTCTATCTGCCGCTCGCCGTGATGTTCGCGTTCTCGTTCAACGACGCGCGCCGCAACGTCGTCTGGAAGGGCTTCACCTTCAAGTGGTACGCGCTGCTCTTCCACGACGCCGAGCTCCTGGGCGCGCTCGCGACCACGCTCAAGCTCGCGCTCGTCGCCGCCTTCATCGCATCGGCGCTCGGCATGTTGGCGAGCTACGCGATGACGCGCCATCCGGCGTTTCGCGGGCGGGGGGTCTACTCCGGACTTCTCAGCGTCCCTTTGATGATGCCCGAGATCGTGATGGGCGTGGGACTGCTCTCGTTTTTCGTGCGCGCCCACATCCCTTTGAACTTCTGGACGCTCGCCTTCGCGCACGCCGTGATCGCGCTGCCTTACACGGCGAGCTCCATCCGCGCGCGCCTGTTGAGCCTCAAGGACAGCCGGCTCGAGGACGCGGCGATGGACTTGGGCGCCACCGAGTGGCAGGCGTTCCTTAAAATCACCTTGCCGCTGGCGCGCCCCGCGATCCTCTCCGGCGCGCTGCTCGCCTTCACCGTGAGCTTCGAGGACTTCGTGACGAGCTTTTTTATCGCCGGCATCGGCATCGTGACGATGCCGATCAAGATCTACTCGATGATGAAGTTCGGCGTGACGCCGGAGATCAACGCCCTCGCCTGCTGTTTGCTCGCGCTCACCGTCGGGCTTTTGGCCGCCAACAAGGTCCTCGGCGGCGCCTCGGAAGCTTAAGCTTACTTCGCCATCTGCGGCGTGTCCCCGAAGTACGTCCCGAAGCCGTCGCAGAGCTTTCGGTCCGCGTTCGGGTTCTCGTAGGCGATCGTCGTCAGGCATTGGACGAGGTTCGCGTCCTTGCGCGTGCGGGGATCGGTCCCGAAGAAGCACGTCGCCTCGGTGCCGTAGACGCGGTCGTAGATGAACTTGTACTGCGGAGTGTTCTGGACGTCGTTGTGGCGCTCGACGGGCCAGTTGTCGATCTTCGCGGCGTGAAGCGACTCGTGAAACAGCGTGCCCGCCAACCCCGTCGTGCCCTTGCCCATGCAGCCTTGCACGTTGCGCACGCGAAGCATCGTGATCTTGTCGTAGGACGCCGTGTCGGCGTCGGCGCAGAAGGACTCCTTCGGGTCGTACGCGGGGCAGGCGAGGTACGTCGGCCGCTCCCAGACGGCGTTCGTGACCTCGCGCGCCATGACCGGGTTGAACGTGGCGAGGCAGCCGCCGTGCTCCGCCGTCAAAACGGGGGACATCTTCTTATAAGCCGAGTCGAGGGCCGCGATGAACTCGCCGGGATCGAAGCGCCGGTCGTCCAAGCAGCGCGGGTCGACGATCCAGCCGCCGGGATGCACGTAAGACAGAACGTGCTCCTCTCCCGGGAAGCTCGCCGTCGTCCAGCACCCGCCCTCGCGGCGCAGCCGCCAGCCCTCCGCGCAGCGGCGGGTGGGCAGCGTCGCGCCGATCATCCGCGCGCGCGGTGCGGCGATCGGGACGACGCCTTCTATCTGGGAAAAGGCCGAGGCCGCCGCCAACGACAGGATCATGAGCGCCTGCATCATTAAAGAATAAGGCGCGGCGAGCCGCTCTTCAGGGGTCTAAAGACCTACGCGGTGGGTTACTTCGCGGGCTTGGCTGACGTCTCGAAGAGGCAGCAGCCCTTCATCTGGCCGAGCAGGTGCATCTCGCCCATCCCGCAGACGCGGCCGAGGACGATGATGGCGGCAGCGATCACGATCAGCGCGCCGAGCCGTCCGATGAGGTTTCCGTCCGCGTTGAGCTTGTCCATGGGTTCATTCTAGCAGTCGTGGGGAGCCATTCCAAGCGCCCTAAAAGAAAAGCCAGAGGGCCTCGTTGCCGAGGCCCTCGCGTCGTCCAACGTTCTCGGCCGTCGCGCGGCGACCGCCCGTCCTGCCGCGTTAGTAAACGGCCGGACGTCGGAATCGTCAAGAGCGCGCTGCGGCGGACGGATTCGAACCCGCATCTCCACGGTTAGCAGGCCGGGTGTCCTGCCAGTTAGACGACTGACCCCTTGATTTAGTTCCATCCCCAGAGGAACGGCGTCCTTGATATACTGCCCCGCTATGCGGCCTTTCCTGTGGTCAGAAAATCCTCATCTGGAAAAAAAATGTGGAAAGGACCTACACTTCTCTCATCGTTGAGCGTTTCGGTCGACTTACTATACCGATCAGCATACTCATAAGTTAGACGCCCAGTTTTACGTGCGTGATGATAGATGTCTCAATCACAGGAACCCTTCAAGAGATTTTTCGAAAGCCTCAAGAGCTTTCGGTCGCGTAATCCTGATTCGTGGCCCATCAAGAACCGCGATGGCAATGCACTTGCGACTTGGTGCATAAAGCAGCGATATCGCCGAAAACTCGGAGTTCTCTCAAGTGACCGTGTAGCCCTTCTCGACAGCATTGGATTTCCCTGGACTCCCTACGCTTCATCCTGGCATACCAATCTGCAGCTTCTCCTCGCCTTCCGGGAAAAGAACCCAGCTCGCTGGCCCGAGGCCACCGAGAAATTCGAGGGCGTCAAAATCGGATCGTGGTGCGTCGCCCAACGTCAACTTCTCAAGGATCGCCGGCTAGACAGCGATCGTAAGAAGCTGCTCGATGGCATCTCATTTACCTGGGAATTCCAAGATCCAGATCTCATTGGAAAGAGCTTCTCACGTTTAAAGGTTCTCCGTGTCGCAGGGTCAACGAGGGACGGCAAGCGCCTTTGGCTGTGCGCCTGTAGTTGCGGCAGAACGACTGAAAGCACAACCTATCGCCTCTCAGCGGGCATACAGAAATCCTGCGGATGCCTAAGGCGAGAGAAAGCCTCAGCCAGAATTAAATCGGTGCAAGCACTAAGCGCACAGCGACGCCTCCAAACGGCACAGCAAGTTCAGGAGAGAATCGACAAGGTTCATGGCGAGGGCACTATTGTCATTCGTCCGGAATCATACTCCGGGATTTTTAAGAGCGCACGGTTTAATCATCGGCTCTTCGGAGAATGGGTAACCCGCCCCGTCAGCGTGTACCGAGGCTCCAGCCATCCGGCTGAGGGCCGGAGACGAACTAATCTAGCGCTCGATGCTCGACGACTCACGGAGGGAGCTATCAGTCTCAGGCTTCCTGGTCACCTTCGAATAAAGCCGGATAGTCTTCATGTGCCGGGCAAGGGAAAAGCAGTTTTTATAGATTCTGAGTTTGGAGAATGGAGTGCAAGCGTTTCAAATGTTCTCGGTGGCCATGGTCACCCCAAGAGAGGCAGCAGAATGAGCTTAGCCTCCAGTGAAAAAACAAATCTCAAGAAATACGGCGTAAAATATGTCGCGCAAGTCGCTGAGTTTGCTCTGCGCGCTGCGCGCGCTCAAAACAAGATTGTCGAAAGAAGGAATTGGGGAACTGGCGCACTCGTTCGTTGCCAGGGGAGCTGGGAACTCGCAGTCGTCGACTACCTGAACGCTCACCGCATCCGCTACGAGTGGCAACCTGAAGTGTTCCTCGTTCCAGAAAATGTGCTCACGACGGTCGCTGGAAACCAGACAACATACCGACCTGATTTGTTTTTGTCGGACGAGGCAAAATGGATCGAGATAAAGGGATTTTTTCGAGAGGATGCGATGAAAAAATGGGCGTGGTTTTCCCAGAAATATCCCAACTCGGAGCTCTGGGATTACGCGAAACTGTTGAGCCTCGGCATCCTCCGGACGGCCTCGCGGCAGGAAACTCGCAAGGTATCATGAACGATTTCATGCTCGACACATCCGCTTTCAATAAGCTGCTTGATCAGTCGTTCAACATTGATCAGATACGTCCAGGCCTCAAGCTTTTTGCGACCCGCATTCAGGAGGACGAACTCAGAAAGACTCCCGACGTAGCACGGCGCGAGCAACTCGTCGCCATCTTCAGCGCCTTCATCGACAATGAATCTCTCATGTCCACCGAGACAATGGTTTGGGGTGTTGGACGCTGGGGCGAGGGCAAATGGGGAGCCTCGGGCGGGCACTACCCTGCGCTTCGAGTCAGGCTCGATGAACTAGAGAAGAAGAAAAATAATGTTCAGGATGCTCTCGTCGCCGAAACAGCAATATTGAAGAATCTCTGCCTTGTAACCGATGATAAGAACCTTTCCATCGTCACGAAAGAATTCGGAGGAAGGACGCTCTCCGTCAAAGAGTTCGTGGCGACCAATTCAGAGGAATCGGACGGCTCATAGTTTACGTTCGCGGAGACACAAACCGGCTTTAACAGCGGAAAATTTTCGCGTGGCGTTGAACGGCGGCCGGAGCTACACTTGAAACGATGGCGTCTAACCATGGGATTCAACCGACCTTTTTCATTCGCTGGTCCGCCATTGGCGGCGGTTGATCCTAATCGTTGGGCGGATACGCGCTCAACGTTCACGAATGCATATCGGGCCTTGACACATAACACCTAGTGGTATATACTACCCAGTAGCATGCGGCGCACCTTTATTGAAACATCCG
>CAZRIP010000122.1:0-10199 GCA_964600165.1 uncultured Elusimicrobia bacterium | reverse complement strand
CTCCATGCGCTCTTGCAGGCTGCCGAGCGCGGCCAAGTCCTTGAGCGTGGGCTCGGGCGGCAGGCCGGCCATGATGCCGCCCGCGCCTCTGATGACGGTGGCGAGCTGCGTGACCTTCAAAAGGGACAGGGACAGCTCGGGCACCATGCTCGCGCGCTGCCAGTCGCCCATGCTCGTGCCCTTGCGGCCCTCGGGGCAGACGAGCGTCTCCGGGCCGTAGCCGGCCACCGTCGGGAGATCGTCGGTCTCGTAAGGGCCGGTGACCTGGTTGCTTTGGAACATCCAGTACTTCATTCCGCCTAAGCATAGCAGCGCGCTCAAAAAAATCAATGACAAAGTTGTTAAGAGCGCAACGAACGGCCAAATCTGCTATAATCGACCGGTCGGGCCATTAGCTCAACTGGTTAGAGCAGGACCCTCTTAAGGTCAAGGTTCTCGGTTCGAGTCCGAGATGGCCCAAAGTTTTCAACCGCCGGTAACAGCGCCGAAGTCGCGGCGCTTTTTTATTGACGGGCGGGTGGCGGAACTGGCAGACGCGCACGGCTTAGGACCGTGTGCCGCAAGGCTTGCGGGTTCAAGTCCCGCCCCGCCCACTCGCTCTGGGAGACCCATCATGGGATTGTTCACGTCGGCGCCTGACAAGGTCAAGTTCAAGAAGGTCAAGGAGGACGCCTGCGTCGTGACGTTCTCGTTGGAGATTCCCCCCGCCGAGGTCGAGAGCGAGACGCAGAACGCGCTCGTGCGGCTTCAGCAGCGCGCGCGGCTTCCGGGCTTTAGGCCCGGCAAGGCCCCGCTCGAGCTCGTCAAGAAGAACTTCACCGGCCACGCGCGCGAGCAGGTCATCGACCAGCTTCTGCGCAAGCACGTGCCCGAGGGCTTGAAAGAGCTCGCCCTGCGGCCCGTCGCCACTCCGGCCGTCGACGACGTGCAGTGGAGCGAGGGCAAGCCGCTCAAGGTCGTCGTGAAAGTCGAGATCCCCCCCGTCGTCGCGCCGAAGGACTACACCAAGATCAAGCTCACGCGCAAGTCCTCGGCCGTCACCGACGAGCAGCTGGACGCCCGGATCACCGAGCTGCGCGAGGCCAACGCGCGCCTCGAGAAGGCCGCCGAGGACGCCGTGGCCAAGAGCCACTACGTCGTCATCGATTACCAGGCGCTCCAGGACGGCAAGCCGCTGCAAGGCGGCAAGGGCGAAAACGAGCTCGTCGACATGAGCTCCGACCAGACGCTCGAAGGGCTCTCCGACGGCCTGCTCAAGATGAAGCGCGGCGAGGAGAAGGAAGTCGCCGTCAAGATCGGCGGCAAGCCCTCCCAGCTCAAGGTCTCGGTCAAGGAGATCAAGACCAAGATCCTGCCTTCGCTCGACGCCGAGTTCGCCAAGGACATCGGCTTCGAGACCGTCGACGACCTCAAGGCCAAGCTCAAGGGCGTCATGGAAGACGAGGCCAAGAACAAAGTCGAGCGCGAGGTCACGCAGCAGCTCGAGGAAGCGCTGCTCAAGGCCAACAAGATCCCGGTGCCGCCCTCGCTCGTCGAGGCGCAGGCCCAGCACATGATGGAGCGCTTCGCCAAGCAGATGGGCGGGCAGAACTGGACCGAGGAGCAGGTCAACGAGCTCAAGGCGAAGATCGCGCCGCGCGCCGAGGACGAGGTCCGCATCTCGTACCTCTTGCCCGCGATCGCCGAGAAGGAGAAGATCGCGGCTTCGGAAGAGGATCTCTCCGCCGAGCTCGACAAGAACCTCGCCGCCATCGAGTCCGACGTCAAGAAGGAAGAGATCCGCAAGCTCTTCGCCGAGCGCAAGGACGCCATCGCCGGCATAATCCGCGACCGCAAGACGATGGAGTTCTTGCGGCAGAAAGCCCAGATCACCGAGGCGTAGCCGTTTGGACCGCGTCGCCCAGGACTGGACCCGGAACATCCTCAAGGCCGCGGCGATCATCCTCGCGGTCCTGCTCGGGACCTACCTCCTGCTCGTCGGCGCGCGGCGCCTGAGGCCCGGCTGCTTCGGCTTCGTCGCGACTTGTCCGGGAAGCCCCGATCCCTCGCGGGCCGCGGCCGACCTCGAGCGCTGCGTCAGCGAGCAATACGCGGCGGCCTGTCCGTTGGCGCTGCGGCTGCCGTGGCTTTTCGTCTGGCTCCTTTATTGCGCGGGCGTCGTCGGTCTCGTCATGAAGCGCGAGATCAAAGAGCGTTTTTCCCCTCCTTCCGCCGAATAATCCGGCCTTGACAAAGGGCCGCTCCGGCTCAATACTGATGAGAGCCAAGCCCCTATGTCCCGCCGAACCATTGGGCCGTTGGGCGTACTGCTGGTCGCCTCCCTCGCGGCCGTCGCCGCGGCGCAGTCGATGCAGCACCCCTGCGACGACCGCGCGCTCTGGCCCGAGAAGGGCTCGCACGACAAGCTGCCGCTCAACGACGAGAGCGGGCTCTATTTCGCCGCGGCGTTCGACTACCTGACGATGCAGTCGGACAAGGTCAAGAACATCCCGGCCGTCTCGCGCTTTTTCAACAAGCTCGGAGTCGTCGCCGACGCGAGGAATCCGGCCGACAAGGCCGAGCAGGCCGATCGCGAGTGCGCCGCGTCGCCCGAGCAGGACTTCTTCCTCCAGTGCGACTCCGTGCTCAACCGCGTTTATCTCGGCGTCGGCGGCGTGTCGCTTTCGCAGGGACGCTGGCTGGCCGCGCCGGGCAAGGCGGGGCAGTCCGCCCAGGACGCCACGCTCAAGCAGGCGCGCGAGGCGTTGACGCTCGTCTGCGACCGATTCGACGCTCGCCGCTCCGCGCTCGCCAAGCGGATGCGCCAGGACTCGGACTCGGCGGCGATCGCGCGCGCCAACGCGGCGCAGCCTTCCGGCGCGGCGGCGCCGGCCTACGAGGAGGCGTCGATGATCGCGCTGCCCAAGCTCGGCGAAGGCGTCGATCCCTCCGATCCGCGGCTCCAGTCGATGGAGTGCCGGCACCTCTGCGAGGCCTACCTCGCCTTCGGCCCGGACGGCTGCTTCAACGGCATGGCCGCCGACGAGAAGAAGTGGTGCCTGCAAAAAGAGCAGGCCGTCAAAGCCGACCACTGCGTCTGTCGCTAGGCCGCTTGAGGCCTCGCCCGCAAAAGGGCTATCATCTCCGCATGATCATCCCCACGATTCTCGAGCGCTGGACCCAGGGCAACGCCGTCGGCTACGACATCTTCTCGCGGCTGCTCAAGGATCGCATCATCTTCGCCGGCGGCCAGGAAGGCGTCGTCACGACCGACTCGGCGAACCTGATCATCTCCCAGCTGCTCTATCTCGACGCCGAGGACAACGACCGCGACATCCATCTCTATATCAACTCCCCCGGCGGCATGGTCACGGCCGGCCTGGCGATCTACGACACGATGCAATACATCAAGGCCCCGATCTCGACGATGTGCATGGGCATGGCGATGTCCTTCGGCGCGGTGCTGCTCTGCGCCGGCGCCAAGGGCAAGCGCTTCATCCTGCCCCACGCGCGCGTCATGATCCACCAGCCGCTCATCCGCGGCGGCCTTTCCGGCCAGGCCACCGACATCATCATCGAGGCCAAGGAGATGGGCAAGACCAAGGAGCGCCTGAGCGCGATCATGGCGGCGCACACCGGCAATCCCGTCGCAAAGCTCACCGCCGACATGGAGCGCAACTACTACATGTCCGCCGAGGAGGCGAAGGCGTACGGGATGGTCGACCACATCCTTCCGGACTTCAAGGCCAACGGCGGAGCGAAGAAGTGAGCGAAGAAAAACCGCGCAAGCGGCTGGACCGGCTTCCGCTCCTCGCGGTCCGCGACGTCGTGGTGTTTCCCCACATGGTCTTGCCGTTGTCGGTCGGGCGCGCGAAGTCGATCAAGGCGCTCGAGGCCGCGATGAAGGAGACGGACAAGCTTCTGTGCGTCGTCGCGCAGAAGGAAGTGACGCTCGAGGACCCGCAGCCCGACGACCTCTACGCGATGGGCGTCATCGTCGAGGTCGTGCAGTTCCTCAAGATGCCGGACGGCACGCTCAAGGTGTTTTTGCAGGGCCTCGAGCGCGTCACGGCCAAGAAGCTGGATTACTCCGAGGAAAAGGGCTACTGGCAGGTCGTCCCGGAGTATCCGGAGACTCCCGCGGCGCCGTCGCCCGAGCTCAAGGCGCTCATGCGCCACGCCGTCGAGACCTTCGAGGAGCACGCGAAGCTCGCCCGGCGCCCGTCGGCCGACGTCGTCACCACGCTTTCCCACATCGAGGACGCCTCGCAGCTCGCGGACACGATCGCGGCGAACTCGCTCGTCAAGACCGCCGACCGCCAGGGCGTGCTCGAGCTCGTCTCTCCCGTCGAGCGGCTGGAGCGGATCATCGCTCTTCTCAAGACGGACATCGAGATCCTCACTCTGGAGCGCAAGATCCACTCCAGAGTAAAAACGCAGATCGAGAAGACGCAGAAGGAGTATTACCTGACGGAGCAGATGAAGGCGATCCAAAAAGAGCTCCGCCAAAAAGACGACTTCGCGCAGGAGATCGAGGAACTGCGCAAGGCCGTCAAAGAGAGCGGCATGCCCAAGGCCGCGCTCGAGGCCGCCACGAAAGAAGTCAACCGGCTCGAGAAGATGATGCCCTACTCGCCGGAGTCGACCGTCGCGCGCACTTACCTCGATTGGATGGTGCACCTGCCCTGGGCCAAGCGCACGAAAGACACCCTCGACGTCGAGAAAGCGCGCGAGATCCTGGAAGCCGACCACTACGATCTCAAGAAAGTGAAGGACCGCATCCTCGAATACATCGCCGTCTGCAAGCTCACCAAGGGCTTGAAAGGCCCGATCCTCTGCTTCGTCGGCCCTCCGGGCGTCGGCAAGACCTCGCTCGGCCGCTCGATCGCCAAGTCGATGGGCCGCAAGTTCGCGCGCATGTCCTTGGGCGGCGTGCGCGACGAAGCCGAGATCCGCGGCCACCGCCGCACCTACATCGGCTCGCTGCCGGGGCGCCTGATCCAGTCGATCCGCAAGGCCGGCTCGAAGAACCCCGTCATCCTTTTGGACGAGATCGACAAGATGGGCATGGACTGGCGCGGCGACCCCGCGGCGGCGCTGCTCGAGGTCCTCGATCCCGAGCAGAACAGCACGTTCACCGACCATTATCTCGACACCGAGTTCGACCTCTCTCAAGTCATGTTCATCTGCACGGCCAATACGCTCGAGGGCATCCCGGTCAGCCTCCAGGACCGCCTGGAGATCATGCGCTTCCCCGGCTACACGCACAACGAGAAGCGCCACATCGCGCGCAACCATCTGATCCCGAAGGCTCTCGAGGACCACGGCATCAAGCTCGAGCAGCTCGAGATCGCCGACGCCGCCATCGACCGCGCCATCGACGAGTACACGCGCGAGTCCGGCGTGCGCAGCCTCTCGCGGGAGCTCGCCCACATGGCCCGCAAGGCCGCGCTCAAGCTCGTCCAAGACGGCGCGCAGCCGCTCAAGGTCGACGAGAAGAACGTCACCGACTTCCTCGGCATCCCGAAGTTCCACACCGAGAAAAACAGCTTCAACGGCGTGGGCGTCTCGACCGGCCTGGCGTGGACCGAGGTCGGCGGCGTCACGATGGCGATCGAGGTCGTCTCCTCCTCCGGAAAAGGCGAGCTCAAGCTCACCGGCAAGCTCGGCAGCGTGATGCAGGAGTCGGCGCAGGCCGCGCTTTCCTATCTCAAGTCGATCTCCAAAGAGCTCGGCCTGGGCCCGGAGCTTTTCAAAGACGTCGATTATCACATCCACGTCCCCGAGGGCGCGACGCCCAAGGACGGCCCGTCGGCGGGCATCGCGATCGCCACCGCGCTCGCCTCCTTGATGACGGGTCGGGCCGTGCTGCCGGAGCTCGCGATGACCGGCGAGATGACGCTGCGCGGGCGCGTGCTGCCGATCGGCGGCTTGAAAGAAAAGGTCCTCGCCGCGCACCGCGAGAGCATGAAGACCGTTCTTTTCCCCGACCAGAATCAAAAAGATCTCGAGGACATCCCGCAGGAGATCTTGAAAGACCTCAAGATGGTGCCGGTCAAGCACCTGCACGACGTGCTGGAGCTGGCGCTCAGCCCCGAGGTCACGATCCCCGCGGCGCGCGCGGCACGAAATCCATGGAGAAGCGCGCCGACTTCTTCCGCTATACCCCCTCAAGGAGGCCTTTCGTGAGCAAGAAATACATCCTTCTGACGCCCGGACCGACCCCTCTGCCCCCGCAAGTCATGGAAGCCATGGCGCGGCCCATTTTGCATCACCGGACCAAGGAGTTCGGCGAGATGTTCGACGCCGTGATCAAGGACATGCAGTACGTCTATCGCACGAAAAACACCGTGCTGATGATCACGACGTCCGGCACCGGCACGATGGAAGCCGCCGTCGCCAATCTCCTCTCCCCCGGCGACAAGACGCTCGTCTGCGTCACCGGCGCCTTCGGCGAGCGATTCGTCAAGATCCACCAGGCGTACGGGCTTTCCCCCGTCGTCTTGAGCGAAGAGTGGGGCGAGGCCGTCCTCCCCGAGAAGCTCGAGGCCGCGCTCAAGGCCAACCCCGGTTTGAAGGCCGTGTTCATCCAGCACACGGACACCTCCACCGGCATCGTCAACGATCTGAAGACGTTGTCCGCCCTCGTCCACAAGCACCAGCCCGAGGCGCTCGTCGTCATCGACAGCGTCTCAGGCCTCGCGGCCGAGAGATTGGAGACGGACGACTGGGGCCTGGACGTCGTCGTCACTGGCTCCCAGAAGGGCCTGATGGCGGCGCCGGGCTTGGGCTTCGTCTCCATTTCAGAAAGAGCTTGGAAGGCCGTCGAGGCCGCGAAGCTGCCGCGCTTCTACTTCGATTTCCGGACGATGAAGAAGTCCTTGAAGGACAAAGAGACGCCCTACACGCCGGGCGTCACCCTCGTCGCCGGCCAAGCCGAGGCGTTGAAGCTCATCAGAAAAGAAGGCATCGAGAACGTCTGGAAGCGCACCGACGCGCTGGCGCGGCTGACGCGCGACTGGGCGAAGAAGATGGGCCTGAGCCTTTTCTCGAAGACCCCCGCGAACATCCTGACGGCGATCAACCTGCCGGCGGGCGTCGACGGCAACAAGCTCATCGAAGAGATCCTCGCCGACGAGGGCATCTCGATCGCCGGCGGCCAGCTGCACCTCAAGGGCAAGATCATCCGTATCGCCCACATGGGCTTCATCACGAAGGCCGACCTCGAGGCGGGGTTCGCGGCCGTCGAGAAGCGGCTGAAGACGGCGAAAGTCTAGACGCGCCCGCGCGCGCCGTAGACAGAAAGGCGGCCACCATCGCCTGCAGGCGATCAAGGAACATCGTAGTCGCTCAGGCAGCCGTCCGAAAGCTTCTTCCAGCCGTCGTCCTCGATCGAGTAGGCGGTCATGCCGAGAAGAAGGCCGCTCGTGGACCTCTCGTAGGTCACGACCGCGTCCTTGCCTTCCCCGTCGAGCTCGACCAAGTCGAACGGCGCGATGGACGCCGTCACCGGCGCGCCGGGAGTATTGCAGCTCGGGTCTCCGTCGGGCCGGCAGCGGCTGGTCTGCTGGAGGAGATAATACGCGTCGCGCTCCTGCGCGACCGCCAGGACCAGGATCTGCTCGAGGGCGTAATCGCCGTCATGGACGAAGACGTCCGCCAAGATCCACGGCGCATGGCCCTGGCCGCCGCGGATGCCCCAGATCTTAAAGCGAGAGATCGGGTTCGCGTATCCGAGCCGCGCGATCTCCTTCGCGGCCGCCGCCTCCACCGATTTAGGCGTGCGGGCGATGGGAACGATGAAAGATGATCGAGGCGGCCGCGCGCGCGTTCGCGCGGCTTTGGCGGGGCATTGCTTAGCGATGTAGGCGTCGGCGGCGCCTTTGAGCGCGGCGGGCTCGGAAGCGCGCGCGGGGAACGCCCCCGTCGATAGAAGAAGCAGCGCGAAGATCACGATGGGGTAGCCCCTTTCGGCGGGACTTTGAAGGGATTGCCGCCGCTGCCCAAGAGCAGCTGCATCAAGCGGCCGTCGCAGGCGGGGCAGTTCAATTTGTACATGGGTCCGGCGATGCCGCCGAGGGCGAATCCGGCGAAGGCGGAGTAGGTTATCGTGGTGACGCGTCGCATGTGGCGCTGGAGGATCTCGCGGATCGTGCCGCCGCGCGAGCTGCCGAGCGACTTGTGGCGAGCGGGCGGCACTACCTAATGGTTAGACCCTACACATAATGCTTCAAAAATCTTTGTACCTCGTTGTGGTTTCCGACGAAGAGGAATGTGACCGATTCCTTGTCCCATTGGAAGAGGACGCGGATGGGCAGATCCGTCCGGAATTCCCAGATATCGCTGCCGAGTTTTTTGAGACCGAATCCTGTTGGAATTTGGCGTACATCCATGGCCATCATGAATGAATCCACTTCTCGTTGTATGGCGACCTTTTCATGAGGATGAAGGCCTTTCAAGCTCCGCTGGAAGCTGCGTGCGAACCCAAATTGAAGCACGATTGGTGGCTACAGAGACCAGAGGTGGCGACGGGCGTCTTGTAGATTCTTGAACTTCTTTGTCCCCTTGCCTTGCTTGGCGGACTTGGCCATTCCCGAAATTTCCACATCACTGAAGCGCGAGACGTAAAGATTGTCGATCGCTTCGCGAACCAAAAGGGAGTGGCTCTTTCCGCTTTCCGCGGATTCGCGGCGGAGAGCCTGAACTTCTTTTTTATTAAGGAGTATTTGGACCCTGGTCATGTTTGTACCTCCTATAGTGTGTATAACATGTGTAGTGCGATCTGTCAAGGCGCGATTTCTCGCTTTAATATAGGGGTCTAACGCAGACGGTGTGCTGCCGGCCAATTGCTGCCACCCGAGTGAATGCCGGTCAGCACTACCGAATGGTTAGACGGCTCCCAGGATTTACGCAATTTCATTCCGTTCGAGGATGAAGATTGATCATAAGTATCCCATTCTGGGCGCGGTCGCGGACACGCTCATCAGGGTCCGAAAGTAGTTTTTTCAACGGCTCTAGGCCGCGGGTGTTCCGAGTTAATCCGACGCTTTGCGCAACCCAGTGGCGTACGGTGGGATCGGGGTCATTGAGTGCTTCGATGAGTGGTTCAACAACCTTCTTGGAGGGGTGTTCGCCTAGATAAACAGCTGCCTGCTGACGGACCGATGGATTCGGGTCTTTCAAAGCGGGGATAATTTCATCGGTGTAATCAAACCAGTAAAACTCGTGAAGTTGAGAGATTGCGGCTGCGCGAGATTTTGGGTCATTGTCCTTTAGCATTGCCACCAATTTAGGAGCGACCTTTTCGGATTTCTTTCTTGGCGATTCCACTACCGGTCTGTGGTATCCGGCGGGATGCTGGGACCGAAAATATTCGTCGTGGTGAATTGTTCCGATATCAACTTCCGGAGAGTCGATCATAACCTTCAAGCCGACAGTGTCGTCGGCAAGGAGGTGCATGAAATACTCGCCTTTTACGACGTTCCCGAGAGGGGCGGCAAACCCGCCGCACGAGCCGCTCCAGCCATACATTGGGAAATCCTTAAAGCCAACCTTAATCATGCCATCGTTGCAGAAGCCTTCGAATCGTCCCTTAACGGTCACGGTTCGTAAGACCAGGGAGCTATCCAGAGCGATGGCTTTGTTCGCCAATATCCCATATGCATGATCCTCAGGCTTCAAGGTCTTCATCGCCTTAACTATAGAAGGTGCCAAGTTCGAGGCATGCTGCTTTTCGAGGGTGTCCACAGCGTAAAGTTTGGCCGTCTCGTCCGAGTCTCTTTCCAACAAGTCCTTTAAGATCGGTTCGATTTCGGGATCATTACGATTATTCAGAGACTCGATAATTGTGTAGTCCGTGTTTATTCGTTTATGAAGAAGACTAAGGATAAGCTTGGTTCCTTGTTTATCATTCCACCGAACTAAGAAATCCGTGACACTTCTGTTTATCGGAGATTCCGACTTCGCTGCCTCTTCAATTGTAGACCAATCCTTATCTGCGGCTAGAAAGGAGAGATATGCGGGTGCTGCTGTCCATTGAAGGGTGACAGAAGGAGATTTAACAACCTCCTGTAAAAAATGTCGCATTGAAGCTCGGGCCTGATCCTTGCAGAGATTCTCTCTGATAGCTAGCGTAAGGAAAGGACTGTACTGGACGAAGGGCACGTCGGTGCAGTCACTCTTCGGAGATCCGGGAACCGAAACAATTGCAGAGCGCCCAC
>CAZRIP010000121.1:0-10520 GCA_964600165.1 uncultured Elusimicrobia bacterium | reverse complement strand
GGTTCATTGAAAGCAGGATAAGCGCTCAGCATCTTCGAGATCGCGCTTGTGCTGCATTGCAAATAGGCGCAGACTTCCCTCCGATCGAACCCCGCTTCGAGGGCCCTCTTGACGAAAAGCCGCCGGGCCCGGACGACCTCCCTTCGCTGGAGCCGTTCTGCTCTCCGAATCCCTCACTTCGTTCACGAATTCCGCGTAGACAGAGCGGGCCCGTTCAAGGTCCCGATCGAAGAACGCCAGAGCGGCCGGCACATCAACAAGTGGATCTTCTGCTCCAAGGAAAGCTCGATGGCCGGACCATGCCAATATTCCGGAGCGGCAACCAGACGCGCTTGAACAGGATTTAAATGAATGTACCGCATCGTGTTCATCAGATAGCGATCGTTCTCGATAAGGTTGTCTTTGAAGCGCGGCTGAAACACGCTTCCAAAGGTCTCGCGGCGATAGTTGAAGTATTGCGAACAGCGCCCTAACGCCAGGTGCATGAGCTCCGATACAGAGACGGCAGCCACGCGGATCAGCAGATGAAAATGCGTCGGCATCAAGCAATACCCGAGAAACGTCGCACCCAGGGGTCGAAGCTGAGAGAGTTCGTCGATGAAGCGCAGATGGTCGGTTTCATCGACGAATATGTCTTTCCCACCGTTCCCTCTACTGAAGACATGGTGGAGTGAACCCGGATAATGAACGCGTTGAATTCATCCCATACTACATATACGACTGAGGGCCCGATTTAGTTCCATCTCCGACGACAAAAACGGCCCGGGCAGAGCGACTGCCCGGGCCGTTCAGACAATCTTTCAACGATCTTTCAATTTAGGGCCTGGCACCCCTTTCAAGCTCGGACGATTTTATGGCTCCATTGCTTGAGCTGGCCGCAGGCGTTCTGGGTGTCGACGATGAGCGGCGAGTGGCGGACGATGTACTCGTAGTCGAAGGCGCTGTGCGCCGTCACGATCATCACGGCGTCCTTGGACGCGAGCTCCTTGTCCGACAGCTCGACCGGCTTGATCTTGAGATGCCGGTAATGGCGCATGTTCGGGAACTGGGGTATGTGCGGGTCGTTATAGACGCACTTGGCTCCCTTGTTCTCGAGCAGCTCGAGGAGCTTGAACGCCGGCGACTCGCGCGGGTCGTCGATGTCCTTCTTATAGGCCAACCCCAGCAGCATGACGCGCGCGCCCTCGATGGACTTGCCGCGCGTGCGCAGCGCCTCCTCGAGCTTGCCGATGACGTAGTAGGGCATCTGGATGTTCAGCTCGCCGGCGAGGTCGATGAAGCGCGTGTTGAACTGGAACTCGCGCGCCTTCCACGAGAGGTAGAAGGGATCGATCGGGATGCAGTGCCCGCCGAGCCCCGGTCCGGGATAGAAAGGATGGAACCCGAACGGTTTGGTGGACGCCGCGGCGATGACCTCCCAGACGTCGATGCCCATCCGGTCGAAGCACATCTTGAGCTCGTTGACCAACGCGATATTGACGCAGCGGTAGGTGTTTTCGAGCAGCTTCGCCGCCTCGGCGGCCTCGGCCGTCGAGACCTCGACGACCTTGACGACGGCCTGCCCGTAAAGCGCGGCCGCGGCTCGCCCCGACAGCGGATCGATCCCGCCCACGACCTTGGGGATCATCTCGTTGGTGAACTGCTTGTTTCCCGGATCCTCGCGCTCCGGCGAGAACGCGAGAAAGAAATCGCGCCCGCACAGGAGCCCCCCCTTCTCGAGCTCCGGCTTCATGAGCTCGCGCGTCGTGCCCGGGTAGCTCGTGCTTTCGAGCACGACGAGCTGGCCCGGCCGCAGCGTCTGCGCGATCGTCGACGCGGTCTGGCGGATGAACGACACGTCCGGCTTGCCTTCCATGGTCAGAGGCGTCGGCACGCAGATGATGATCGCGTCCATCCCGGCGAGCTTGGAGAAGTCGGCGGTGGCCTGCAGCCGCTTTTCCCGCGCCAGACGGACGATGAGCTCGGATGGGACGGACTTGATATAGGACTGCCCCGCGCAAAGCTTCTCGACCTTCGAGGCGTCGACGTCGAAGCCGGTCACGGTGAAGCCTTTCGAGGCGAAGAGGCGGACGAGCGGCAAGCCCACGTAGCCTAAGCCGACCACGCCCACCTTCGCTTGGTGGGACCGGATCTTGCGAAGAAGCGCGTCGAGGATCGCGACCTCGGCCTGCAGCTCCGCGGCCGCGGAGCGGCTCGCGAGCGAGGCCGCGCCTGCGTTGGACGGGACCTTCTTCTTGACGACGGGCAGAGCCTTGGGCATGAACGTTCCTCCTGGAACTCGGAACGGCTGGGCGTCGGCATCCATTGTAGCCGGCGGGCGATGACGGGCCAAAGACGCGACGGTAAAGTTAAATGGTATGATGGGCGTCGACGAGGCGCCGCCCCGCGATGCCACTCCCGCTTTTCGCGCTCTTGATGACGCTCGGCGCCCCGGCGTCGAGCGCTCCCGCCGCAGCCGCCGCGGCGCCGCTGACCGTCGGCCAGTTCGTCGCGCTCACGCTCGAGACATCGCCGTCCGTGCGCACGGCGGAGCAAGCCTTTAAGGCCGCCGACGCCGCGTATCGCTCGCAGCTTTCGGCGGCGATCCTGCCGACGCTCTCGTTCTCGGCCGCCGCGACCCCCTACGGCTACAATCCGAACAACGGCTACGTCTTTCAGACCTGGCGGCTCAACGAGCACGACGTGACTTACAACACCTCTCTCGATCTCAACGTCTTCAACAGCTTCCAAGACTTTCAGAAGACGCGGGCGTCCAAGAAAGCGCTCGCGTCCGCCGAGCGCGCGTTCTGGACGGCGCGGCAGAACCAGGCGTTCGCGTCAGTGCAGGCCTTCTACGACCTCGACACGAAGCTCAAGCTGCTCGACGTCGCGCGCCAAAACCTCAGCGCGCAAGAGGACCAATACAACGACTCGCAGGACCTCTACCGCAACGGCATGAAGAGCCTCGCCGACCTGTTGAAAAGCGAGACGGACTGGCGCTCGTCGCAGCTGCGCATCGTCGACGCGGCGGCCGACGAGCGGCGCTCGCGCGTCACGGCCAACGTCTTGATCGGGCGCGACGGCCTCGCCGACCTCGCGCTCAAAAGCGAGCTCCAGGCCGGCACGACGGCGCTGCCGGACGTGGAGCGCGACTTGGCCGGGGCGCTCGAAGCGCGGCCGGAGATCGCCGGCGCGCGCGCCGACCTCGAGCGCGCGAAGATCGCCGTCCAGCAGGCGGCGCAGCAGCTCTTCCCGACGTTCAAGGTCGACGCGCTCTGGAACCACGTCGATCAAGCGAGCTTCGGGAATGTCCCCCCGCCCGCCGGCCCGCCGAATCCGAATTACTCCGTGGGGTTGGCGCTGTCGCTCCCATTCGGGTTTAATGTGGCGTCGCAAGTCTATAACCTCATGCAAGCCAAGGCCCAGGAAAAGGAAGCGGAACAGGCGCTGGAGGCGGCGATCCGGCAGGCGCGCAACGACGTCTACGGCGCCTACATCAGCCTCGACCACGACATCCAGTCGTACGGCCTCGCGGTCGAAAAAGAGAGCATCGCGCAGCGCACGCTCGACCTCGTCGGGTCCCAGTACCGCGAGGGCACGGCCGACGCCATCCGCATGAATCAAGCCCAGACCGATTTGCTCGACGCGCAGGTCTCCCGGACGCAAGCCTTGTACTCGATCTTCACCGACCGGGCCCAGTATCAGCGCGCCGTGGGAGAGCAACTCTGGTGAACACGTCCTTGACGCCGTTGCGCCGCAAGATCGCCGTCGCAGCAGTCGTCGCGGGGTTGGCCGCCGCGGCCGGGTTCCGCTTATTAAGGAAGCCCAAGACGGGCGACGCCGATTCCGGAGTCGTGACCGCCGCGAAAGGCGATCTCGAAAACCACTTCCTCGACTCGGGCGAGCTGACGCCCAAGGTCTACGTCGACGTCGCGGCCAAGGTCTCCGGCCGCGTGACCGAGGTCTCGGTCGAAGAGGGGCAAAAGGTCCCGAAAGGCCAAAAGCTCGCCATCATCCAGCCCGGCCGAACCGAAGCGGAGAAGTACGTGCCTCTCACCGTCACCGCGCCGATCGAAGGGACCGTGATGCGCTATCAGAAGCGCGACGGCGGCTCCAACGAGGAGGGCAAGATCGCCAAGGTCGGGGACTACGTCTCCGGGCTTCTCGACACCAGCAACCCGACTTATCTGTTGACCGTCGCAGATCTCGGGCGGCTGATCGTCAAGATGAAGATCAGCGAGATGGACGTCCTCAAGCTCAAGGAAGGCATGCCGGTCAAGGTCACGATCGACGCGCTGCCGGGCCAGACGTTCGACGCGCGCGTCACGCTCGTCTCGCCGCAGGCCGAGCGCGACAAGAACGACCTCAAGAACTTCAAAGTGGAGGTGACGCTCGCCAAATCCGACGCGCGCCTCAAGCCCGGCATGACGGCGCGCGTCGACGGGCTGCTCGACGCGCGCAAGGGCGTGCTCAAGATGCCGCTGTCGGCCGTCTTCGAGGACGCCGGCAAGGAGTACGCCTACGTGCAGGCCGCCAAGGGAGCTCCCAAAAAGGCCGAGCTCAAGCTCGGCCTGCGCAGCGAGCTGGAAGCCGAGGTGCTTTCGGGCGTCTCGGCGGGCGACAAGCTGCTGACCGAAAAACCGGAAGACCTCGCCAAAGCCAAGTGAGCCAGGCCGCGCCCGCCGCCGTCCGCTGCGAGAGGCTCGAGCGCGTCTACGACGGCGGCTATCACGCCCTGCGCGGCATCTCTTTTTCCGTGGGAAACGGCGAGTTCGCCGCGATCATGGGGCCCTCGGGTTGCGGCAAATCGACGCTCTTGAACATCCTCGGGCTGCTCGACCGCGCGACGCGCGGCCATTATCACATCCGCGGAGTCGACGCCTCTCATTTGACCGACGCCGACATGACCGCGCTGCGCCGCAAGACGATCGGCTTCGTTTTCCAGGCGTTCAACCTGCTGCCGCGCCTGACGGCGCTCGAGAACGTCTGCCTTCCAATGGCCTACGACGGCGTCGGGCTCGAGGAACGCGAGGAGCGCGGCCGGATACTGCTCAAGCAGGTCGGCTTGAGCCACAAGACCCACCACACGCCGCTCCAGCTTTCGGGCGGCGAGCGCCAGCGCGTCGGCATCGCGCGCGCGCTGTCGAACCGGCCGGCGCTTCTTCTGGCCGACGAGCCGACGGGAAACCTCGACTCGAAGTCCTCGGCGGAGATCCTGCAGCTCTTCAAGGATCTGCACGCCCAAGGCATGACCATCCTGCTCGTCACGCACGATCCGAACATAGGCGCGGCGGCGCAGCGCACCATCCGCTTGAGAGACGGCGTCGTGGAATGAATCGCCCCTCATGAACGTCCTGGAAGCGGCGCGCGCGAGCTGGCGCGAGCTCTCGGCGAATCGGTCGCGCTCGGCGCTGTCTTTCGCGGCGGTCTCGGTCGGAGTCGCTTCCCTCCTTTATACCGCCGCACAGACGCGCGGGATGCAGCTCGAGCTGGAGAGAAACGTCGAGCTCATGGGCCCCGGGCGCCTGACGGTCGAGAAGTCGCGCGAGTACATTTCGACGGGGCTTTCGCCCGGCCTGACCATGGGCGACGTCCAGGCAATCCGCGAGGAGCTTCCGGAGCTCTACATGGTCGACGCGCAGTCCGAGGACTGGCTCGACCTCATCCCGGCGAGCTACCGCCCCGGCGAGAAAGTCCCTCACGCGCGCGTGCGCGGCGTGAGCGAGCAGTGGCGCCGCCGCGACTGGGTGTATAAGCTCCATGGGCGGTTTCTCAACGCGGCGGACTTGCGCGACGACGCGCGCGTCTGCGTGCTGCTCAAGCCGGGGGGCTGGCACAAGAAGCCGTTCTGGGCGAACTTCTGGACGCCCGACGAGCCGATCGGCGAACTGCTCAAGCATCACGACGCGCTCGGGACGGCGGTGCGGATCAAGGACAGCCTGTTTACGGTCGTCGGCATCCTGGACCTCCCGCCGCGCGACCTCGACCCGCGTTGGGACTCCTGGGACAACCCCGACGCCCTCGTTCCGATCACGACCTACCGCCGCGTCCTCGACGGCTCCACGCAGGAGTCCATCGATGAGATCCACTTGGACACGGGCGACGAGAAGACGATCGCGCGCGACCGGCGAATCATCGAGGACCTCATGCTCAGGCGCCACCGCGGCGAGAAGGATTTCGAAGTCAAGGACATGCGCGAGGCCATCGCGGGCGAGATGGACCAGCTCAAGAAATACGTGACGGCGGGGCTCGCGCTGGGCATCGTCGCGCTGCTGGCGGGCGGCATCGGCATCATGAACGTGACCTTCGCGACGATCTTCTCGCGCGTCAAGGAGATCGGCATCCGGCGCGCAGTCGGCGCGAGCCGCGGCGACATCCTTTCTCAATTCCTGATCGAGGCCGCGCTGCTCGGCCTCGCGGGCGGCGTGGCGGGCCTGCTGCTCGGGCTCATCGGCGTGCACTTTCTTGAAGCTTGGGCCGACCGCAAGGTGGCATCGATCGCCTGGTATCATGGCGTCTTCGCGATCGGCACGGGCGCGCTGGTGAGCGCGATCTTCGCCTTCTATCCGGCTTATCAGGCCTCGGCGCTCGACCCGGTCGAGGCCCTGCGCAACGAAGGATGACGATCAAAGAGTACGCCCGCATGGCGACGCGGGAGATCCTCTCCCACAAAGGCCGATCGTCGATGACGTGCTTGTCGCTCGCCGTCGGCATCGCCGCGCTCGTGTTCACGTTCTCCCAGATCGGCGGCACGATGAAGCGCTATCGCGACGCGCTCGAGCTATCAGGTCCAGGCCGGTTGCGAATAGAATACCGTCAGAACTACGTGGGCAAGCACATCTCCCGGGGCCTGACCTCCGACGACGCCGACGCGATCCGCGCGCAATGGCCGGAGCTCTACATGGTCTCGCCGCACGTCACGCGCTGGGGCGGGCATTTCCGCCTCGAAAGCTTTTCGAGCGACAAGATGCGGCTTCTCGGCGCCAACGACGAGTGGCGCAAGCGCGACTGGGTCTACACGGTCCGAGGCCGCGTCCTCAACGCCGAGGACGTCGCGCGGCGCGCGCGGGTCTGCGTCGTCATCAAGGGCGGCAAATGGAAAACGAAACCGTGGTGGGCCAAATACTTCCACGACGACAAGTTCGTCGAGTTCCTGGACCGCCACGACGTGCTCGGCCGCCAGGCGCTCATCGAGGGACACCTCTTCACGGTCGTCGGCATCCTGCAGGAGCCGCCCAAGGACCTCGACCCGCGCTGGTTTCGAGAGGGCGGCGGAGACGGCATGATCGTCGTGCCGATCACCGCGTTCCAGGATTATCTAGTGAAGGGCCGCTTGCGCGAGGCCGTCGACTCGATCGAGGTCGACACCGGCGACCAAAAGACGGCGTCGCTCTATCTGCGGCGCATCGACGGGCTGCTGGAAACCCTGCACCGCGAGCGCGACTTCGAGGTCAAGGATTTCCGAGCGATCATGGCCGGCGCGATGGCCGAGATCCGGCGCTTCATCATCTCGATCGGGATCATCGGGATCGTCGCCGTCCTGGCGTCCGGGATCGGCATCATGAACGTGACGCTCGCGACGATCTTTTCGCGCGTGCGCGAGATCGGCATCCGCCGCGCTTTGGGCGCGACGCGCTCGGACATCATCTGGCAGTTCGTGGCCGAGGCGACGGCCTTGGGCGCCGTCGGCGGGGTCGCGGGCGTATTCCTAGGCTCGGCGCTGATCGTCTATCTCGCCCCGCGCGAGGAGCGCATGGCGCACCTCGGGCCGCTTTACATCCTCGCCGCCCTGGCGATCGCGCTCGCGACCGGATTTTTTTTCTCGCTCTACCCGGCCTACACCGCGGCCAGCTTCGACCCCGTCGAGGCGCTGCGCTACGAGTAGGCCGGCGGCCGGGCGTCGAGACTTTGTTACGGCTCCGGCCGCGCGTCAATTGCTATAATCACCGGCGAACGGTGCGATACCCAAGTGGTCCAAGGGGACGGTCTGCAAAACCGTTATTCGCGGGTTCGAATCCCGCTCGCACCTCCGATTTCTAGAAGCTGATGACGAGCCCGAGGTGGGAGCGCGACGAATAGAGGCGCGGCGTCTGCGTGTTGTGCAGCTGCCAGCCGTAATCCCCCCGGAACGAAAGGTGCGTCGAGATCGTGTAGCGCAGGCCCGGCCCGACGCTCGAGAGGACTTGGCGCCGCGACTCCCCCGGAAGCAGGTCGCGATTCTGCGCCACGCCGTAGTCGAAAAATCCCAGCAATTGAAGCTTATCGTCGACTTTCTTGAGCCCTAGATAGGGCAGCAGACGCGTCGGCGGCGTGCGCAGCTCGTTGTTGATGATGTAGCCGTCGTCGCCGTTGACGATGCGCGTGTCGTAGCCGCGGATCGTGTCGTAGCCTCCGAAGCCGAGCTGCTCGCTGGCGAGTAGGTTGACGTCGGACCATTGCAGCGTGCCGCGATTGACCAAGACGAAGTTCCACGGCAGGCCCGTCGTCCGGTCGAGCTCGCAATTGCCGTAGATGTAGCGCGCCCGGGCGCCGGCTCGCGCTTGCTCGTAAGCCGCGGTCGTGTCGTTCCGGTCCCAGGCGCCGGGGCTCACGAAGAGCGTGACGCGCGGCGAGGTCTCGCCCCAGGCGTCCTTCAAGCTCGAGTTGTAGCTCGCGTTCCACTGCAGCCCGTCGGTGATCCCTCCGAAGACCTGCGTGCCGCCGAAGGTCAGGTTGTTGTTCTCGCGCTTGAAGTCGAAGCCCAGCACGAACGAATGCTGGTAGTGGAACTTCGCGGAATCGGCCTTGGGCAGCGGGATCTCGTAGCGAACGCTGGCCTGCTCGGTGAAGCCCCTCTGATCGAGCGGCGAGGGCAAGTTGCCGTGCGTGTCCGCGTAGCTGCCGAAAAAAGTCACGATGTGGCGCCACGGCAGCGGCTGGACGTAGCTTCCCGAGTTCGAGCGGAACCACTTGAACGCGGGGTCCGCCATATTCTGGTAGTTCAATTGCCCGTCCAGGCCGAAGACGTTTCCCCAGTTGAGCCCGGCGAGGACGCGATTGTTCGACGTGGTCTGGGTTCCGCTGTCCTCGTAGCCGCCGTAGAATCGCAGCGGAAAGCTGTCGACTTCGCGCAGGACCACGTCCGTCTCGCCGACCTCGGCTCCTTTCTTGAAGATCAAGTTGATCTGACGAAACGGATTGCGGTTGAGCCAGTCGACGTCGGCGCCCAGCTGCCAAGCGTCGAGGGTCTGGCCCGGCTGGACTTTGAGTTGACCCGCGATATATGTCGAACTGAACCACCGCGATCCTTCCACCTTCACGCGGCCCAGATGACCCTCGATGACGAGGACCTGAAGGACGCCGCCCGTGATCTCCTGAGGCGGGATCGTGACGTTGACCATCTCGCGGCCTTGATCCCGGTAGAACAGCGTGATCTCGTCGATGATGGCGTAGCGCGTGTACTTGCCGCACATCTTGCCCAAGAAAGGCTCGAGGCGAGACCTCAGGGCCGGCTGGTCGAGGAACGGAACGCGGACGTCGATGCCCTGGACCTTCGGCGCGCCGCGCGGCTGGATCTCCTTGGAATCGCCGACGATGAGAAGCCCCGTCAAAGGGATCTTATCGGCGTCGGTAGGCGTCGTCGATTTCGATTCGCCCGCCCGCGCGGAGAACGGGCTCGCGACGGCGAGCAAGATCGCCAGCGCGGCCGCGGTCGCGGCGGTCCTATAAAGGCCGGGCGTCGACATCAATCGACGTGGTCCTTGTCGCTCTCGTCCTGGACGTCGAGGCGCTTATCGTAGATGTCGCCGTGCTGATGCGGATGACGCGCGCGGAAGATGTAGTTGCCGTCCGGGGCCTCGATGATGGAGAAAATGCCGCCGTCATGGGTCTGAGGGTCGGGCCGAGGCACGTCGAAGCTCGTGAAGACGGCGTTGGCCTCGTAGGACTGCTGATGCGTCTTGGCGGCCGACGCGATCGGCGGCAGATTGCTCGCCGGCGGCGTCCCCACGCGGAAAAGGAACCCGCTGCCGACGAAGAGCGGCGGAGCCGGGTAGAACGTCGAGAATTGGAACGGGCCAGTCAGCCCGCCGAAAATATCGGCTCCCGGAGACACGGAGTAGACGAGAGACTTGCCGCCGCCGGTCGTCGTGATCGCGTGGGAGTTGGGATTCTGGAACGAGACGTTGGCCGACATGACGGCGCCGACCGGGCCGTTCGTCGTCACGTCGCCCTTCATGATCAAATTCTGGCCGATGATCTCGACCTCGTTCGCCGTGATCGGTCCGTTCCAGTCCGCGTCGCCGTTGGCGGCGTTGACGGTGAGCTTCGAGCCAGCTCCCGTAGCGCCGCCGCCCAACGTGATGGTCCCGTTGCCCGTCGAGGAAAGCGTGGTATCGCCACCGATGGCAACCAGCTCGTTGAAGGTCTGCGCGCCCGTCGTCGTCACGGCGCCGCCGTTGATCGCGACCGTTCCGGGCGCGTCGGTCGTCACGCTCGTCAAAGCCGTGCCGCCGACCGCGCCGCCGAAGGTCGTCGCCCCGCCCGTGTTGACGATGAGATTA
>CAZRIP010000120.1:0-10536 GCA_964600165.1 uncultured Elusimicrobia bacterium | reverse complement strand
GGCCGCCCAAAGGCTATCCCGACATCCGCCACACTCTCGTCGACGACCCGGCCGTGAAGGACCCTTATGAGGCCTTAGCCCGCCGCGTCGGAGCGACTCCGGCCTGGATCTTCCACGGAGACGCCGATCCCGTCGTTCCCGTGGAGGAGGCGCGCAAGATCTTCGCCGCGCTCGAGCCGCTCGATCCGAACGCGAAGATCACTGTATATTCCGGCGTGGGGCACGATTCTTGGACGAAGGCCTACGCGGAGCCGGACTTCTTCTCCTGGCTGCTGGCTCAGCGCTTGCCGGCGCGATAATCAGCGCGCCAGCTCGACGATGTCCTTTACGTCGAGCACGCGTTTAGGGGCGCCGTTTTTCGAGGCGTTGATCATCGCGCGCCCCAGCTCTTGCAGCGTGCAGAATCCCGCTGGATAGAGCGCCCGGCCTATGGGATAGAGCCAGGCGAAGTACTTGTAGTAGCGCAGCACGTTCTTCTGGCCGGGGGTCGCTTTCATGAAGGCCGGACGGAACATGTACGCGCGCTTGAAGAGCCGCAGCAGGGCGTTCTCCGTCGCGCCCTTCACGCGCGCCCAAGCGACGCGCCCCCGCTCGCTGCTGTCGGTGCCGCTGCCCGTCACGTAGCAGAACGTCAAGTCCGGATTCGATCTCGCGAGCGTCTGTCCGAAGTTCAGCGTGAGGTCGTAGGTGACGCGTTTGTACTCGTCGGGGCTCATCCCGACCGACGACCTTCCCAGGCAGAAAAAGCAGGCGTCGTAGCCGGCTAACTGAGACTCGATGGGCGCCAAATTAAAAAAATCGGAGTGGACGATCTCGCGCAGCTTCGCGTGCGCGACGCCGCCCGGCTTTCGATTGACGACCAGCACCCGCTCGACGCCGGGATGAGCCAAGCACTCGAGGAGGACGCCCTCCCCGACCATGCCCGTCGCGCCGGTGATGATCGCTTTCATTTTCAAGGTCCTTGCGGCGCCGGCAAATCGCTGGCCAGCGCCGCCTCCGGCATGAGGCCCAGCCGGACGTAGTGCGGCCGCACCGCAGCGTGGAACTCGTCGAGGTTGCGCGAGAACCACGCGGCGATCGCGAGGACGCAGGCGCCTTCCAGCACGACGGTCCGCGGAGCTCCGATACGGTCTGCCAGCAAGCCGACGAGGAGGCTGCCCAAGGGCGCCGTGCCGAGGATCGCGAGCATGAGAAAGCTCATGACCCGGCCCCGCTTGTCCTCGTCGACGATCGTCTGTATGATGGTGTTGCTCGCCGCCATCATCAGCATGAACGCGAAGCCGGCGAAGAGCAGCAGGACGCACGACAGCCACGGGATCCTGCAGAAGCCGAACGCGGCCAGCGACGCCGCGAAGCCGAGCGTCGAGGCGAGGATGGCCCGTCCGAGAGTCGTGATCGAGCGCAGGGACGCGAGCCACAAGGCCGCAAGCAAAGCGCCGACGCCGGAGGAGGTCATCAGCCAGCCGAGCGTGTGCGGCCCGCCGCCGAGGATGCGGCCCGCGTAGATCGGGATCAGGACGGCGTACGGCACGCCGACCAGGCAAACGGCGGCTAGAAGCCCGATGATCGTGCGGATCGGGATCGACGCGGCCACGTAGCGCCACGCCTCGAGGAGCTCGCCGCCCGCGCTCTTGGTCGCGGCCGGACGCGGAGGCCGCGGCGCGACCTTCATGGCGATCAGCGCGAAGAGGACGGCGAGGAAGCTCAGGCCGTCGAACGTGAAGCACCAGCCCTCCCCCGCCGCGGCGATGACGACGCCGGCGACGGCCGGGCCGACGATGCGCGCCAGATTGAACATCGAGGAGTTCATGGCGATGGCGTTGCCGAGATCGTTGCGGTCCTCGATGAGCGAGATCACGAAGGATTGGCGGCAGGGCATGTCGTAGGCGTTGATCAGGCCCTGGATGACGTTGAGCGCGATCAGCGCCGGGATCGTCATGCGGCCCGAGAACACGAACGCGGCGAGCGCGAAAGACTGCAGCATCGACAGGACTTGGGTGACGATGAGCAGCCGGTGCTGGTTCCAGCGGTCGACGGCGACGCCGGCGATCGGCGTGAGCAGCACCGACGGCAGCTGGCCGGCGAAGCCGACGAGCCCGAGCATCTTGGCCGAGCCGGTCAGGCGGTAGACGAGCCAGCTCGTCGCCGTCATCGTCATCCAGTTGCCGACGAGCGAGATGACCTGACCGCCGAAGAACAGGCGGTAATTGCGGTAGCGCAGGGCTCGGACCATGAAGGCCCAGTTGCCCTTATCGCCGGAGGCTCGTTCGGTTTTCATCGGCGCCACAGTCTATTAAAACCGGAGCTCTCTTGATCGGGAAGTGGTATCATCGCAGACCGCGATGAAGCCCGTGCGTCTAGGACTGATCGGCGTCGGCAGCTGGGGGCGCAACTACATCGCCACGCTGAGGGATTTCCCGGGCGCCGTCCTCGCGCGCGTGGCCACCCGCAACCCGGACGCTCCGGCGCTGGTCGGCCCGTCTTGCGAGGTCCAGAAAGATTGGCGCGCGCTGCTCGCCGCGGGAGATCTCGACGGCGTCATTATCACGTCTCCGGCGCCGCTGCACGCCGAGCAGTTGGACGCGGCGATCTCCGCGGGCTTGCCCGTGCTCATCGAAAAGCCGCTGACGCTCGACCTCGGCCAAGCGCGGCGGTTCCTGGAGATGGCGCAGGCCAGCCGCGTCCACGTGCTCGTCGACCACATCTATCTCTTCCATCCGGCTTATCAAGAGCTCAAGCGGCGCGCGAGCGGGCTGGGCGCGCCGCTGCGCATCGAGTCCTCCGGCGGCAACCTCGGGCCTTTCCGCGCCTCCGTCACGCCGCTTTGGGATTACGGGCCGCACGACATCTCGCTCTGCCTCGATCTTCTTGGGACGATGCCGACGAAGATCGAAGCCGAGGCGGCTACGGCGCGCGGCGGCGAGATCTTGCGCGTGAAGCTCGTTTTCCCCGGGAACGTGGGCGCGTCCCTGACGTTTGGAAACGGCTTCGCCGTCAAGGAAAGACGCCTGCGCGCGGTCTTCGAGGGCGGCGAGCTTCTTTTCGACGACCTGCGCGACGTCCCGCTGCGAGAGCGCCTGGCCGGCAAGCCGTCGCAGGCCTTGGCCGTCGAGACCGAACGGCCCATGAACCGAGCGCTGCGCTCTTTCGTGCAGTCCATCGTCTCCGGCGAGCCCGATTTCGCGAGCCTGCGCCTGGCCGTCGACGTCGTCGCCGTCCTTGAAGGCTGCGGCAAGGCGCTCGGAAGGATGCGCTGAGCTTAGGCGTTGGCGACGAGCTTGTCGCCGCTGTAGGACTCCTTCTTGAGGACCTTGCCCGACTCCTCGTACACCGTATGCGGGCCTTCTTTCTTGCCGCCGGCGTAAACGGTCTCCGACTCCAGCTTCCCGCTCGGGAAATACTGCTTGCAGGCGCCGTTCAAGAGGTCGTCCTTGTAGTTGAGCCGCGCCTGGACGACGCCGTCCTCGTAGTAGGTGACCGTCGGACCGTTCAATTTGCCGCCCTTGAAGGTCTCCTCGGCGTAGAGCGCGCCGCTCTCGTAGAACATCTTGCCCCGGCCCTCGCGCACGCCGTTCTTGCTGGCCGCCTCGGACAGCACCTTCCCGCTCGGGAAGAACTCCTTGACGATCTTCGGCTTGGCGGCTGCGGTCTTTCCTTTCATGGGCGAATCCTCCCCTGCGATCGGCTCGCCGATTATACTAGAATCGGGCTCGTGAAGACCGCGACGCGGCCGCCGGGCATCCTGAGCAAGCCCAACTGCGAGGCGATGCGCGGGCTGGCGCGGACCGGCAACGTCTACGAGTTCGTGCGCGAAATGAGCCGCGAGTTCGGCGACGTCGTCTCGCTCTCGCCGGTGCTCTACATGTTCTCCCCCTCGCCGCTGATCAAGGACGCACTGCGCAACACCGCCGATTTCCGCAAGTCGGACGCGATCGAGACCTTCAAGATCCTCGTCGGCGAGGGTCTCTTCACGGCCCAAGGGGCCGTCTACGACCAGCAGGAGCGCGCGGTCAAGAGCGCGTTCGGCAAGAAGTATTTCGGCGTCTTTCGCCGGATCATCGAGGAGGACGTGACGCGCTGCATCGACGAGCGCTTCTCCCGAGCGCGCGCCGACGGCGCGCCGGTGGACATCTCGGCGCTGTCCGTGGATCTGACGATGTCGATCGCGGCGCGCGCCTTCTTCGGCGTCGGCGGAGAGACGGAGCTCGCGCGCGAGTTCCGCAAAGGGCTCGTCTTCGTCCAGGAGTGGTTCGCGCAGATGCAATCCGCCGAGTTCGCGCAGCCGATGCTCGACTACATCGAGAAGTATTACACGCCGCTGCCCGTGTTCAAGTCGCTGCAGCAGGCGATTTTTCGCGGGGTCTCGGGATCTCGAGAAATGGTCGAGGCCATCGCGGCCTGGAAGGCTTTCGCCGAGGGCAACGACAAGGCGGCGCGCGACACGGCCGCGGCCATGCGCGCGATCTGCGCGCGGATCATCGCGCTGCGGCGCGAGGACTCCCGCTTGGACGAGAAAAACGACGTCCTGTCGTCCTTGCTGCGGCTGCAGAAAGACCCCGAGAACAAGTGGCTGACCGACGAGGGGATCATCGACCAGGTCGCCACGTTCTTCGTCGCCGGGCACGAGACGACGTCGGATTTGTTCGTGGCGCTCTTGTGGAAGCACGCGCGCGGCGAGACGCCCGCCGCCGTCGTCGGGGAGCTGAGCGCGGCCGGCGGCATGATCGCCGAGGAGCAGTTCCTCTTTCAGAAGTACCCCGCGACCGGCGCCTACATCGATCAGATTCTGCTCGAGCATCCGCTCATTCAGCTGACGGTGAGGCAGGCCAACCGGGACCTCGAGGTCGGCGGCCATCTCATCCCCGAGGACACCAAGGTCATCCTCGCCATCACCTCGGCGCAGGACGTCGACGTCGCGTTCGGCTTCGGCCGCCGCCAGTGCATCGGCCGGGTCTTCGCGCTGGAAGAAGCGGTGATCGGCCTTCGGCATCTGGTCCGGCATCGGCTCAAGCTCGAGGATCCGTTCCAGCGGCCGCGGATGACTCAAGGCCTGACCATCGGCTACAGCCGCAGCCCGGTCCCGATCCTGGCGAAAGCCGTCTAGCGGGATTTGTCGCGCGGACGCTCGGTCCCGCCGGGGTTGTCGAAGCGTCGGATCCGTCGGCGTTCGGCGAGAACGAAAAGCCCCGCCCCGATCACGATGATGCCGACCGTCCCCGCGGCCTCGATCTCCCGCGGCTCTTTGGGCGCCCCGCGGTCCGACGCCGCGTCGCCGCCGGTGTTGGCCCACGGCGCGGTCTTCGATTGCCCCGATTGCTCCTCGACGCTCTGCTCGGCGCCGGCGGCGGGTTGTGGGCTTATGTCCGGCTGAGCGCGGACGCCGAGCGCCAACGCGGCCGCCATGAGCAAGGTATTCATGCCGACTCCCCAGGGGGGCGATTCCAGTATAGCGCATCGCTGAGACGCCGGCGTTGCGGGGGCGTCATCGGATTGTGACCTGCCCGGAGCTACAATAAACTCATGACAGGGATAAAGATCGAGACGCGTCCTGAAACGAGACATTTGAGGCCGCCCTCTCCCCCTCCCGAGGATTGGGCCGCGGCGGGTTGGGCCGGGCTCTACGGCGGTTGCGTCTATCTGTTCGTGCAGCTCGTCGCGGCGCCGGTCCTCATCGGCGCGAGCCCGTGGGCGCCCGTGCGCTTCATCGCCGCGATCGTGCTCGGAAGCGCCGTGCTGCCGCCGCCGTTCACGTTCGATCCGCTGCTGCTCATCGTGGCGCTGACGGTGAACTTCACGCTGTCGATGCTCTATACGCGGGCGCTGGCTCCGCTTTGGTCGCGGGCCCGGCCGCGCGAGGCGGTGGGCTTCGGGCTCGCCGCGGGCCTCGTCCTCTTCATCGTGAACTTCTACGCCCTGACCGAGATCTTTCCGTGGTTCAAGGCGGAGCGCGAGTGGGTCACGCTGCTGGCGAACGCGGCCTTCGGGGCGGCGTCGGCGTTCGTTTACAAGACGCTCGAGCGGCGTCCGGCCGACCGCTGAAGCTAAGGCTGGGGCCGCGGGCGCAGCGCGCCGAGTTGGGCCTTGAGCAAGGAGACCTGCGCCTTGAGCTCCTCGCGCTCGCAATCCCAATCCTTGCGCTGCTCGTCGAAGCGCGCCGCCAGGCGCTGGCCCGCGCCTTCGATGCGGCGCTCGGTCTCCTCCGCCGCGGCGAGGCGTTTTTCGAGCTCGAGCAGCTTGACGACCTGATCGGCGGCCTTCGCGCGCTCGGAGACCAGCTCCGTGGAGATAATCTCGCGCTCGCGCTGCCAGGCGCGCCGCTCTTCCTCTAATCGCCCGAGCGTCCGCGCGACCGCGGATTCCGTCTCCTCGGACGCCGCCAAGCTCTTTTCGAGCTCGGCCAGGCGCGGCAGGCATTCGCGCGTCTTGGTCCGGGACTCGGCGAGCTCGGCTTCCAGCGCGGCCTTTTGGGCGCGCGCGTGGGAGAGGGTCTCCTCGCAGACGGCGAGCGCGCGGCCCGCCTCTTGCGCGGACGCGCGTTCGGACTCGAGAGCGCTCTTGGCCTGCTCGTAGAGCGCGCGCTGCTGCTCGGTCTGGGCTCTCGCGTGGCGGGCTTCCTCGTCGGCCGTCGCGGCGGCTTCCTTAAGCGAAAGAATCTCGTTGACCTGATTGACGGCGCGCTCCCGCCAGCTCGCGGCCTCGATGGAGAGAGACTCGCGCTCCGACTTCCAAGCGGCTCTTTCGGATTCAATGACGATCGTCAGCCGGTCGTGCCCCGCGCGCTGCTGCTGCTGCGCGGCCTCGGCCTCCGCCAGCGCGCGCTCGAGCTCGGCGACGCGGCGCGCGGCCTCGCGCGCGCGGCGGCGCCATGATTCGAGCTCCTGGGTCAACAGGCTCTTTTCCTGCAGCCAAACGGACTCGGCGGACTCGAGGCGCTCTCCGAGCATCCGCTCGGCGGTCTCCACGCGGAAGCGCGATTGATCCTCGATCTCGCCTCGGAAGTTCGCGAGCTGCGACTGCAGCTCGGCGTGCCGCGCCTCGTAATACTCCTGGAAATGGGCCTTGCGCTCCTCGAGGGACGCCCGCTCTTGCTTGACGCGGGCCTCCTTCTCGTGGGCGTCCGCCATGCGGCCGAGATGCTCGCGCTCGAGCGCGGCGCGCTTGGCCTCGGACTGCTGCTCCAGCGCGCGCCCGCGCGCGCGGACGTCCTCCTGAAGCTCTTCTTTGAGCGCCTGATAATCGCGCTCCATGCCGGCGCGGCGCAGCGCGAAATCCTTCTCCAGGTGGACCTGCTTTTGCTGGAGGATCTCTTGGAGCCTCGCGGACTCGACCTCGCGCTTGGCCAGCGCGGCGAGGTCGACTTTGCCGTCGAGCTTGAGCGAGAGGAATTCCTCGAGCTTGGCGTAATAGAGCTCCCGGTGGTCCGCCTCCGTCGAGCGCAGCGCGAGCGTGCGCTGCAGGGCGGCGTGGTCGTCGAGCGCCTTGCCTCGGGCGCCGGCTTCCTCGCCGAGCCGGCGCGTGAGGTCCTCGACGCTTCCTTCGGCCTTCGTGAGACGCTCGAGCGCCCAGCGCAGCGCCGCGCGCGCGGTCTCCAGGTTCTCGATGGTCGAGGGATCGAGGATCTGCTCCGGCGTGTGCTTATCGGGCTCCATGTGCCGGTAGCGTAACAGGGACTTGTTAAATTTTCAATAAGCGGATATAATTATGACTGACCGGTCAGTCATTCGATGAAGCTAGCCCAAGACGACAAGAAGAAGGCGATCCTGGATGCCGCGCGCAAGCTGCTGGTGCGCCGAGGCTTCCATGAGGACGAGGTCGCGCTCGACGCCGTCGCGCGCGCGGCCAAGGTGGCCAAGGGCACGCTCTTCCTTTATTATCGCAACAAGCACGATTTGTTTCGCGCCGCGTTCGGGGACCTGGTAGATCAGCTCGCCGGGGAGCTCGAGGCCGCGGCGGCCCAGCCCCTCAAAGGCCGCGTCCGGCTCGAGCGCATCGTCGAGATCGTGATCGCCTATTTCGAGCGCAACAAGGATTTTCTGTCGCAGTCGGCGCGTTTCCCGGGCTGCCGGCTGGCCGAGAACCACGCGCGCATGGTCGCGCTGCTCGAGCGCTGCGCGGCCGACGGCCTGTTCCCGGACCGGGACCTCGGCCCCGCCGCCTCGAATCTCTTCGGCCTTTGCCGCAGCGCCATCCTTTATAAGGCCGTCTCAGGAAAGGAAGATTCCATGGACTACCGCGTCTCTCGCGTGACGGACACGTTTTTATACGGGCAGGCGGGCCGTCGATGAGCGCTCTTCTTCTCGCCGCCGCGCTTTCTTTTTCCCCCTCGCCGGCCGCGGCTCAGGCCGCCGTCTCGACGCGCGCGATCACGCTGCCCGAGGCTTACGCCCTCGCGCTCGAGCGCAGCGAGGCGATCGCGTCGGACGTTTGGGCGACCAGGCAGGCCCTCGCGCGCATCGACGAGCTCAAAGGCGCGATCCTGCCGCACGTGTCGCTCAACGGCACGGAGACTCTTCAGGAGAACCCCCGCTCGGGAGTCCCCTCGCTCGATAAGACCAGCTATCCCCAAGCGCAGATCACGCTGACCCAGCCGCTCTTCGCCGGCCTGCGCGACTTCCTCGCCTTCAAGCAGGGCAAGAGACAGGCCCAATCCGCGCAGCTGACCGAAAAGCGCGCCGAGTCCCTCCTTTATCAAGACGTGGCGCAGGCCTACGTCAACCTGCTGCAATACCAGGACGAGATCTCCATCCGCGGCCGGATCGTCAACGAGACGACCGCGCGCATCGGCCAGCTCGAGCACTGGGTGCGCATCGGCCGCTCGCGCGAGAGCGAGGTCCTCGCCGCGCGCTCTCAGCTCGCGCAGACCCAGGCGCAAGTGGAGCTCGCCAAGGGCAACGAGGCGGTGGCGCAGGAGCTGCTGCGCTTCTTGACCGGCGTCGACGCCGATTTCGCGGTGACGCCCGTGCCGGAGCCCGCGCTCGAGCCGCTGGAGCCCTTCGTCGTGCGGGCCAAGGCGCGCGACGACGTGGAAGCCCAGCGCCGGAACCTGGAGGCCGCCCAGCTGTTCACGACGATGGAGGACCGCCAGCGCTGGCCGACGATCGGCTTGACGGCGGACTATTACCTCAAGCGCTTCGGCTTCTCGACGAACACCCATTACGACGCGATCGTCACGGGCGCGCTGCCTCTTTTCATGGGCGGCCAGATCAACGCGCAGGTCAAGGAAGCGAAGGCCGCGGAGCATCAGGCGGAACAAGCGCTCACGCTCGCCGAAAGGCAGGCCGAGCAGCAGGTCAACTCCGCGTACCGCAGCCTGTCCTGGTCGATCTCGGCCGTCGACGCGCTGACCAAGGCGTCGGACCTCGCCGAGGCGAACGTCAAGGCGCAGGAACAGGACTACCGGCTCTCGCTCGTCACGAACTTGGACGTCCTCGACAGCCTCAATACCCTGCAAAGCACCGAGCTGCAGCTGGACGCCCAGCGGCAGCTCGCGGCCCTCGCCCGGGCCCAATTGGAAGTCGCGGCGGGCGGCCCCGAGCGCCCGAGCACGCGTGAGGTGATCAAACCGTGACCCTGTCCGACATCTCGATCAAGAACTCCGTCTTCGCCTGGATGCTCATGTTCGGCCTGATCGTCTTCGGCGCGATCGGCTTCTCGCGCATGGGCATCAGCCAGCTTCCCGACGTCGACTTTCCCGTTTTGACGGTCAACGTCACGTGGGCCGGCGCCTCGCCCGAGACGATGGAATCGGCGGTCTCGGACGTGATCGAGGACGCCGTCATGAGCGTCGAGGGCATCCGCACCGTGCGCTCCCAGTGCCAAGAGGGCTTGGCCACGATCACGGTCGAGTTCGAGCTCAACCGCGACATCAACGTGGCGCTGCAGGAAATCCAAACGAAGATCGCCCAGGCGCAGAAGAATCTGCCCAACGACATCGACCCTCCTATCGTCACCAAGTCCAATCCCGAAGATCAGCCGATCCTCTGGACGGCGCTGACCGGCACGGTGCCGCTGCGCGACATCATCCTCTTCATCCGAGATCACCTCAAGGACACGCTGACGACGATCCCCGGCGTCGGCGACGTATTCCTCGGCGGCTACGTCGATCCGAACATGCGCATCTGGGTCAACACCGACAAGATGCGCGCTCGCGAGATCTCGGTCTCCGACGTCATCGACGCCGTCACGAGCCAGCACAAGCTGACGCCGTCCGGCTATATGGACAACGGCCCGAAAGAGGTCAACGTCCGCGTGCTCAGCGAGGCCGGAAGCCCGCTCGACTTCAAGAGCCTCGTGATCCCCTCGCGCGCCGGCTCGCCGATCTGGAAGACGATCCGCGTCGGCGACGTCGCCGACATCGAGGAAGGACTCAACGACGTGCGCCGCATCTCGCGCATGAACGGCGACCGCGCCGTGGGCTTGGGCGTCGTCAAGCAGCGCGGCGAGAACGCCGTGGCCGTCGGCCGCGCCGTGCGCGAGCGCGTGGCCAAGCTCCAGTCGCTCCTGCCCAAGGGCATGAAGATGGGCATCGTCACCGAC
>CAZRIP010000119.1:0-10954 GCA_964600165.1 uncultured Elusimicrobia bacterium | reverse complement strand
CGCCGAAAAGCTTGGCAAGGTATTGGGCGATGTCGCGCATGTCGATGATGCGGGCGGAGACGAGGTCTCCCGCGCGCAGCTCCCGCGGACCGATTCCGCCCGCGTCTTCGTCGAGCGCGATCTTGAGCACGAGCAGCTCCTCGTCGCGCTTCTGGCGCGAGGTCGGCTGCTTGCGCAGGGCGTCGGCCTCATTTCGCAAATTGAATTGTCCGAGGTCCAGGATCTCGCGGCGCGCCTGGAGGTTGCGCGGCCGCCCGCGGAAGACCTCCTGCAGCAAGGCCCCGAGGCGCGCCGAGACCTCGTCGGACGCCTCGCGCGCCAAGCGCGCGATCGCCTCGCGCTCCCGGAAATGCGCGGCGATGCGCTTCTCGATCTCAAAGCTCTCCGCCTGCAAGCTGCCGTCCCAGAGGCGGCAGCCGTAAAGGAACTTCTCGAACTCGAACCAGTCTTTTTCCAGCGACGCCGCGTAGACGGCGGGATTGAACGAAAGCACGGCGCGCGCGCGCAGCACCGCCGACGACTTCGTGTTGAGCACGACGAGCAGCAGCCCGAACTTGTCCTGGTCCGGATGGACGAAGCGCGCCTTGACGACGGCGATGTTCTTGAGAAGGCGCGGGATCGCCTTGACGGCCTCCTCGACCTCGTAGCCGCACATCTCGAGCGCGAGCTCGGCCTCGCCGCGGTCGCAGCCCGTCTCTTCCATGAGGAGCGCGATCTTGTCTTGCATCGTTAAGCTTTCGGGTGCGCCGATTCGTACACCTTCTTCAACCGCTCCAAGGACACATGCGTGTAGACTTGGGTCGTCACGAGGTTCTTATGGCCCAGCAGCTCCTGCACCGAGCGCAGGTCGCAGCCTTGATTCAAGAGGTGGGTGGCGAAGCTGTGGCGAAAAACGTGCGGGGTGACCGACTTGAGATAGCCCGACGCCTTGATCCAGCGCCGCAGCACGAAAGCGACGCCGTCGGGGGTGAGGCGGCGGCCGTTCTTCGAGGAAAAGAGCGGCTCCCCGCCTTCGCGCGCGCCGCGCCGCCGCAGATACTCCCGCAACGCGCCGAGCGCGCGGTCGCCGACGGGGACCATCCGCTCCTTGGAGCCCTTGCCGAAGACGCGCGCGAAGCCCGAGACGAAATCGACGTCGCCGACGTTGAGGCCGCTCGCCTCCGACCGGCGCAGGCCGCTCGAATAGAGCAGCTCGAGCAGCGCGCGATCGCGCTCGCGGTAGGGCCCGGCGGGAGTCTTTTCGAGAAGGTCCCCCATCTCCGTCTCCGTCAAGAACTTCGGCAGCTTCTTCTCGCGCTTGGGCGTGGGAATGTTGGCGAATGGGTCGTGCTTGAGCTCCCCCTGCTCGCGCAGAAAGCGCGCGAAGGAGCGCACGGCCGAGACCTTGCGCAGCACGCTCGCGCGCGCGAGCGCGTGGTCGGCTTGGAGCGCGGCGATGAACTCGCGGACCCTGACGCGGTCGATGTCGGCCGGACCGACGGCCGGGTCTCCGGCGGCGAAGGCGGCGAGGTCCCCCTCATAGGCGCGCAGCGTATGGGGCGAGAAATTACGGGAGCCGCGCAGATGGGCGAGAAAGCGCCTGATCCAGGGGGCCAAGGCCGGCTCGGCGGACATCGCGAAGCTAGCCCGCCGCTTGCTGCTGGATCTGGGCCTGCCGCGCGGCCACGAGCGCGGCGCGCAGCGCCTCGCCCTCGACGCGCAGTTTCTCGCCCTCTTCCTTGGAGACCGGCTTGATGTTGCGGCAGCGCGGGAAGCCCGAGCAGGCGAGGAAAAAGCCGCGCTTGCCCTTGCGCAGCCACATGGCGTTCTCGCACTTGTTGCACTTGCGGGTCGTCATCAGCGGGCGCGAGGACTCGATCTTCTGGCCCGTCACCGGATCGAGCGAGTAGGTGTTCTTGCAGGCCGGGTAGCCCGAGCAGGCGATGAAGCGCCCTTTGCGGCCGGTGCGGATGACCATGGCCTTGCCGCAGAGGTCGCACATGTCGCCGGTCGTCTCCAAAACGACCTTCTTGCCCTCGGGCGTGAGCTGGATCTTGCCCTTGCACTTCGGGAACGTCGAGCACGAGAGGTACTTGCCGAAGCGGCTCTCGCGGATGAGCATGGGCTCCGAGCAGATCGGGCACTTCTCGTCGGACTTCTGAGGCTCGATGCGCGAGACCTCCATGACCTTGGTGGCGGTCTCTAAAGCCTGGATGAACGGGGAGTAGAAGTCGCCGACGACCTTGACCCACTCGGCCTTGCCTTCGGCGATGCCGTCGAGCCTCTCTTCGACTTCGGCCGTATAGGACAGCGATACCACTTCCGGGAAGTGCTGCTTGAGCTTCTCGGTGACGAGCACGCCGAGGTCGCTCGGGATCAGCTTGCGGTCCTTGATGCCGCGCCGCACGTAGCCGCGATCGACGATCGTCTTGATCGTCGGCGCGTAGGTGGAAGGGCGTCCGATGCCGTGTTTCTCCATAGCACGGATGAGGGAGGCTTCATTGTAGTGGGGCGGCGGGCTCGTCTTGTGCTCCTCGGGCTTCAGGGCCACGAGCGTGACCACGTCGCCTTCCTTCATATCGGGCAGACGCGCGGACCCTTCCTCTTCCGCTTCCTCGGCCTCCTCGTCGGAAGGCGACTCGGGATCGCGCTGCAGCGCCTGGTACGCCTTGAGGAAGCCGTCGAACTTCAGCGTGCGGCCCGTGCAGTGGAAGATCGCCGGGCCGCCTTCGATGTCCGCGGCGACCGTGTCGTAGACCGCCTCGACCATTTGGCTCGCGACGAAGCGCTTCCAGATCAGGTCGTAGAGCTTGGCTTGATCCGGGTTGAGGAACTGGCGCAGCTCGTCGGGCGTGCGCAGGACGCTCGTCGGACGAATGGCTTCGTGAGCCTCTTGGGCGCCACGCGACTTCGTTTGATAAGTCGGCGGCACGGCGGGCACGTACTGCGCGCCGAACTGCGTCTTGAGAAAGCCCACGGCCTCCTCGGCCGCGACCTTCGAGATGGAGAATGAGTCCGTGCGCATGTAGGTGATGAGACCGACGGGATCGCCCGCGCCCATATCGACGCCTTCGTAGAGCGACTGCGCCACGCGCATCGTGCGCTCGGCGGCAAAGCCCAGGCGCTGCGAGGCCGCTTGCTGCAACGTCGACGTCGAGAACGGCGGCGCGGGCCGGCGGCGGACTTCCTTGCGCTCGACTTTGATCACGCGCAGCGTCTTGCCGGCGACGGTCGCCTCGACGGCGCGGACATCTCCTTCGTTTTTAAGAGAAGTGGCCTTGACCCGGTACTGCTCCGCGAACAAGTCGTAGGTCCGCGTCGTCTCCACCTTCTCGCCGCGCCACAAAGACAGGCGCGCCTCGAACGGCGGCGGGACGCCCGGCTGCTCGAGCGAGGCGTTGAGCGTCCAGAAGGTCTCCGAGGCGAACTCCTTGATCTCGCGCTCGCGCTCGGCCAAGAGCCGCACGGCCACCGACTGCACGCGGCCGGCCGACAGGCCGCTTTGGATCTTAGCCCACAACAGCGGCGAGAGCTTATAGCCGACCAAACGATCGATCACGCGCCGCGCCTGCTGGGCGTGGACGAGGTTCTCGTCGATCTGGCGCGGCTGGGCGATGGCCTCGTTGATCGCTCCGGGCGTGATCTCGTGGAACGTGATCCGCCGCACCCGGTCCTTGGCGAGGTTGAGCAGCTTGACGAGATGCCAGGCGATCGACTCGCCCTCGCGGTCATGGTCGGTAGCGAGGTAGACGAAGGGCGACTTCGAGACCAAGGTCTTGAATTCGGCGAGGATCTTCTTGGCCCGGGGCAGCACCACGTACTGGGGCTCGAACTGCGCGTCGACGTCGACGCCGATCTTGCGCAGCGGCAGGTCGCGGACGTGCCCGAAAGAACTGCGGACGATGAAATCGTTCTTCTTAAGGAAGCGGGAGATCGTCCGCTCCTTGGCGGGCGACTCGACGACGACGAGAGAAGGCCCTTCCTTGCCCGCGCCGGCGGCTTTAGCGGTTTTGGCGGCTTTCGGCGCTTTCGGCGCTTTCGCGGCCTTCGCGGGCTTGGCGACCGTGGGCGTCACGGCTTCAGGAGCGGCTTTAGCGGTCTTTTTAGGCGCGGCTTTTTTGGGCATAGCGTTGTCCGGGCAAAGATTGAATCAAACCGTTCAATTCCATGTCGAGAAGTATAGTGGAAAGCCGCACGATGTCAAGTGCGGCCGCCTGGCCGACCTGCTCCAGGGTTCTGGCGTCCGGTCCTAAGTATTCTAGGATTTTTTGCTCTACTAAGGAAAGGGGACGGCCGAAAGAGTCCACCGGCGCACTATCAGTAGAAGACGATTGCGGCGCGCAGCCGCCGTAGCCGCAGAGATCCGGCCAGGCGTCGGCCAGCGTGCGCAGGGGCTGCGCTCCTTCCTTAAGTAGTTGGAAGGGAGCGGCCGCCATGTCGGAATCGGCCGGCACGAGCAAAGCGTAGACGCCGCGGCCCTGCTCGGCGGCGTGATGGGCCGTGTTGATCGCGCCGGAGGTCGGACCGCCTTCGACCACGATCGTGGCCCAGCACAGGCCCGACACGATGCGGTTGCGCCGTTTGAAGTGGTGGCGCAGCGGCGGCGTGCCCAGGGCGAACTCGCTGATGAGGCAGCCCCCGGCGTCGACGATGCGCCGCGCGAGCCCGACGTTTTCAGGCGGGTAGATCCGGTCCAGGCCGCAGCCGAGCACCGCCCAGGTCGTCCCCCCGGCCGCCAGGCAAGCGTCGTGGGCCTCGGAGTCGATGCCGCGCGCGAGGCCGGAGACGACGACCCAGCCGGCCTTGGCCGCGTCGCGCGCCAGCGCGCGCGCCATGCGCACGCCGAAGGGCGTCGGCCGGCGCGTGCCGACGATGGCGAGGGCGGGCCGCGCGACGTCGAGCGCGCCGATCACCGAGATCGGCTCCCGGACGACGGCCGCCAGCTGCGCCGGGTAGGCCGCGTCTGGGGGAGAAAGCCAGCGCATTCCGACCGGCGGCGTCACAACAGCTCGTCGGAGAGGTTGGACTTGGGGAAAACGACCTGAGGCATCGGGCGCGGCTTCGCGGCTTGCGGCGGAGCGAACGAAGAAGGACGCGGCGCGCCCGTAGCCAGGGCGTGCACGCGGTCGAAGAGCGCTCGGTCGCGCCACAGCGGCGACCATTCGGAGGGGACGCGCCCCGCCGAGACGATCAGCTCGGCCTCGTCGAGGGCGAGCAGGCGGGCCAGGCGCCGCAGCGCCGCTTCCTCGGAAGGCGGGCTGCGCTTGCCCGACAGCACCTTGGAGAAAAAGGACGGATCGAGCGCCGCCTCGCGGCAGAGCTCGCGCAGGGAGATCCCCCGCGCGCGCATGGCCTCGACGATCCTGCGCGCGAAAGGCGTCGTCACTGGCCGTTTCCGTGCTGATAATTGACGAGCTCGAGGCGCTTGCGCATGACCTCGATGTCGCGGCCGTCGGGATAGTTGTCGATGTAGTCCTTGTTCCACTGGCGCGCCTGGTCCCAGTCGCGGTCGTACTCGGCCGAGTCCTCGGCGATCGGCAGCGCCTTGACGCCGTAGTAGTTCGTCGCGCCGTAGTCGCCGAGCAGCTGCGTGAACGCCCCCTGGGCCTTCGGGTACTCCGCGCGCTGGTAATAGACCAGGCCGACGTAATAGTCGACCGCCGGCGCCCAGGAAGCCTCGGGGTGCTTCTTCGCGTAAACGAGCGTGTCGTCGAATTGATAGTGCTTGCTCGCGTAATAGAAGGCGCCGTAGAGCGACAACACGATGACGAGAAATTTCGTCATTTCCCCTCCCGCTTGAGCAGATCGCCCACTTGCAGCGAATCGCCCGACTTGAGGACGCGGAACGTATACGACGATCCCTTCTGCGCCTTGACGACCTCGACCTCGCCGACCGCCTGGAGATAAAGCGCCTTCTGATCGTCGTCGGTCTCCTGCGGCGCGTCCTTGCGATAGATCAGGAAGCGCTCGCCGACGGACGCGGTCTCGCCTTTTTCCAGCTTGGCGTTGATGGTGTCGCCCTGCGCGGCGAGGATCTCGCGCCCGTCGAAGTCGACGACCTCTCCGTCCGACGACCAGTCCTTGGGCGGCTTGACGCGCGTCATCGACGGATACTGGCCGGTCATCGACGGCGGAGTCTCGGCCGAGAGGTCGTCTTTGCGGATCGGCGCGCCCTCGAGGCGCGGGGCCGGCGCGGGCTCGGGAGCCGGGGCGGGAGCCGGCGCTGCAGCGGGAGGCTCGGGGGCGGGCTCGGGCGTCTTCGCGACGGCCGCGCCGGTCTCGATCGGCCGGGCGCCGACCTCGCCGATCTCGGGCCCCGGGACGTCCGGGATCTCGATGACTTGCCCCGGATAGATCCAATGCGGGTCCTTGATCTTCCCCTGGTTGGCCGAGTAGATGACCTTCCAGCGGAAGTGGTTGTTGTAATATTGCCCCGCCAGCGCCCACAGGTGGTCGCCCTTGACGACCGTATGCTGGAGCGGCGCGGCCTGCGCCGGCGAGGCCAGCCACGCGGCGGCGATGCAGACGAGTTTTTTCATAGGGATCCTCCGTGACCCGGCGACCGGTCGCGGTCGAGCCGGCGGTATTGAAGAGCTTCCTTGACGTGCTCGGGCCCCACGCCGGCGGCGCCGGCGAGGTCGGCGATCGTGCGCGCCACCTTGAGCGCGCGGTCGAGGCTGCGCGCCGACAAAGACAAGGCCGCCGAGGCCGACTCCAGGATCGCCAGCGCCTAGCCGCCGAGCCCGCAGCGGGCGCGCAGCTGCGCCGCCGGCGCGAAGGCGTTGAGCGAGAAGACCGACTGCCCCCAGCGCCGGCCCTGCACCGCGCGAGCGGCCTCGACGCGGGCGAGCACGGCGGCCGACGTCTCCTCGGCGCCGCTTCTTTCGCGGGCCCAGTCGTCGAAGGGCACGGGGTTGACGTCGACTTGGAGGTCGACGCGGTCGAGCAGCGGCCCCGAAAGCTTGCCGACGTAGCGGTCGACCGCCGGCGGCGTGCAGGAGCAGCGGCGCGTCGGATGGCCGCGATAGCCGCACGGGCAGGGGTTCGTCGCGGCGACCAGCTGAAAGCGGGCGGGATATTCCACGACGTCGCGGGCGCGCGCCACGACGGCCTTGCCGTCCTCCAAAGGCTGGCGCAGGCACTCCAGCGCCGCGCGGCCGAACTCCCCGAGCTCGTCGAGGAACAGCACGCCGCCGTGCGCGAGCGAGACTTCGCCGGGCCTGCCGGCGGGGCCGCCGCCGATCAAAGAGACCGTCGAGGACGTATGATGCGGCGCGCGGAACGGCCGCCGCGAGACGAGCCCTCCGGGGCCTCGGCGGCCGACGGAGTGGACGCGCGTGACCTCCAGCGCCTCGGCGCGCGAGAGCGGCGGCAGGATCGTGATCAGCCGGCGCGCGAGCATCGATTTCCCGGAGCCGGGCGGACCGACGAACAGCAGGTTGTGCCCGCCCGCGGCGGCGATCTCGAGCGCGCGCTTGGCGAGGCCCTGGCCCCGGACGTCGCTCAGGTCGATATCGTGGCTCACGTCCGAAAGATCGGGCGCGCAGTCTTCGTTCGAGACCGCGACCGGGTCGCTGAGGAACGCGGCGACCTCGCGCAGCGTCGACGCGGGAAGCGTGGGCATCCCCGTCGCGCGGGCCTCGTCGGCGTTGCCGGCCGGGACGATGATCGCCGAGAAGCCCGCCTCGCGCGCCTGCTCGGCCATCGGCAGGACGCCGGGCACGGGGCGCAAGGCGCCGTCCAACGCGAGCTCGCCGACGAAGCAGTAGCGCTTGGGCCAATCGCCTTGAGGCAGCTGCCCCGAAGCCGACAAGAAAGCGAGCGCGATCGGCAGGTCGAACTGCGTCCCTTCCTTGCGCGACTGCGCCGGCGCGAGGTTGACCGTCACCTTGCGCGGCGGAAATTGAAAGCCCGAGTTGCGCACGGCGGAGGCCACGCGCTCGCGCGACTCCTTGACGGCGCTGTCGGGCAAGCCCACGGTCGCGTAGGCGGGCAGGCCGTTGGCCAAGTCGAGCTCGACCAAGACCGGGTAGCCCTCGACGCCGCGCACGCCCACGCTGTGGATCCGGGAGAGCATTAGAACGGCGCCTCCCCCGCGGTATCGAGCTCGATCGCTTTGAACTCGGGCTCGACGGCGCGCACGGTAAACGAATAGCCCGGAAGCCTCAGCAGGGCCGCGGCCACCTCGTCGGCGGAAAGCCGCTCGACGAAGACGCGCAGCCGCGAGTCCCCGCCGCCGAGCGCGCCCAGGGCCGCGCCCGCGACGCCGCGCAGCGCGCGGACGGCGCCCAGCAGCCGCTCGATCTCGGGGAGCTTGCCCATGCCCAAGATCACGACGCTGACCTCGTCGCGCTCGACGAACTGCGTCGCCAGGAACTTCTGGAGCTTATCGGCCGCGAGCGCGCCGCAATTCTCGAAGGCCTTCGAGCGCGCGGTGGAAGTCTCGAGGTCGACGGCGTCGGCCTCGGCCGAGACGTCGTCGACGACCTCGCCTTGGGGAAGCGCGTAGACTTTCAACGAGATCTCCGCGCGCGCCCGCGCGAAGCCCGCCGGCGCGCCGCCGTCGGTCGGGCCGCCGCTCGCTTCTCCCGAGATCAGCAGCGCCGCGCCGCGCGCCCGCGCGTCGTCGAGCGCGGCCTCGGCGCGCGGCTCGCCGGCCAAGACCATCGCGTCGTAGCCGCGCGCGGCGAGCGCGCCGCGCACGGCCTCGGCGGCGTCGCGCGGCGAAAGCCAGACGGCCGCGCGCGGCCGCCCCACGACGCCCTGCGGCTTGACGAGCCCGGCGGCCTCGAGATCTCGCCCGAGCTTGAGATAATCGACGATGCAGCGCGCCTTGACGGCGTCGGGGCCCGCGTCCTTCTTGGTCGAGAGCACCTTGTCGCGGACGATATAAGACGTCGTCGCGGCGAGAAACGAGCCCTCGAGCGTCTGCGCGGAAGCGGCGCGCGCCCCGGTCGACAGATAGGCGTCGAAGAACGAGGCCACGGCTTGCCGGCGCGCGTCCTTCAGATCTCGTCCCGCGACGTCCACCACGTAGCGCTCCTGGACGGCGCCGGGGCCCACGCGCCCCATCGCGCAGCCCGAGAACGCCGCCGCCGTGATCGCAAAGCCCATGATGATACTACGATCGACCCCCCTAAAAAGTTCCATCTCCTCTCTGGCGCCTATGGGTTACTGTCCGGCAAGCAATCGAGCTGCGCGCGCAGGAAGTTGCTCGCCGACATCGTCCCGTTGTGAGGCAGCCAAGCCATGCGGACGCCGATGCTCTCCAAAATGTGGCCGACGGCGTGCGAGAACTCCCCGACGCGCGCCGCGAGCTGGCTGTCGGCGGGCGGGCCGACGATGATGGCCGCCTGCGCGCCCGAGCGCGCGCAAGTCTCGCCGATCGAGAAGGGCACGCCGAAGGGCTGCTGGGCGTCGTAGGTCTCGAAGCCGACGTGGCGAAAATTCTGGGGGATGCGGAATTGACCTCCCACCTGATGAAAGCGCGCGATCACCCATTCCCGCAGATGCTCCTGGAGCTTTGGAACGACCACGACGAGGCTCGTGGCGTCCGCGCCCGCGGCGGGAGGGGCGAAGCCTTTGACCGACGCGAGCTGCTGGCCGGACGGCATCTCCTGCCCCGCCGCCTGCGGATCGGGATTAAAGAGGATCGCCGACAGCTCGTCGGGCTTGGCGTTGGTCCCCAGGCGCTGCGACAACCTGTGCATCACGACGAGCCGGCGCACCCACGCCGCCGCCTCGCCGTAGTTCGAGCCCAAGCGCTCGATGAAAGACGTCACCTCGTCGTTGGTCATCGTCATGCCGGAGCGGTCGAGCTGCGAGTGGACGATCTCGCGTTGGACGTTCGCGTTGGGCAGCTTGAGATCGACCGACCAGCCCTTGCCGAACGAGATCTTGAGCGCCTCCTCGAGCGCGCCAAGCGCCCTCGGCGGATACATCGCCGTCAGGACCACTTGAAGATTCGCGCTGAAAAAGACCCCGAAGATCTTCGCCAGGGCCGGCGTATTGATCTCAGTCACCGACAGCAAGTGCAGGTCGTCGACGACGAGTGCTTTAGACTTCGCGACCACGGCCTCGATCTCGTCGAGCTTCTTCGCCGCGAAGGCCAGCGAGACGGCCCGGCCCAAGCGCGCGCCCGTCGTCATGATGATGTTATCCTTGCCGAGCGCGGCGCCCAAGCCATGCGCGATCGCCTGGGCCATGTGGGATTTTCCGACTCCCGGAGCGCCGTAAAGAAAGAGCGGGTTGTACATCGTGCCCGGCGAGCCGATGACGGAGGTCGCGGCGGCGTGCGCGAAGCGGTTATACGCGCCGACTTGCAAGCTCTCGAACACGCGCAGCGGATCGAGCGGCGACGCGAGGCCGAAGAGAGGCTGGCCGGCCAGCGCCGGAGAAAGAGCCGGGATCGACGGCCCGGGATCAGGCGCCGGCGCGGGTGACGACGCCGGCGGCGCGGAGATCTCCGGAGTCGGCGCGGGCGCCGGCGCGGGAGCGGGGATCGGCGCCGGCGGCGGCGCGATGTCCGGAGGCGGCAACGCGATATCCGGGGGCGGCAACGCGATATCCGGGGGCGGCGGCGCGAGCGGCGGCAGCATCGGAGGCTCGAGCGACGGAGGCGCCGGGATCGGCGGCGGGAGGGTCTCGAGCGCCGGCGGCGGGGCGATGAGCGGCGGGATCGCCGGAGGCTCGAGCGACGGCGGCGCGAGGCTCGGCGCGGGCGCGGGAGCCAGGCTCACCAAAGGAGGAGGCGGCGTGATCGTCGACACCGGCGCCGGCGCGGAGGAGATCCCTCCGGCGACGCCGCCCAGCTCGCCCAGAGCGGCCTTCACGCGCTCGAGCGTCGGCTCGTTGAGGCCGTGAAGGAACAAGCTGAAGTTGAAGCCCTCGGGACTCTTCTCGGGCGCGGGACGGCCGCAGAGGGCGCCGAAATTATTGAGCAGGGCGGCGGCGTGGTTGTTGTAGGCGTTGTGCA
>CAZRIP010000118.1:0-11169 GCA_964600165.1 uncultured Elusimicrobia bacterium | reverse complement strand
CGCGGGCTGGTCCGCTTTCTTCGGCTCGTCCTTCTCGTTCCACGGCTTGCCCCAGGAAAGCTGGCCGCCCGCGGACTCCGACGCGAACCTGAGCCGGATCGAGTCCGAGTTCGAGCGCGGCCGCACGGAGGCCGCGATGCCGCCGAGATCGTAGGACGCGTCGGCCGCGTCGCCGCCGCGATGACGATGATGGAGCAAGCCCCAGAGGCCGGCGAGCAGCGCGCCGGCCGCCAGCAGCGCGGCCGCGAAGAACCCCCCGCGCAGCGAGCCGAGGCCGAGGAATCCGAGCCAGCCGGCGCCGCGCGCCCCCCCTTCGACGGCGGCTCCGCCGAGGAGCGCGCGCAGCCCGCCCGCGAACGCGCGCAAGCCTCCGGAGAACATCTGGGAGAACGTCCGCGAAAGCGAGCCGAACAGCTGATCGTAGGCGCGCGCGGCGGCGAGGTCGCCGTCGCCGCCGAGATAGGTGAAGAGCGAGGCCGACTCGCCGCCGCCGCCCCAGCCCCAGAAGAAGCCGGCTTTTTTGCGCTCCTTGTCCTCGCGCTTGTGGCGGCTGAGGTCCGGGATGTCGGCGGCGACGCGATCGCCGTGGCCCATGCGCGCAGTATAGCCCCGGAACGGGTCGTTCGCCAGTAAAAAAAGGTAAAATCGCCGGCCATGCCGAAGGATTTCCTGCTCGAAGTCGGCACCGAGCCGCTGCCCGCGCGCTTCATCGCCCCGGCCGCGGCCCAGCTGTCGCGCTTGCTCCAAGACGAGCTCAAGACGCTGCGCTTCTCCTTCGGCGAGGCGCGCGTCTACGCCACCCCGCGGCGCCTGGCCGTCGTCTTGTCCGCGTTATCGGAGAAGTCGACTCCCGTCGAGGTCGTCGATTTCGGCCCTCCGGCCGACCGCGCCAAGGACTCGCAGGGGCGCTGGACGCCCGCCGCGGAGGGCTTCGCGCGCAAGTTCGGCGTCGAGCGCGGCGCGCTCGGCGTCGAGACCGGTCCCAAGGGCGGGCCGCAGCTCGCGTTTCGCCGCACGCTGCCGGGAGAGACGGCGGAGGCCGCGCTCAAGCGCGCCCTGCCGGCCCTTCTCGCCAAGCTCGATTTCCCGAAATCGCTCGAGTGGGAGCCGACGCGCTTTCGCTTCGGGCGGCCGATCCGCTCGCTGGCGGCGCTGCACGGCGCGCGCGTCGTCAAATTCGAGGTCGCGGGCGTCAAAAGCGGCGACCGCGTCTTCGGCCTGGCGGCGCTCGGGCAAAAGCCGATCAAGGTCGCCTCGCCGGCCAAATACGCCGGCGCGCTGCGCGACGCGCTCGTGCTGGCCGACGTCTCCGCCCGTCGCGAGGCGCTCGAGAAGAAGCTGCTCGACGCCGCGCGCAAGGCGGGAGCGCGCGTCGACCTCGACGAGGACCTCGTCGACGAGACGGTCTACATGACCGAGCAGCCGTCGCCGGTCCACGGCTCTTTCTCCCCCGATTTTTTATCGCTGCCGCCGCAGCTGCTGGCGCTCGTGCTCAAGAAGCAGCTCAAGTTCTTTCCTCTATATGAGGGGTCCCGGCTGCAGGCGGGCTTTCTCGGCGTGCGCGACGGCGTCTCCGAGGGCCAGCAGCTCGTGCGCGAGGGCTACGAGCGCGTGCTCGTGGCGCGCTTGAGCGACGCGGTCTTCTTCTTCGGCCGCGACCGCGCCGCCCCGCTCGCCTCGCGCCTGCCGATGCTCGGGCGCGTGACTTATCAGAAGGCGCTCGGCTCGATGGCGGACAAGAAGGACCGGGTCTGCAAGCTCGCGGCCGCGCTCGCGGCGCTCGTCGGCGAGAACGTGAAAGCGCACGCGGCCGCCGAGATCGCCGAGCTCTGCTACGCCGACCTCGTCACCGACGTCGTGCGCGAGTTCCCCGAATTACAAGGCGTCATGGGCGGCGTGTACGCGCGGCTCGAGGGCAAGGACGAGCGCGTGGCGCTCGGCGTCGAGGAGTTCTATTTGCCGCTCGGCCCGAAGTCGCCCGTGCCGACGACGATCGAAGGGGCCGTCGCATCGCTCGCCGGCAAGCTCGACTCGTTGGCGGGCAACTTCGTGATCGGCCAGATCCCGACCGGAAGCGCCGATCCCTTCGCGCTGCGCCGCCAGGCGCTGGGCGCGATCCGCATCGTGCTCGAAAAGCAGCTGCCGCTGGACATTAAGGAAGTGATCCGCGCCGCGATCGATCTCCAGCCCGTCGAAGGCGACCGCGACAAGGCCGCCAAGCAGCTCGAGGACTTCCTGTGGGGGCGCGCGCAGTCCTTTTTCGAGGAAAAGGGCTTTCGCGTCGACGAGATCCGCGCCGTCAGCGCGGGAGGGCTCGCGGACCTGCGGCGCACGTACTTGCGCTTGTGCGCGGTGCGCGACGTGCGCAAGCATCCCGATTTCGAGCCGCTCGCGGCCGCCTATAAGCGCGCGGCCAACATCCTCAAGCAGGCGAAGGTCCGCCCCGGCGACACGGCTCCTCCCGAGCGCGCGGGGCTCAAGGAGCAGGCGGAGCTCTCGCTCTTCGACAAGCTCTCCGACATGGAAGGCGAGTTCCGCGAGAAGCTGAGCCAAGACGGCTACGAAGCCGGGCTGCGGGCCTTGGTCGCGGTCAAGCCCGAGCTCGACCTCTTCTTCGAGAAGGTCATGGTCATGGCGGAGGACGAGGGGCTGCGCCGCCAGCGCCTGGGCCTGCTCGCCAAGCTCGTGAGGCTCTTTAGCTCCGTCGCGGACCTTTCAGAGCTTCAGCCGGCGTCCGCCAACTGACGTAAGAGGCGCGCGCGATCGGCATGCGCCGACCGACGCCGAAGGCCTTGGGCGAGATCTTGAGCGACGGAGGCGCTTGCCTTCTTTTGTACTCGGCGCGATCGATGCGCCTCATGAGCTCGGCGGCGACCGGCCCCGGCGGAACCGCTCGTCTTTCGACGTAGGCCTCGAGGACGTCGTCGACGACGTCGTAAGGCGGCAGGTCGTCTTGATCGGTCTGATCGGGCCGCAGCTCGGCGGACGGCGGCTTGTCGATCGAGCTTTGAGGGATAACGGCCTTTGTCTCGTTTAACCGGCGCGCGATCTCGTAGACCACCCGCTTGGGGACGTCGGCGAGGACGGCCAAGCCGCCGCACATGTCGCCGTAAAGCGTGCAATAGCCCACCGACAGCTCCGACTTGTTGCCGGTCGACACGAGCAGCGAGCCCTCCTTGTTGCTCAAGGACATCAGGATCGCCCCGCGCACGCGCGCCTGAAGGTTCTGCTCGGCGGCCTGGCGGCCGGCCTCGTCGCTTCTTTGAGAAAAGGCCGAGGCCAACGTGCGCTTATAGGACTCGAAGACGTCCTGGATCGGGATCGTCAGATAGCGCAGGCCGAGGTTGCGCGCGAGCGCGGCGGCGTCGTCCTTGCTCCCCGGTGAAGAGAACTCGGAGGGCATCGAGACGCCCGTGACGTTTTCCGCTCCCAGAGCCCTGGCCGCGAGCGCCCCCACCACGGCGGAGTCGATGCCGCCCGAGAGCCCGACGACGGCCGTCTTGAAGCCGCACTTGCGCGCGTAGTCGCGCAGGCCGAGCGTCAGGGCCTCGATCGTCTCCTCGGCGTCGTCGGCAAAAAGCGGGCTCGCCAGCGGCTTGGGCAGCCGCTCGGTGTCGACGAGCACTAGGTCCTCGGCGAAGGCCTTGCCCTTGGCGACGACGCGCCCGCGCGCGTCGAGGACGAGGCTCTTGCCGTCGAAGATCGTCTCGTCGTTTCCGCCGACGAGGTTGCAGTAGAGCAGCGGGACCTTATACGTCCGCGCGTGGCGCGAGAGCAGGCGCACGCGTTGGCCGTTCTTGCCGCGCCAAAAAGGCGAGGCGGAGATGTTGACGATCAGGCGCGCGCCCGCTTTGGCGAGCTCGCGCACCGGGTCGCGCGCGTAGAGGCGCGACTCGCCGGCCCACGCGTCTTCGCAGATAGTCAACCCCAGCCGGCAGCCTTTGAAAAGGATGGGCCGATTATCGGCCGCCGGCTCGAAATAGCGCGCCTCGTCGAAGACGTCGTAGGTCGGCAGCAGCGTCTTGTCGCGGCGGGCGACGACCTTCCCTCCCGCGATGAGCGCCGCCGCGTTGGCGACGGGCTTGCCGACGCGCGAGCGGCTCTCGAGCGCGCAGCCGACGATCGCCGCGGGGCCGCGTTTGAGCCGGCGGCTCAAGCGCGCGAGGGCGGCCGCGCTCGCGCGCACGAACGCGGGCTCCTCCCAAAGATCGAGCGCGGGATAGCCGCCGAGGCACTGCTCGGGAAAGACCACGAGGTCGGCGCCCGCGGCCTTGGCCCGCGCCGCCGCCGCCTCGAGCTTGTCGAGATTGCCGGCGAAATCGGCGACGGTCGCGTCGAGCTGGGCGAGCGCGATCCTCATGGCGGCATTATATAAAGTCTGCTACACTGGCGCCGTGGCCCGCATGCTTTGCGCGCTCGCCCTCGTCGCCGCGCTCGCCTCGGGCTGCCGGACCCTCGCGCCGCGCAAGAAGCCCGTGGAGCCGTTCGCCGCCAGCCAGGGCGCGCTCTTCGGCTCGGTCGTCATGCGCGGGCACGAGTTCCCGAACGTGATCCCCCACGGCGTCGAGGAGATGTTTTTCGCGCAGGTTCTCCCGAGCGGTGAGCTCGACCTCGATCATCCGATCGCGACCAATTACCTCGAGGGCGGCCAGGTCTACCTCCTCAACATCCCGCCCGGGCGCTACGTCCCGTTGACGGCGTCTTATTATCACCGGCGGGTGCGCTACCAAGGGAAGCTGCCGCCCGACGAGGGAAAGCTGTGGGCCGTCGACGTCGGTCCGGGACAGGTCGCGTATCTGGGCGCCGACACGCTGCGAACCGAGTGGCAGGGCTTCGGCCACGCGATCATGGATTGGCTCAAGCAACTCGTCGCTCACCTGCCGCCGTTTCCGCGGCTGACGACGTCGATCGAGGTCTCCACTCCGCGCGTCGATCGCGCGCCGGAGACGGAGGCCCACGCGCTGCGCCGGGCGCGCGAGGCGCTCAAGGGCTCGTTGTGGGTCGCGGCCATCGACCAGCGCCTGACGGTCCTCGGCAATCCTCCCGAGCCCGTGCTGCAAGGCCTGGTGTTCAAGACGAAGAAAGCCCGGGTCGGCCAGGGCGCCTTCAAATACATCGAGACGCTCGGCTGGGGCCAGCCGAAGGCCGCGCCGGGAGGCTTGCGCTGGAGCGAGCCGAAGGGCCGCGCCGAGGTCCTCGTCGCCTACATGCAGCCGGACGTGCCCGGCTACAAGCCGCGGGATCGCTATCTCGACGACATGCGCGCGGCGGGCAGCCCCGAGGACACGCACGTGCTCACGGAGATCATGATCTCGAGCCGGCCCGCGCAGGTCGCGACCTATACGACCTATCTTTACGGCGAGGCCGCCTTGCCGGGAAGCGAAGTGCGGGTGTTCAAGACGGAGACGCTTCTCGTCCCGGCCGCCGACGGCTACTACATCCTGCGCTACCGCGCGCTGCGCGCGTCGTTCGACGCGTTCTATCAGCCGTTCCGCCGCTTCGCGCAGTACGTCGAGTACGAGGCTCCCATGACCAAGCCGAGGGTCTTCGAATGAGCCTCGACAGCCGGCGCCGCGATGAGCGCTTCCTCGCCGAGCTCGACTTGGTCCTCTCGGACCTGTCGGGGATCGTCATCGACGACAAGGCCCAGGCTCACGACCTCACGCCGCGCGGGATGAGGGCCGAGACGCGCATCAAGCTTCCGGAGAAATCGCGCGTGCGCTTCGCGCTTTCGATCGACTTCGACGAGAAGATCCGGGGCGAGGCCGTCGTGGTCTGGACCTCCAAGGACCAGTGGGGCTGGTATAACTCCGGCATGAAGATCGTCAGGATGTCGTGGAACGACTCGCGCAAGCTCACGCGCTACACGACGCTGCCGGGCTACGATTTCGTGGCGCTGGCCAAGCGCGCGGCCATCGCCGCCTATTGGGTCGTCGTCGTCTTCGGCCTGGAGGCGGCCCTGCGATCGGGGCACGTGCGCTACACGCTGCTCCACCTCGCGCCGATCCTTCCAGCGGTGATCGTCCTCGGCTGGAGCTTGTCCGCGCTGCTCGGACGCGATTGAGCCGCGCTAGAAGCCGGCGCGGCAGATCGGATCCATCGCGTCGAACAAGAAAAGCTTCGGGCCCGTGTCGCGCACGATGAAGCCCCAGCGCTCGTCGCCCCACTTGGGCGTGGTCTTCGTCAGCGCCAGCAGATACGGAGCGCCCTTGCCGCTCGGGTCGTAGGCGATGAGCTGCAGCATCTCGGTCTCCGCCATCAGATCCTGCTTCATCTCCGCGCACTCGCCGATGAGCTTGTCCCCGTCCGCGAGCCTCAGGCAGCGCCGCGTGCTCGGGCCGATCTGAGTCTCCTCGACGAAGACGAAGGGGTCCTTGAGCCCGCGCACGGCGAGCTTGGCGCCGAAATCGATCTTGGTCAGCGGCTCGGGGCTTTTTTGCGGCGCGCTGGAACCGTCGGCGTCCTCGGATTGGGGCTTATCCACCTTGAACTTTCCGGACGCGGCGTCGGCGAGGGCGGCGTCCCTGAGCGGCTTGGTCAGTCCGGCGTAGGTGGCGTCGCCGACTTGATTCTCGAGCGAGAGATAGCGCGCCTTCCCTCCTTTGACTTTGTAAGCGGCGGGCACGGCGATGCCGATGATCGGACGGCCGACGACGCGGCGCGGGCCTTTGAGCAGCGCCGTCTTCACGCGCGCCGGCTTGTGCCGGCGGCAGGCGCCGCCGTAGGCCGCCGAGGAGCGGCCGACCTCGAAGACCTGTTCGCCCTCCGTGCCGATCACGAGGACGCGCGCGCCGGCCGTGAACGGGCCTCCTTGGACCGGGCGCTTGTCGAAGATCGCCCATTGGCCGCCCGTCTCGTAGACCGGGTAAATCCCCTTTTCGCCGTAGCCGATCTGCGCGCGCGCCGCGACGCAGGCGAGGGACGCGAGCAGTGCGGCCGCGAGGACGCGCTTCACGCGAAGAGGATACAAAAAACCGCTAAGGTAGGCGCAGGCGCGTCGGCGCCCGCGCGGCGCGCGGCTTGGGAAGCTCGTCGGCGCGCCAGCGGCCGAGCTCGGCGCCCGTCGTCGAGTCGTAGAGCACCGCGCCCTCTCCGGGCGTCACCACGCCGACGCGCGCGCCGTCGTCGCTGTAGATCATCTGCGTTCCGCTTCCATGGACGAGGCCCTCGCGGCGCCATTCGGCGAGATAGCGCCAGCCCCACGGCTCGCCGTCGTGAAGCAGGAACCAGACGCCGCGGCTCTGCCACCACCAATGGCCCTCGTGCGAGAGCAGCGCCGGGCCGTCGGGCGACGGCCAAAGCCAGACGCGCTCCCCGGAGCGCTCGACCCAGCCCCAGGAGTCTGCGCGACGGACTCCGGAAATCTTCTCGCGTTCGCCCGCCGCGGAGCCTTCGACCCCTTCCGCCTCCAGCGCCGTCATCGGGCGCAGGCCCTGCGGCGCCGGATGCGCCCGCCAGGGATTGATCTCCGGAGCGCGCACGGAGCCGCGAGGCGGCCGCAGCGGCTTGGGCCCCAGGAGCTTGCTCAGCAGCGCGGGCTTGAAAGCGGTCAGGCGCGAGCGTCTCGGCCCGCTGGCGCCCGGCGCGCGGGCTCCCGCGCCGCCCGCGCCGCCGTCCGGGCCGGCTTGGGCGCCCATGGCCTCGGCCGCGCCCGTCGTGAAAGGCGTTCGTTCCGAGGACCCGGCGCGCCGCCCGCCTTCGCCGGCCGCCGAGGGACGCGGCGAGGACGAGCGGGCGCCCGTCCGCGACGAGAGCAAGTCCCGGCCGCGGCCGGATTTCTCGAATGTGCTTTCCCCGGCCCGCGAGGCGCGCTCTAAACCCGCGGAGCGCTTGAGCGGCGCCTGAGATTTTGACCCCGTGGCGCCGAGGCGCTCGGCGGCCAAGCGCGCGGCCGCCGCGGACGGCGTCGCGCCGCCCGGCGACGCCGCAGCCCGCGCCGCGGCGGTCCAAGCGCCCGCCGCTCCCGCGGGGCCGGACCCGAGCGTCGCGGCGGAGAGAGAGGGCGCGCCGACGGCGTCCTTGAGCTCGGCGCGGTCCTCGGCGCTGGCGATCGCGGCGGCGTCCTCCGCCGCGAGCGGATCGGCGGGGATCTCGGCGTCGGGGTCCGCCGCGAAGCTTGCCGAGCGCGAGAGCGACAAGTCGGGCCGCGTTCCCGTATCGGAAGCGGCGAGCCGCGGCGTCGAGTCGGTCGTCGAGAAGATCGCGCCGCAGACCGCCGTCACCAACGCCGCCGCGAGAAATGACCGGATGCGAGCCCGCTCGTTCCAGGTCGTCACGCTCTCATTCTATGCCGCGCAGCGCTTCTTGAAATAGGGACTTTTGGGGAAAAACGCGGCTCGCAGAGGGCCTAGATTTGTTACGCCGAGGGTCTTGCGCGCTTCTGGGTCCGAGCCTATACTGGAATACCTATGGATGAGTTCAGGCTTTGGCAGGAAGACTATCGCCGCGAGGTCGAGGAAGTCCTCTCGTCGATGCGCGGCGCGAAAGCCGCGCCCTCGGTCGAGGCGCCCCCGACGGTCTTGCCCCCGGCCGGCGTCATGCGCGAGCTCGCCGACGCGCGCGCGGAGCTCGAGAAGCTGCGCCCCGCCGTCGAGGCGCTGCGCGGCGAGCTCGAGGTCAAGGAGGCGGCGCTGGCTCACGAGTCGCGCCGGCGCGGGCGCTTCAAGGAGCTCGCGGCCAAGATGCAGATCGCGCTGCGACGGCTCGACGAGGAGCTGGGCGCCGCGCGGCGGCGCGTGCGCGAGGACGGCCTGCGCGCGCGCGACATGGCGACGCGCCTGCGCGCGGCGCTGCACGACCGGCGCCGCGTCTCGTCCGAACTCGAGCTCGAGAAGAAGAAGATCCTCCAATGGGCGTCCGACGCGCGCGTGCTGCAAGGCCGCGTCAACGAGCTCGAGCTCGCCTGCGACGCCAAGCAGTCCGCCGTCGCCGCGCTTCAAGAGCGCTTCGACGCCGCCGTCCGCCGCTCCGAGGAGCAGGCCGCGGCGCGCGAGGCCAAGCTCGCCGAGCTCGCCTCGCTCAACGAGGAGCTCGCGGCGCGTCAGCGGCAGGCGGCCGAGTCCTCGAGCCAGACCGCGGAGCAGCGCGCGCGGGCGGAGATGGAGAGAAACGCCGTTTTCCAGCGCTTGCGGCAGGCGTTGGATGACGCCGAATCGGCGAAAGCGCGGCTTCAGGGCGAGAGCGCGAAGTCGTCGGCCCTGGCGAACGAGCTCTCCTCGGCGCGCGAGGAGGCCGCGGCGCTCAAGGGCGAGCTGGCCGCCGCCGCGCGCGAGACCGCCATGCAGCGCGATCGTTTTCAGCGGGCGTCGGCCGACGGCGGGACCGCGCAAGCGGAGCTCGAGCGCGAGGCCGCGAAGTCGGCGTCCTTGGCGCGCGAGCTCGCCGCGGCGCGCGACGAGGTCGCGGCGCTCAAGGACGAGCTGGCCGCGGCCGCGCGCGCGCAAGCGGAACTGCGGCGCGAAAGCGCGGCGTCGGCGCCTCTGGCCTGCGAGCTCGCCGCGGCGCGCGAGGAGCTTTCAGTCGTCAAGAGCCGGAGCGAGCAGGCCGCGGCGGAGGCCGCGAGCCTTCGCGCCGAGGCGGCTCGCGTCCAGGCGCAGGCCGACGAGGCCCGCCAGCTCAAGCTCGAGGCCGAGCGGATGCGGAAAGCGCAGGGCGAAGCGCAATTGGCGCAGGCCCAGTCGGAGAAGGTCCTCGAAGGCGCCTCGCGGGCTTTGGAGGAAGAGCGCCGGAAATTCGACGAGCGCGCCGCGGCCGAGCGCGCCGCCGCCTCCGAGCGCTTCGCGCTGGTCGCGTCCAAGCAAGCCGAGCGCAAGCGCATCGAAGAGGAAAGCCGCGCCGCGCTCGCGCGCGCGCGCAAGGTCCTCGAAGGCGATCTCGCGCCGTCGTCGCCGCGCCCGGCCCCCGCGCCCGCGAGCTCCCCCTCCCCGGCGCCCGAGAAGCGCGCCGGGCTTTGGGGCCGCGTCAAGAAATTTTGGGAGGAGCGGGAATGAGCGAGCTGCTTTCGGCGGCGACGGCGGTCGAGGAGCTCGAGCGCACCCTCGCGGTCTGCGAGGAGGCGCGCGCCGCCTTGGCGCGCGCGCTGGAACGAGCGCTCACGGAGCTCGAGAAAGCCCGAGAGGACGCGAGCGCTCTCAAGCGGCGCGAGGACGAGCTCTCGCGTCTCGGGTCCGACAACGTGCGCCTGCTGGGCGAGCTCGAGCGCTCGGCGCATGGCCGCCGCGAGTTCGAAGCCGAGCGCGCCAAGCTCCTCGCCGAGGCCGCCCGGGCCATGGAAACCGCCGAGCAGGTCCGCCGGGAAGGCATCGAGGCCCTCGAGGAAGCCCGGGATTTAAGGAAGAAAGGCTAGTCGGCGCGGCGCGGATGCGCCAGGCGCTCGTCTTTGATCAGTTCGTCGAGACGCGCCTTCTTGAGGTCCTCGCGCGCCATCTCGGCCACGAGTTGCTTGAATGAGGTCTTGGGCTTCCAGCCGAGCTTCTTGCGCGCCTTGGCCGCGTCGCCGCGCAGCTCGTGGATCTCATTGGGCCGGAAATAGCGCGGATCGACGCTGACGATCGTCCGGCCGGTCTCGACGTCGACGGCGCGCTCCTGGGCGCCCGACCCCTCCCAACGCAGCGAGAAGCCGAGCTCGTGGGCGGCGGCTTGGACGAACTCGCGGACCGTGCGGGTCTCGCCCATGGCGATCACGTAGTCGTCGGGCTTGGGCTGCTGGAGCATGAGCCATTGCATCTCGACGAAGTCGCGCGCGTGGCCCCAGTCGCGCTTGGCGTCGAGGTTGCCGAGGTAGATCCGCTCATCGAGGCCGAGCTTGATGCGCGCGAGGCCCCGCGTGATCTTGCGCGTGACGAACGTCTCGCCGCGGACCGGCGACTCGTGGTTGAAGAGGATGCCGTTGCAGGCGTAGAGTCCGTAGGCTTGGCGGTAGGTGATCGTGATCCAATGGCCGTAGAGCTTGGCCACGCCGTAGGGCGAGACCGGGCGCAACGGCGTGCTCTCGTCTTGGGCCCGCCGGTCGGAGTTGCCGAACATCTCCGAGGTCGAGGCTTGGTAGAAGCGCGTCTTTTTGGACAAGCCCAGCATACGGATCGCCTCGAGCACGCGCAGGGGCCCCAGGGCGTCCGAGTTGGCCGTATATTCCGGCCCCTCGAAGCTGACCTGCACGTGGCTCTGGGC
>CAZRIP010000117.1:0-11191 GCA_964600165.1 uncultured Elusimicrobia bacterium | reverse complement strand
GGGCTCGAGGCCGAGCCCGACGAGCGTGTCGTTGCGCGAGGCGATGCCGTAAGGGCAGTTGCCGCTGTCGCAGGCGCGCACCATCATGTAGCCCAGGCCCATGCCCATCCACACGCGCGCGCCGGCCACGCCGTCGGCCCCGAGGAATAGCTGCTCGACGGCGTCGGCCGGGAGCAGGACGTCGCCCGTCGCCTCCAGATAGACCTTCTCGCGCGCGCCGAGCTTGCGCAAGATCGCGTCGACGACGATCACGGCCTCGCGCGACGGGAGGCTCGTGTTCGCTCCCGGCGGGGCGTTGCCCGAGCCCGGCGAGAAGTCCTCCCCGCGGCCGTCGATCTGGATGTGATCGGGCAGCGCGCCGGCGTCGCGCAAATACTCCAGGAAGCGGTACGCGTCCTTGACGTCGCCCACGCCGAACTTGAGAGAGACCGGCTTGCGCGTGGCGAGCTTGGCCGCGATCACAGCGCGCGCGATGTTTTCGTACGACGAAAAGTCGAGGTTGATCTCCGGCGACTTGAAGGGCTTGTCGCGCGGGATGTCGCGGAAGGCGGCGACGACGGCGTCGACCTTGCGCGGGTCGACCTTCGCGCCGCGCTTGGCGGCCTGCTTGAGCTTGAACTGCGTCATCGCGACGAACGGGCTGTCTCCGATCGCGCGCAGGCGGTCGAAGTCGATCCTCGAGTCCGGCGAGCGCACGCCGTTGAGCGCGCTGCCGAATTGCGCGACGATTTGGGCCTTCTCGAGGTCTTCGCGGGCCATGCCCTTGAAAAGCTCGTCGCGCTCGCCCATCAGGCGGTCGACGAAAGCGTCGACCTTCGCCTCGTCCCAGCTCCCTTTCTTGAACTGTCCGTTGGCGAGGTTCCAGCCGGCGATCTGGCGCTTGACCGCGCCGCGGTCGCCGTTGAGCAGGCCCAGCAAGAGATACGGGCTGCCCTCGCCCGTGTTGTAGAGCTGGCGCACGCCGACCTGAGCGAGCTTTAGGTGAATGTAGAGCAGGGACAGATGGGATTGAGCCGAGAGCTGCGGATAGCTCATGCCCGAGATCGAGAGCATCGGAGAGATGAAGGCCGGCTTGATCGGGACCGCCAAGCCGGGCAGCAGCAGATCGCGCGCGAGCTCGAGCGTCTGGACGCGCAGCGAATCCGCGGCGGCCTGAGGGTAGATCACGGGGCTCATGATCTCGACGGCGCCGTCGTGGACGGGATGCCCGAACGCGCCGCGGAAATCGCCCTTCTTGTGGAGCTTTTCGACGACGCTCCAGCGGAAGCTGTGGCGGTCGGCCTCCTGGCGCGAGACGTAGTGGCGCCAGAGCTCGCCGGCATGGTCGAGCGCCCACTGCCCGAAGGAGAGCGCCTCCCGATAGACGCGGCGCGCGAACGCGGCCTTGACGGCCCAGCCCGCGCGCACGGCCGCGATCTTGAGCCGCAACCCCGGAGTCGGAGCGGGCACGTCCGTGACCGCGAAGGAAGCGGAGCGCATTTGGAGAACGGGCAGGGTCAGCGCCGAGGACGGCACGGTCGGCAGGCCGGCGGCGACGGCGTCGACGAGCGATACGCCGCCCAAAGCCGCGGCCTCGCGCTTCATCGCCGCGGCCAGGCGCGCGGACTGCCCGGCGTCGAGCCGCGCGCGGGCGCTCTCATGGAGCTTGCGTACCTCGAGAAGGTCGCCGTCGCCTAGAAACGGCGACAGCTCCGCGCCGAGCATGCGCAGCTTGGCGACGAGCAAGAGATAGTCCGCGGCCTTGGGGTCGGCGGAGGCCGCTTGATCCGCGAGTCTCGCCGCCTCGGCGCGCGCGCGGGTCTCCACGCGCGCGATCGCCGCGTCGACGAGCCGGGCGCGCTCGACGGCGCTCTTCTCTTCGAGAAAAGCGGGCCCGGCCTCGGAAAGGATCGACTCCACGGCCGGGTCCGCGTACTTCGCCCGCAAGCCGTCGAAGACCGGGTCCTGGAGCGCGTCGAGCGCGCCCGCTCCGAGCCGCGGGGGGCTAAACAGCACGAACGGCGTCGAAATCTCGGCCTGCGCGGCGCCGCGCGCGTCGAGCATGGCGGCGCGACAGGGCAGAGACAGCAGGGCGGCGAGGACTGCGGCGGGCGTCACAAGGGAGATTCTAGCGCTGACGGCTCCGCCGGGCGGAGAGCCTTTCGGCCCTGGAGTACGGGGCAAAAGGGCCCCCCGGAAGGCGGGCCCACCGACGCTCTAGCGAGGAGGATCGACGAATTTACAGACGCCGACGAGCGTAAAAACGGCCCCATCGGGCACGACGTGGAGATGGTCTCCGTTTTGGATCTCGGCGTCGCCGTCGCGCCGAGCGTGGATTCGGCAATTCGCGGCGAGCTGGCCTTCCACCATTTTATGATAGTCCTTCGCGGCGGCGGAGTCATCTCCTTCGAACATGCCGCTCTCGACAGTCAGCGTGAATCGATGGCCTTTCATTTCCTCGCTGGTTCCAGGTCCGCAGAGCTGCACGGCTTCGATCCATCGCGAATCGCCGCGAGAGGCATTGAACACACGCGGCGTCCCTATAGGCTCGTTGCCCGCTTTCTCGCGGCAGCTGCTCCGCGCATTCTCCCGAGCCTTCTCGAAATCGGAGTCGCTGGCCCAGTGCTTATACGCTTGTTTTCCTACGACGATACTCGGACCCTCCGTGCCTGACGGCGCTTGTGCTTGCGCGCCTTGCATCGAGGCTCTCAAGACGCGGCTCGATTCGAGCAAGTGAGAGATTTCCTCCTTGCGGGACCAACCGTCGTCCGCGGCGCGGGAGGGCGTGGGCGCCCATAGGACCAGTACGAGAGCGAGCCATTTCTTCATGATCATATTATGGCCGTGGGGCGCCAAGTCAGCTAGTGTCAAAAGTCCCGATATGCCTGGGTCTTGTGGGCCTGCCAAGGGAGCCGGCTAGTGCGTGGTGTTGATCGAGTCGAGCAGCTGGCGGGCCGCCTCGCGCGCCCCGCGCAGCTTCATCTCGACAAACGGCGCGATCCGGGAGTCCGGGGCGTTCGGCGGCAAGACCTGGTCGCCGCCGAAGTCGTCGGCGAGGCCTTCTCGACGGATCGTCTCCATGAGCCGCGCCCGGGCCCGCGCGAGATTTTTCGCCGAGACGGCGAGCGCCAGGCGCCGCCTGGCCCAGTCGAGCTCCGGGCGCGGCGCCTGCTCGCCCTGCGCGAGCAGCGAGGAGAGGCGCGCCAAGCGCTCGAGGTCGGCGGGCGTGTCGGAGGCCAGGTGCTCGTCGAAATCCTGCATCGACGACGCGACGGGCTGGACCGGCTGGTCGGGCTCGACGGGCTGGGGCGCGCCGCCGATGAGGGGCGCCAGCGCGAACGCGCCCGTGGGGGGAGAGATGTCCTCGGGAGCGGGATCCTCGGCGCGGCACTGGGCGGAGAACGCGAAGACCAAGGCGGCGGCGAGCGCTCGGATCATAGGCACCTCCGGAAGAACATGGTAGCAGGAGGCGCGCGCCGGGAGAAGGTAAGTCTTTGTTATCGTTCGTTGACGGTAAAAAAGCGGTAAGAAAAGCCCGCTCGCCTTGACGCGCGGCGGCTCGGCCGCTACCCTATCGGCATGATCGCGACAACCCAGAGGCTCTGCATCGTCCTCGAGGCCACGAACCGAACGCTGCAGGAGACGTTCGTGGCCGCTTCCTCGCTGCCTCTCGACGTCGTGCGCCGGCGCCATCAGTCGGCGCCGCCCGCCGCGATCGCTCACTGGCTGCCCGGGCACGACGTGTCCTACACGATCGTGGCTTCAGGTCTCTCGCTGCAGGACGCGCCCGCGTTCATTCGCGGTTACGGCCAGACCGCCGCGCGGTTCGGGTGGAAGGTCGTCACCGACGACTGGCAGTAGAGTCGGGCAGCGCGTCGAGGCAGCTCTTGCGCAGGTAGTCCTCGTAGCCGCGCAGGCAGCGCGGCAGCCGGCTATCGGAAACGTGATAGCAGAGCAGCGGCGCCTCGGCCGCGCAAGCTTCGGCCAGATCGATGACCGGCGCTTTTTCGGGCGCGACGAGCGTGAACGGCTGCCCGTCGACGCTCTTGGACGGCGCGCCGGGCTTGGCCGCGGGCGCTCCGGACTTGACGGCGACGGCCGCCGGCTTGGCCGAGGCCTTCGGCGCCGACGGCGCCTCCGGGCTGTCGGTGTCGACCGCCGGCCGCCGGGGACGAGGCTTGTCCTCGTGCACGGCGACGTATTGCCGGTGCGGCATCCGGTGGATCATCAGGCCGGTCGACGCGATCACGAGGATCGCCCCGCCGATGAGCTTGGCCAGATCCATGCCGCTAGCCGTCTGAGTCTTGGCCGTCGCGGCGGACGCTTGCTCTTTTTGATCTTCCTCGTCGTCGGCCATCAGTAGTTGGTCCAGGAGCTTCCGATCGTGTCGGTATGGTCGCAGGCGACGAAGACGCCGCCGTTCTGGCTGTCGGTCGGCAAGGCGCCGTCGTAGTACCAGCCCTGCCCGTCGTGCACCGCGCCCGCGACGATCTCGTAATCGCAATAAACGCTGTTCGTCGTCGGGTGCAGCCCGTTTTTGACCATGGGGATGTTGGGTATGTATTTCGGGATCAGCGCGTCGGTCAAGACGGTTGAGCCGGGCGATACCGCGCAGCTCGGGAAAATGCCCGTGTTGTCGGCGTAATAGATCTGCAGCGCCGAGCGCAGCGAGCCAAGGTTGCCCTTCTGCGTGCCCTCGGTGGCCTTGAGCAGCATGTCGGCGTATTTTGGAAGGGCGATCGACGCCATGATGGCGAGGATGCTCACGACGATCATGAGCTCCATCAGCGTGAAGCCGCGGTTCTTTCCCTTTATAGTAGTCGCCATCGCGTCACCTCAAGGCTAACAGGCCTGAGGCGGCCTGTCAAGGCGTCAACGGTCACATTTTGTCAGGTTGAGTTTTCCGGAAAGGCCTGTTACACTCCGCGCGTGGAGATCGGCATCGGCCTCGGACAAGGCGCGGACCCCGCGCGCGCGGCGCGCGAAGCCGTGCGGCAGGCCCGGCGGGCCGTCAAGAAGCCCTCTCTGGCGCTCGTCTTCGGCTCGATCGACTTGGATCAACGAAAGATCCACCGCGCGCTCTGCGAGGAGCTGGATCCGCGCATCCTCATCGGCGGCTCGTCCTACGCCGAGATCTCGACCGCGGGCGCGACCAAGCGCTCCGTCGTCGCGCTGCTGCTCGGCCTCGACGGCGCGCGCGTCGATCTCACGTGCACCGATTTCAAAAAGACGCCTTTCGATACCGGCCTGGCCCTCGCGCGAGGGCTGCCCGAGCCCGCGGGATTGCCGCTCGCGCTGCTCTTCGCCTCGATCGCCACCGGGCACGACAACGAGACCATTCACGGGCTGCGCTCGCGGCTCGCGCGCGCGCCTGTTTTCGGCGGCATGTGCTGCGGCGCCTACGACCTCGGGATGGACGACGCGGATTTTTGGACGAACTACCAGTACTCCGGGCCGCGGCTGACGCGGCGCGGCGCGCGCCTGGCGCTGCTCGATCTTCCGCGCGGCGACTACGCGGCCTCCTTCGCCTTCGAGCACGGCTGGCAGCCGGTCGGACCCGAGGTGACGCTCACGCGCTGCGACGGCCCGAAGGTCTACGAGGTCGAGGGCATGCCGGTCTTCGACTACTACCGCCAGTTCGTCGGCGACGAGCGCGACGACGAGTTCTTCCGCCTCATGATCCAGCGCTACGGCTTCTCGCTGCCGCTGGGCGGCGGGCGCTCGGTGATGAAGCTCCCGGTCGAGTGCGACTTCAAGCGGGGCTGCATCACCTATTTCCCGGCGGAGAACCTGCAGGGCAAGAAGGTCCGCTTGATCCAGGCGAGCCGCAAGGCGCTCGTCGAGGGCTCGCGCGCGGCGGCCCGGCGCTGCCTCGACGCGCTCGGCGGCGTCCCGCCCCGCCTGATCGTCATGGTCTCCTGCTGCACGCGCAACGCCATCCTGCACAGCAAGATGGACGGCGAAGTCTCGGCCGTGCGCGAAGTGTTCGGCTACGACGTGCCGATCTTCGGCTATTACTCGGGCGGCGAGATCGTGCCTTATGAAAGCCGCTACGCCGCCGCGGCCGCCTCGGGCTCCGCCTACCACACGACGACCGTGGCGCTCCTCGCGCTCGGCTCGAGGAAGCGTCCGAAGAAAGTCTCGGTCCCGCGCTGCGAGGACTGCCCTCCGGATAAAGCGGGCGACCTGCGCGCGCTGCTCGACAAGAGCGAGGAGATCTTGGACGGCACCGAGGCGTTCCTCGCCAACATGAGCCGCAAGTCTTATCAGGACGCCGAGAAGCTGCGCCGGCAAGGCGAGGTCATCTACCGCTACACGCCCCACGACGTCTATTCGAGAATCGGCCGCAACGCCGCGCGCGGCCGCTACGAGCTCACCGACGCCGATTTCCGAGGCGCGTTCCTGTTCATGGACGTCAAGGGCTTCACTTCTTATTCCGAGAAGCACGGCCCCTGCGAGGTCGTCGCCGCCCTCAATCAGCTCTTCGAGCCGGCCACGGACGCCATCTACGCCTGCGGCGGCGAGGTCGACAAGTTCATCGGCGACTGCATCTTCGCCGCCTTCAAGTCGCCGCGAAACGCCGTCGAGGCCGCCGCCCGAATCCTGACGCTCTTCTCGCGTCTAAAGGGCACGCCCTTCTCGGTGCGCATCGGGATCAACGCCGGGCGCGCCGTGCGCGCGAACGTCGGCTCGCAGTCGCGACGCGAGTACACCTACATCGGCGACGCGGTCAACCTCGCCCAGCGCCTGGAGTCCAACGCGACGCCCGGCCGGCTCCTCGTTTCCGATCAGGTCTACCGCGCGGCCCGGACGCTTCTGTCGGACGCCTCCCGCAAGAAGATCCAGGTCAAGGGCAAGACCGCCCCGATCGTCTGCTGGGACTGCGTCCCGGCCTGACGTCGCCGTCATTGGTCCGCAACGAGGGCGCGCGGTATCATGGCTTCATGTGGCGCGCGGTGATCGTGACGTTTCTCGCGCAATCCGTCCATGCCGGCTCTCCCCGAGTCGTTCCCCCGTGCGCGCAGCCGCCGCGCGTGACGCTCGAGGTCGCGCCGTCGACGCCGCCGGCGACGGCTGCGATCGAATCCACCGAGGCCGCGATCGAGATCTCCGGCCGCGTGACGCAGGCGCCGAACTGCACGGCGCTCGGCGCGACGTTCGAGGGCCGTGAAGGCTCCAACGCGCCCGGAGTCTCGGGCCCGCTGCCGCTCGGCGCCGGCGGCGCCTTCACGACGATCGTGCACGTCCCGTTCCCGCAAGACGGCGAGCCGATCCGTCTGAGCGTGCGCGCCGTCGTCGTCAACGAGGCCGGCACGGCGGAGAGCCCGCCCGCGTCGATCGTGCTTCCCGAGCCGCAAGTCCCCTAAAAAGAGCCCGGGCGGATCGCCTTGACGACGAGTCCGCCCGGCAGTCTAGGTTCCGACGAGCCAGCCGTCGAAACCCGGGATTCTAGGCCGGGACCGGAGGCGCTTTCGAGCCCGGAAGGGCTCCAGGGCGCTCGCGCGCTTCGTCTGCGCCGCGGTTCTCCCGGCGGGAGTCCCTGCTTCAGTATACCCCAAATGGTGGGTCAGCCGCCGGCTTCGTTGTTGCTTTTGTCGGCGCGCTTGCGCAGGGAGGCGTTGAGGACCTTCTTCCTCAACCGGATCGACTTCGGGGTGACCTCGACGAGCTCGTTGCCGTCGATGAACTCGAGGGCCTGCTCGAGCGAGAAGATCTTCGGAGGCTCGAGCTGGATGGCGTCGTCGGTGGCCTTCGAGCGCATGTTCGTCAACGCCTTGGCCTTGCACGGGTTGACGACCATGTCGGCCGAGCGCGAGTTGGAGCCGACGATCATGCCTTCGTAGACGTCGACGCCGGGCGCGACGAAGAACTCCGAGCGCTCCTGCAGGTTCGACAGCGCGTAGCCGGTCGTCGAGCCGGCTTCCTTGCAGATCAGCACGCCGTTGGGCCGCCCCGGAGGCTCGTTGCCCTTGGGCCCGTAGCCGTTGAAGGAGTGGTGCATCATGCCCGTGCCCTTGGTGATCGTCATCAGGTCGGACTTAAAGCCCATCAGGCCGCGCGAGGCGATGTTGTACTCGAGCCGGACGCGGTGCGTGCCTTCCGGCGTCATGTTGATCATGCTCGCGAAGCGCTTGCCCATCGTCTCGATGACCGCGCCCTGATACTCGCTCGGCACGTCGACGACGAGATGCTCCATCGGCTCCATCGTCTGCCCGTCGACTTCTTTATAGATGACCTCGGGGCGCGACACGGCGAGCTCGTAGCCCTCGCGGCGCATCGTCTCGATGAGGATCGAGAGGTGCAGCTCGCCGCGGCCGCTGACCTTGAAATTGCCCTCGCCCGGCAGCTGCTCGATCTTCAGGCCGACGTTGATCTGCTGCTCTTTCAAGAGCCGGTCCTTGATGTGGCGGCTCGTGACGAACTTGCCCTCGCGGCCCGCGAAAGGGGAATTGTTGACCGTGAACTCCATCGAGAGGGTGGGCTCGTCGATCTCGAGGGGCGGCAGCGCTTGCGGGTTTTCTCCGGAAGCGACCGTGTCGCCGACGTTGATCGTCTCCAAGCCCGCCAGCGCGACGATATCGCCCGCAGAAACAGCTTCTACGTCGCGGCGCTGCAAGCCGTAGTATTTCTGGAGCATCGTGATCCGGCCGGGGATGATCTTGCCGTCCGGCTTCATCAGCGAGACGGTCTCGGACTTCTTGATCTTGCCGTTGACGATGCGGCCGATGCCGATCTTGCCGAGATAGTTCGAGTAGTCGAGCATCGTGACGAGCAGCTGGAGCGGCTTCGACTCGTCGACGTGAGGGCCGGGGACGGACTTCAAGATCGTCTCGAAGAGCGGCGTCATGTCCTTGCCGATCTTGTCGACCTCGAAAGAGGCCCACCCGGCTTTCCCCGCGGCGTAGACGACGGGGAATTCCATCTGCGGCTCGGACGCGCCCAGGTCGATGAAGAGGTCGAAGATCTTGTTTAACGCCTCGACCGGCCGGATGTGCGGCCGGTCCATCTTGTTGATGACGACGATCGGGTGCAGGCCGATCGAAAGCGCCTTGCGCAAGACGAAGCGCGTCTGCGGCATCGGGCCCTCGACGGCGTCGACGACGAGAAGGCAGCCGTCGACCATCTTCAAGATGCGCTCGACCTCGGAGCCGAAATCGGCGTGGCCGGGGGTGTCGACGATGTTGATCGTCGTTCCTTTATAAGGGACCGACGTGTTCTTCGCGAGGATCGTGATGCCGCGCTCGCGCTCGAGAGGATTGGAGTCCAAGACCTGGTCTTGCGCCGCGTCGGCCTTGACGAGGAATTCGCCGGTCTGCTTGAGCATGGAGTCGACGAGCGTGGTCTTGCCGTGGTCGACGTGCGCGATGATCGCGATATTGCGCAGGTCCTGCCTGCGCTCGGTTGCGGCCGTCGTCACTTCGTCTTCGCCTTGTTGTAAAGCTCGGCGAGGAACGCGGCCTGGTCGGCGGCGTCCTTGCGCGCGGCTTTCGCGCGCGCGACGTCGGCGGGAGTCTTGAGAGGAGTGAAGCCTTTCTTCATGACGCCTTGGGGAACGAGGACATGGGAGCCATCTTCCTGAGATAGTACCACATACTGCACCGTCATATCGACGACTTGACCGACGTATCCATCGACCTCGAGCCAATCGTGCACGCGGAACGGCTTGCGCCACAAGAGCCAAACGCCGTTGATGAGGTTGCCGAGCACGTCGGAAGCCGCCCAGCCGAGCGCGGCGGAGGTCGCGCCGAGGGTCTTCAACAGCGAGCACCAGGTCATGCCCACCGTCCGCAGCGCGAGCGAGCCGCCGACGACGTAGGAGAGCGCCTCGACGCCGAGCTTGAGCGCCAGGACCAGCTGCGGGTTCCAGCCGAACTTCGCGGACAGATGGTCGATGAAGCCGGAGACCCAGTTTTGCGCGGAGCGCGTCGCCGCGATGATCGCTCCGGCCTCGAGCCAAGAGAACGCCGCGTGCAGGAAGCCCGCGACGCTCGAGACGTTGCCGGCCAGGCCCACCGCGACGAGGCTTTTCGCGATGGGCAGGCCGAGGTAGATCGCCGCGACGCCGGCCGCCGCGATCGCCGCGAACGCCGCGACGCCGGCGGCGCGCTTGACCCACGGGCTCCAGCCGCGCTTCTGGGCCCAGCTCTCGATCGTCGCCTTGACCAAGCGCGCGATCTTGTACGCGACGTAGCCGACGCCCGCGGACGCGAGCACGGCGGAAGCCAGGCCGAGCGCCGGAGCCATCGAGACGAGATGCTTCGGCAACCCGCCGATGACGAGCGCCTCGAGCCTCGGGATGCCGACGAGCAGCGCCAAGCCCGCGCCGAGCCAAAGCGACGCGCGCTTGAGGTTCGGGCGCGGCATCTCCTTGGTCGCCTCCCACATCAGGCCCGGAGCGCTCAACGCGCGTTTGAAAGCGCCGCCCAGCGAAAGGCCCGCGAGGAGCTTGGTCTTGTGCGTCGTCGAATACGGGCGAAAAACCTTGATCGAGGACCCCGCGAGCTCGCCGTAGGGCTTGAACGTCGGCGAGGAGTCGAGGCCGTCGCGCTGAAGCTTGACGTAGTAGAGGTCCATCCCGGCCACGACGTATTGGACGTCGCCGAGCTTGATCTTGTCGCCGATGATGAAGGGCTGGTTGACGAGGACTTTCGCGCCCTCGATCGTGTTGCCCACGAAATCCTTGACCGCCATCGTCACGCCGACGCCGCCGAGGCCGAAGGTCGTCACGAGCGCGTCGGTCGGCACGCCGGCCGCGTGCATGCCGATGAGCACGCCCGCGGTCACCGTGCCGATGCGCGCCGCCAGGCGCGCGGCGACGGCCGTCGTCGGCTCCCACTTGCCGGCCTTGGCGATCTTGTCGACGACGAAGACGACGGCTTGGCTCGCGGCGTAGGTGCCGGCGAGGATCGCGCCGCCCGCGACCCATTTCCCGTACGCGGCGAGAAAATGCGCGACGCCGACGGGGATGGCCGCCTTCGCGGCGAGCGCGGGGGCCGCCTGGGTCGCGGGAGCGGCGAGCGCGGCTTTCGGCGCGAGGATGGCGGCTGCCGTCAAAACGCCCGCCGTCGCTCGGCGAAGGAGACTGCTCGCGCGGCCGCGTCCACCTACCGTGGCCGGCCACAGTGCGTTGACGCTCGCGGGTTCTCCGCGCGCCCCGGACCAAATTTTTCCGAGCTCGGCGCTCTGCGAGACCGCGCCCGATTTCTCGGCG
>CAZRIP010000116.1:0-11196 GCA_964600165.1 uncultured Elusimicrobia bacterium | reverse complement strand
TCCTGGCGACCTGGGTCGACTTCTCGATCCGCGGCCAGTACAACGTCGACGGTTCGAACCGCTTTTACGGCCTCGGACCGGCGTCCGCGAAAAACGCCCAGTCCGATTACACGGAGGACGTGTTCCAATACGACCTGACCGCGGGCATCCCCCTCGTGCCCGACACGCCTTGGATGATCTACGGCACGAATCATTTCGCCGGGGAGAAGTTCTATGAGGGCAAGCTCGACAGCCTGCCCAACACCAGCGACGAGTTCCCGGGAATATTCGCCGCGCACCGCCAACAGGTGAACGAAACGCGCGCGGTCGTCCAATACGATACCCGCGACAGCGACGTCACGACGAAAAGGGGCGGTTACCTCCAGGCCTTCTACGGCTGGTCGGTCAACAGCTTCTCGAGCGCTTTCGATTACACGCGCGCGGGCTTCGACGGCCGCTACTTCCTGCCGTGGAACAACGGCTGGATGACGACGGCCTCGCAGCTCAAGTACGATCAAGTGCTCGGCAACGCCCCTTTCTGGCTGCAGTCGCGGCTCGGCGGCAAGTACAGCCTGCGCGCCTACGGCGACGGCCGCTACATCGACCGCGGCGCGATGTTCTGGCAGGCGGAGCAGCGCCTGACGATGTTCAAGGTCGCCACGGCGGGCGTCATGACCGAGTTCGAGCTCGCCCCCTTCGCGGGCGTAGGCACCGTCTTCGACAGCCCGGGCGCGATGCAGCGCCGCTACGTCCGTCCGGTGGTCGGCTCGGCCGTACGCGCCGTCGCCCGCCCGCAAGTCGTCGGCTCGGTCGACGTCGGCGTCGGCCAGGAAGGCGTCTCAGTCTTCATGGACATCAACTACTCCTTCTAGATCGTCCAGTCGCGCAGCAGCTCTTCGGCCGTCTGCAAGTAATCGTCGGGCACGAACAGCTCCACGTCCTCGGGGCCCTTCTCACGGTGAAGGACGTCGATGCCGTTGGCCGCGAACATCTTCTCGGCGATCTCAGCCATCGGAGCGCTGCCTTTCCAGACGAGATCCCACTTCTTCTCCGTCATGGTGCCTCCTTATTTCATCATAGCACCAAAAGAAAGAGCCGGGCTCTCGCGAGCCCGGCTCTTTTTTCGAGCGTGTGCGGCTAGTTGTCGAACCGGGCGGTCTTCGCGCTCTCGATGAGGGCCGAGAGCCGCTTGCCGATCGGCGCGACGCGCGTGGACTCCGGCGTGGACACAGGATGGTCGACGACCGTCTCGTCGGTCTTCGGGACCGGCACGGAGGTGATCTTCGTGACGTCCTCGCCGCGGCCGCCGTCCTCGGGGAAGACCTTGTCGATCTGGCACTGGCCGGCCTCGTTCCACTCGTAGTCCGCGTCGCCGCGCACCAGGACGCCGACGATCAAGCCGGTGTCTTGGCTGAACACCGCGCTGCCGGAGTTGCCGTGGTAGCTGTCGGTGTTCGCGACGAAGTAGCCCTCCGGGGAGGCGTCGCGGACCTTGGTCTTGCCGCAGGCGACCTTGGTCGGCAGGCCGGTCGGATGGCCGATCATGCAGAGCAACGAGTCCTTGGCCGGCGCCGACGTCGCCACGCGCAGCGGGGCGTGGCCGGTCACGGGCCGGTCGAGCTTGATGAGCGCCCAGTCGGCTCCGGCGTTCTCCTGCTGACGGCCGAGCAGCTGCGAGCAGCCGTAGACTTCGCTCGCGGGGACCTGGTCGGGCACGTCGCCCTCGGCCTTGAGCGAGAAGCCGAAGACGAACTTCGTGCTCAAGCACGAATCCTGATCGGTCACGCAATGGCCGGCCGTCATGATCACGTCCGGCGCGACGAGCGAGCCGGAGCAGAACGCGCCCTCGTGCTGATCGTAGAACTTGACGTCCTTGCAGAGGCCGTTGCTCTCGCCGTAGGGCCTGGTGGCGAGGACCGCGGTCTTGTCGTTGATCGTGACCGAGCCTCCCTGGAACAAGGCCACCGTCGAGTCCGCGAGCTTGCGGACGCCCGGGTCCTTCACTTGATACAGATCGACGCGGTCGTCCTCGCCGTAGATCGTGTTGGCGTTGACTTGGGCGAACAGGCTGAGGGGCGCGGCGAGAAGCACTAAGGCCGTCAGGACCAGCTTCTTCATGAAACCTCCGTAATGCGGCGTGTCCGGCTGACCGGATTCAAGCACATGTATTGATCTAGGTCAATAGTCCCACTCGCGCGTAGGTCTTTAGGGCCGGCTCCGGGGTTTGCCGAGCTTTTAACGCCTTTTTTCGCCCTCTTAGTCGATTTTTCGCGTCCTTCCGGTTATACTCCTGTTGATGAAAGAATCCGATCAGGCTTGGTTCAGGCTCTTCCTCCTCAGCTGCATGTTCTGGCTGATCGCGTCCGGCGCCCTCCGGTTCGATCCGACCGATCTGATGAACGCCGCGCCGGCCACCCACGAGACGTCCCGGCTCGCCCGCCTGATGGACGTCAAATAGACCATGCAGTGCCAGCGCGCCGTCGTGGTCAAAGCCGCCTCGAGCGCGGGCTTCGGCGTGCGGGAGACTGCGGGCGGCATGGCCCTCGGTCTGCTTCTGCTCGGCGCCGGAATGACCGACCTCTCGATCGTCGGACCCAAGTGGGATTTCGGCGACTGCCATTGCCAGGCGCGCCCGACGCTCGCGGCCGCGATCCCGTTTCCGGCGGCGCCGTCGGCTGAACCGGAACGGTCCGGCTTCACGTTCTACGTCCGCAGCATCCAGCTCAACGCGCCCGCGGCGCCGCCCGCCACGCGGGCTTGGTCCGCGGCCGACCCGCTGCCCTCCGCGCTGGCCGCCGCCTTGCCCGCGGCCCTGCCCGCGGCCCAGGCCGCGTACGCGGAAAGCCCGTTGCCCGTCGCCTCGCCGGAGCTGGCCGGGGCGCGCGTCGGCGCGGAGCCGACGCTGGGTTTGAGCGCCTTCCCGAGCGCCGATCCGTATCAGAGCGAGCCGGCGGCCCAGGCTCCGCGGCGCGCCTTCGCCGACGCTCCGGGCCTCGAGGCTACGGACGACGCGCTCATGCCCGCGCGGCGCCGCTGACCTACTTCGGCTTCTCGATCGACACGACGGCGCCTTTCTCGAAGACGACCCGAGTGGAGGGTTCCTCTTCGACCGGGCCGCCGCTGCCGACCGAAATGCCGGTGGCCACCGGTCCGCCGCCGCTGAAGAAGCCCAAACCGACGCCCACGCCCGGGTGCGCGCCGTGCGCGTAATACACCCAGACCTCTTGGTCGTTGGCGCCCGCCGTCTTTTGGGAGTATTTCCTGTCGGGCTTGCCGAGCGCGAGCTGGACCTGCGCCGGGGAAAAACCGACGTCGATCTGGCCCTTGCCGATCTTTTCTTGGACCGCCGGCGGAGAGGCGTCGAAATCCGCGCGGTCATGGCTGACGCGCGACTGCGGCGTCGAGCAGGCGGCGAGCGTCAGCGCGACCGCCGCCGCTAAAAGCGCGAAGCGCGTGTCCATAATCTCATGGTAGCACGCGCCTTTGACGGCTGAAGCTCAGCCGTATTTATACTTCACGCCCATGCCGCCCTCGGGCCAGTCGCACTGGATGTTGTCGAAGGGGCAGAGCATGCGGCAGGCGCCGCACTCGATGCAGTTCTCGTAGTTGACGACGACCTTCTTGTGGTCGAGCTCCCACTCGTAGACCTTGGCCGGGCAGACGGTCGTGCAAGGCTTGCTATCGCACTTCGTCACGCAGGGCGAGTCCGCGCCGGAGTTCTTCAAGACGATGTGCGCGTTCGGCGACTTCTTCCACTCCAGCGTGCCGAGCTTCGCCTCGACGGTGAACGTGATCTTCTCGTCGGCCATTAGATCGCCACCTTCCTGAGCGGGAACAGGTCTTTCGCGATGCGCATGAGGCCCCGCTTCTTGATCATCCCGAGCGCCGTCTTCAAGTGCTCGCGCTTGGGCACGCCGTCGGCCGAGAAGCGCAGGTGCGCGAGCTCGGTCGCGAGCTTGGGATAAAACTCGAGAAAGCCGGGGGAGCGCTCGACGTGCTCCTCCAAGTCCATGATGTCCTCCATGTCGGAGAGGACATAGCTCGCCTGAAGCTTGCTCTTATAAGAGGAGAGGCCCGCCGCGGAAAAGTCGCCCTTGCGCTTGGCCTCGACGACGGTCTCGCCGGCGAGCTTGCCCGCCGTCATCGCGAGGTTCGAGCCTTCTCGGTACGCGGGATTGGTCATCTGAGCCGCGTCGCCGGCGACGAGAAAGCCGTCGGCCGCGAGCGGCGGCATCGACTTGAACCCGCCCTCGGGGATCAGGTGCGAGGAGTACTCCAGCGTCTTGCCGCCCGAGATGAGCTTCTTGATATAAGGATGCTTCTTGACCAGCTCGAGGTGGTCGGACGGACGGATGCCCTTTTTCTGATAGTCGGAGAGCTTGCAGCCGACGCCGAGCGCGAGCGATTCTTTGTTGGTGTAGATGAAGGCATAGCCGAGCATCCCGAGCGTGATCGAGCCGAACAGCTCCATCGTCGCGCCCTCGCCGGGGTTGAGCTGAAACCGGTCCTCGATGATCTTAGGGTCGAGCGCGATCACTTCTTTGGCGCCCAGCGCGACCTCGGTCGGCTTCAGCTCGTCGATGAAGCCCGCTTTCTGCGCGATCATCGAGTTGACGCCGTCGCAGGCGATGACGACGGAGGCGCGCAGTTCGTCTCCCTCGCTCGTCTTGATGCCGACGATCTTGCTTCCCTCTTTGAGCACCTCGCGGACGGTCACGCCGGTGAACACCTCGGCGCCGGCCTCCTCGGCCTTCTTCGCGTACCACTGGTCGAACTTGACGCGGATGATCGTGTAGCAGTTGGGCACGCCTTCCAGGAACTTGAGGGACTTGTAGCCGACGGTCACCCAGGAGTCGTCGGTCGTGATGCAGGTCTTCTGCTCGACGACCGGGCGCTCGACGGGGGCGTCCGCCGCTTTCCAGAAATCGGGGACGATCTCGTGCAGCATGTGCGAGTAGAGCACGGCGCCCTGCACGTTCTTGGCGCCCGCGTATTCGCCGCGCTCGAGCACGACGACCTTGAGGCCGGCGCGGGCCATGGTGATGGCGGCGGAGATCCCGGCGGGACCGGCTCCGACGACGATCGCGTCGTAAGCTTCTTCGGACAAGGCAGCCTCCCTGGCGGTTACGGCGTTCGGGAAGACCGCTCGACGGCGGTGGTGACCGTCTGGAGAAGCTCCTCGGTCTTAAAGGGCTTCGTCATGAAGCCGGCGACCTGCGGGAACTTCTGGAACAGAGTCTTCGAGGGCTCGAGGGCCGTGACGACGACGATGGGCATGTCCTTGGTCTGCGGATCCTGCGAGATCTTGAGCTGCAGGGAGTAGCCGTCGATCCCCGGCAGCATCACGTCGAGGATGAGGAGATCCGGACGGATGCGCATGATCTCGTCCCAGGCGTGCCGTCCGTTGTCGCAGGTGGAGACCTCGAAGCCGCCTTTTTCCAGCGTGAACTTCACGAGATTGAGCATCTCGGGCTCGTCGTCGATCACGAGGACTTTCTTGGCCATTGTGCCGAAAGGATATCAGTTAGGTCTGAAAGAAATCAAGCGGAGGCTCGAAGCCCGCTTCGCGCAGCGGGTCGTAGAATTTAGGGATCATGCCCGTCGGATTGAGAAGCTGCGAGCGAGGATCATGCACGAACAGGTCGGACATCGACACGTTGTCGAGCTCCATGCCGGTGATCTCCGAGACCTTGAGCACTTGGCGCGCGCCGTCAGGTAGCCGCGCGGCGAAGACGATGATGTGGACCGCCGTCGCGATCGACGAGCGCACGGCGATGAGCGGAAGATCGCTGCCGCCCGATAAAACTAGAGTTTCCAGGCGCAGGATCGCCTCGCGCGGCGAGTTCGCGTGCACGGTCGACATGACGCCGGCCTGCCCCACGTTCATCGCCTGCAAGAGGTCGGCCGCCTCGGGGCCGCGGCACTCGCCGACGACGATGCGGTCCGGGCGCATCCGTAGGGTGTTCGAGACGAGCTCGCGCAGCGTGATGTCCGGCAGGCCGTCGACGTCGTGCGTCCTCGTCTTCATCGAGATCACGTGCGCTTGCGGCAGGGTCAGCTCGGCCGTGTCTTCCAAAACCAGCACCCGTTCTCTCGCGTCGATGAGCGCGCAGAGCGCGTTGAGCAGCGTCGTCTTTCCGGAGCTGGTGCCGCCGACCACGAGGATGTTGCGGCGGGCCTCGACGGAAAAGCGAAGGAACTGCCCGCACGCCTCGCTGAGCATGCGGCGATCGACGAGGTCGCCGAGGGCCATGCGCTGCTTGGGGCGCTTGCGGACCGTCACGCAGAGTCCGCCGCCGACGATCGGGGGAGCGAGGACGTGCACGCGCGAGCCGTCCTCGGCCGTAAGATCGCCGAAGGCGCGCCGCGGGCCGAACGATTGGCGCCGCCCGGTCAGCTCGTCGACGAACGCCTGCGCCTCGTCCGGATCGGTCTCGATGGGCGCGCGCTCGAGGCCGCCCCGCGCGAGCTCGCGATAGACCGAGCCGTCGGAGTTGACCATCAGCTCGACGGTGGCTGGGTCGTTGAGAAGATCGATCAGGCGCTCGACCGCGGCCATGGTCTCAGGCCGGCTTCGGCTGCTCCTTGACGGCGCCCTTGCAGAACAGGCAGAAGCGATCCATGCAGCTCGGGCAGAACCACGAGTCGCATTTCTCGCACTTGAACCAGCGCGGCACTCTGACCATCGCCTTATTGCACTTCGCGCAGATCGCTTCAGCCATTGACCTACGATCCTCCTATTGCACGAGAGGGACGACGACGCTCTTGAAAGAGATGAAGATCTCATTCGCCGCGCGAAAACGCTGCGCCGGGTCCGGGTTGAGAGCGCGCGCGAAGAAGCCGTCGAGCCCGGCCGCAACGCCGGGGACGGCTTTGGACGGGGGCGCGAAGCGGCCCTCGCGCTTCTGCTGCTCGGCGTCCGGGCCCGGGAACGGCGGCTCTCCCGCGAGAAGCTCGTAGAGGCAGGCCGCCAGCGCGAAGAGGTCGCCCTCGGGCGAGGCTTCGAGCCTGGGCGCGCCGAGCTCGACGATGACGGAGGAAAGACGATCGACGTAAACGCAGCCGGCCGACACCCCCCCGTGAGCCAGCCCCAACGCGTGCGCGGCCTCGAGCCCGGCGCAAACGCCCGCGAGGGCGCGCAGCGCGTGCTCGCTCGGCATGCGGCGCTGCGGGTAGCGCGCGGCCAGCGCGTGAAGCGGCTCGCCGGGGGCCGGAACGCAAGCGAGGATCAGGGAGTCGCCGCTCTCGATGATCCCGTCGATCGTCTCGACGCTCGGGTGCTTGACCTTGGCGGCGGCGCGCGCGCGCTCGATGGCGAGCGAGCGCTTGGCGAGCTCCCGCGGCAAAGCGTAGCGGCGCAGGTGGCGCGGGCGGTCCTCCAAGTCCCTCCCCTCGTAGACCTCGCCGCCGACCTCCGGGCCGACCCGGCGTCCCACGATGAATCGGCCGCCCAGCACGGAGCCGGACCGCGGGGCGTCGCTCTCGGACGGCAGCGAGATCACCGACGCGAACCGCACTCGGCGCGAGCGCCGGCGGCGCCAGTCCGAGACGAGCAAGACGAGCAGGCAGGCGGCGGCGGCCGCGGCCAGCACCTTCTTCGGGCCCAATAGCGGCGCGCGCGGGCCCGCGGGCGGGCGGGCGCTCGCCGGCGCCGTCCGAGCGGAGGCGTCGCCGGGGCGAGACTTCGCCAGCTCGGCTCGCGCGTCCTCGTAGCGCGGCCGGTAGCGCGCGTCGAGCTCCGCGGCGCGGCGAAGGTCCGCCGCCACGGCCTCATCCAAACCGGAGAGGCCCCTTTTGGCGGCCGCGCGATTGGCGTAGCCCGCTCCGCTCGCCGGATTGGCCGCGACGGCGATCTCGGCGTCGGCCAGCGCGCGCGCATAGAGACCTTCCCCCGAGTAAGACTCCGAGCGCACGTTGAAGACGGACGCCTTGCGAAAGCCGAGCGCGACGGCCTTGTCCGCGTCCTTGACCGCCTGATCGAAAGCCTTGAGCTGCAGCTCGACGCTCGCGCGCTGGAGATAGCCGCGAGGGCTCGCCGTGTCGAGCGCGATCGCGTCGGTGGCCAGGAGGCGCGCGGCCTCGAGGTCGCCCAAGGCCATCTGCACGCCGGACTCCTTGAGGGCTTGCTCGGCCTTGGGATCGATCGGAGCGGCAGGCTGCTGCGCGAATGCCGCGGACGCGGCGAGGAAGACCCCGAGCAGGGCGGCCGGGCTCATAGCGCCGAGAGAATACAAGTTTTTGTTACACTGGGAAAACATGAATCGCTCAAGTTTCGCGGCGCGCGTCTGGTCGAAACTCGTCGGCTTCGAAACGACCCACGGCCTCATTAACAGAGGCGACGTCGTGCTGGCCGCCGTCTCGGGCGGTCCGGATTCGGTTTGCCTCGCGCATTATCTGGCGCGGCGCGCGCGCAAAGGGGGCTTCAGGCTCGCCGCGCTCGCGCACCTCGACCACGGCCTGCGCGGCCGCGAGTCGGCGAAGGACGCCGCGTTCGTGCGCGCGCTAGGCAAGCGCCTCGGCGTGGAAGTCGTCGTCGAAAAGATCCGGGTCGCGGCGCGCGCCCGCGCGCGGCGCAAGGGCTTGGAGGACGCCGGGCGCGAGCTGCGCTACGCGGCCCTCGCTCGCCTGGCGGCCGAGCTCGGCTGCCGCAAGGTGGCGACCGGCCATCACCTCGACGACCAAGCGGAGACCCTGCTGCTCCATCTTCTGCGCGGCACGCGCCTCAAGGGCCTCGCCGGGATCCCGCCCGAGCGCGCGCTCGCCAAGGGCATCTCGCTCGTCCGGCCGCTGCTGCCGCTGCGCCGCGGCGAGATCCTGGAGTACTTGGCCCTTCATGATCAGCCGTTTCGCGTCGACCGCTCGAACGACTCGCTCGACTTCACCCGCAACTGGGTGCGGCGCGAAGTCCTTCCGCTGCTCGAGTCCCGCCAACCGCGCCTGCGCGAGCATCTGGCCGCCCTGGCCGCCCAAGTCCGCGCCGCCGACCCCGCCTGACCTCGCCTGACCGAAACGCCGTTGCAGGATGAGCGGGTCCCGGCTATCCTGAGCTTAGACGCAAACGCGAACACCGCGCACCGAGGTCGAACGATGATCACGCAAAAGCACCTGCAAGAACTCCTGAGCTTCAAGACCCCTTCGCCGTCCGTCGTCACCGTCTACCTCGAGACCGAAAGCGAGCGCGCCTTCGCGGGCTACCAGCGCCAACTGCGCGCGCTCACGCGCCGCGAGCCGTCCCTGGCCGAGAACGAGGACGTCCGGCGCATCGAAAGATACCTCGCCGAGGAGTTCGAGCCGGGGATCTTCCGCGGCGTGGCGATCTTCTCCGCCAAGCGCTTCGGCTTGTGGCGCGCCTGCCCGCTGCTCGAGCCCGTGCGCGACAAGCTCGTCGTCGATTGCAAGCCCGCGTTGGCGCCGCTGCTCGCGCAGACCGATCAGCACCACCGATTCGGCGTGCTGCTGGCGGGCCCCGAGCGCGCGCGGTTCCTCGAGGTCTTCCTCGGCGAGGTCCGCGAGTACGACGGCATGGTCCTGCCCGCCGCGGGCGAGGAAGGCCACCGCTACGTCAAGACGATCACCGACTCGCTGGACGCGCTCTCCCGCAACCAAGCCTTTCAGCGCGTGGTGATAGGCGTTTGTCCTTCGCTGGCGCTGCCCTTGGTCAATCACCTGCACACGCAGCTCCAGCAAAACTTGATCTTGGACGCCGAACTCGAGCCCGACGCGACGGCCGCGGCCGTGCTGTCCCGCATCACGGCTTGCGAGGACGAGGCGCGCAAGGTGCGCGAAAGCGTGCTCGTCCACCGCCTGCTCGACGCCGCCTCCACGACCAAGCTCGCCGCCCTGGGCCTCGACCGCACGCTCGCCGCGCTGCGCGAGGGCCGGCTGCGCCTGCTGCTCGCGCGCGACGGCTTCGCCAAGATGGGACGCGCCTGCCCTTCTTGCGGCCGTCTCTCGCTCGACGAGCCCAAGTGCCTGGATTGCCGCCACGCCACCGAGGCGGTCTTCAACCTGGTCGCCGAAATGATCGATCGCGCGATCGCGTCCGGCTGCGAGGTCTTCCGTCTCCGTCACGATTCCCCGCTCGACAACCTGGGCAAGATCGGCGCCGAGCTCTGCGACGACAAAGGCGTCGCCGCGCCCGTCAAATATGAAGAGACTGCTCGCACGGTCGATCACGCTGCTCATCGTCCCGCCCGCTGACTTCCCGCTCTGGCGCGCTCAAGTCCCTTGCCTCATGGTCCTGGGAGCGCTCGCGCTGTGGACGTCGTTGACGGGGCTGGTGGCCTTCCGTGCCGCGCGCCAAGTCGATTATCTCGCGACCAAGGCCGACAACGGCGTGCTGCGCCGTCGCGTGGCCGCGCTCGTCGATGAGATCGAGCGGTCCGGCGACGACCTCGCCCGGGCCAAGGACGCCGACCAGCAGCTGCGCAAGCTGCTCGAGATGCCGAGCAAGAAAGCGATCATCGAAAGCGCCGACGGAGAGAACGGCGAAGGCGGCCCGGCTCCCTGGGACCGGCGCGAGGTGCTGCGCCGCTTCGCCGAAGATCCCGCCCACGAGAGCCCCGCCGCGCTCGAGGAGACGCTGCGGCGCTTGAAGCAAGAAGAGCGCGAACGCGTGGCGAGCACCGACGAGATCCGCCGGTTCGTCGGCCGCAAGCGCGCTCTGTTTCGCGCCACGCCGCTCGGCTGGCCGACGCAGGGGCGCGTCACCTCCCGGTTCGGCTACCGCCTTTCCCCGATCGAGTCTCAAGAAGGCGGCTTCGACGAGTTCCATCCCGGCATCGACATCGCCAACCACGCGGGCACGCCCATAGTCGCCACCGCCGACGGCGTCGTCGAGCGCGCGGGCTGGGCCGGCGGCTACGGCCAGATGATCTTCATCCGCCACGGCGAGGGCTACGCGACGCTCTTCGGCCACACCTCGCAGCTGCTCGTCAAAGTCGGCGACAAGGTCAAGCGCGGCCAGACGATCGCCCTGATGGGCTCGACGGGCCGCTCGACCGGCAGCCACGTCCATTACGAAGTCTGGCGGCGGGGCCGCCAGATCGATCCCACGCAGTTCATGAAGCAGTCCCCGTAAGACCCAATCGCGGCTGGGCCTCTCGCTGACGCGCCGCGGCCTGATGGGCTCACGCGCGGCGCCGCGCTACGCGCTAAAATCTCGCCCGTGACGCCGCGCGCGCTCGGCCTGATCGCCGTCCTCCTTCACTCGCCGGC
>CAZRIP010000115.1:0-11245 GCA_964600165.1 uncultured Elusimicrobia bacterium | reverse complement strand
TCTCGATGAAGGCTGCGGCCTCCTTCAGCTCTTTCTCTCGTCGCCCAGTGATCACTACGTGGGCGCCTTCTTCCACGAAGCGCTTGGCTGTGGCCAAGCCAATCCCGCTGCTTCCGCCTGTGATAACCGCAATTTTTCCCGCCAATTTTTGTCCGTTATTGTTGCTCACAATGAATCTCCATAACGCGTAGTTTCAGGCAGCAACCATGCCACCATCGGCCACCAGCTCCACGCCGTTCACATAGCTCGAGTCATCTGAAGCGAGAAATAGCGCCACCGTCGCAATCTCGTCAGGGAGGCCCATTTTCCCCCGCGGAATCAATGTTCCGAACTGCTTTTTTGCCTCCGCGTTCAGCACCTTGTCCATCATCGGTGTATCGACCTGCCCCGGGCACAGCACGTTCACCCGGATTCTCCTGTCTTTTAGCTCGTTCACCCAAGTGCGGGCGAATACATGCAGCGCGGCTTTGCTCGCCGCATACACACCCCAGGCAGGAAAGCCTTTAAGCCCTGCATTCGACGAGTTCATGATGATCGACCCGCCATCGGCAAACAGCGGCAACGCCTTCTGCACCGTGAAAAGCGTGCCGCGCGTATTCAGCCCGAATGTCGTGTCGAAGTGCTTCTCCGTAATCTCGCCGATCTTGCTGGTCTCTCCAAATCCGGCGGCCGCAAATAGGACGTCGATCCTGCCCTTTTCCCGCTTGACCGTATCGAACAAACGGTCCAAGTCATCCAGGTTGGCCGCATCGCCCAGCACGCCGGTCACGTTCCGCCCGATCAGCTTGACGGCCTTATCCAGAGCCTCTTGCCTCCGACCGGTGACGAAAACGTACGCCTCTTCTTCAACGAACAATTTTGCGGTAGCTAGCGCCATACCGCTTGTTCCGCCCGTTATTACTGCAACCTTCACATCAAGCTTTCCCATTTCTGTTCCTTTCGTTTTAGGATTCGTGACGTGCATCATATGACCCGAACGACGAGAATGGGAATCGAGAGCAAGTCACGATCTAGTGAAGCACTTGCGCCGCCGCTGGCAGTCTATTTTGCGGCTATCGCGGACCGCGCAGATACATGCGAGGTGGAACGGCGTCGGAATGATCCGCCCCCGCAGGTGCGATGTCCGACAGGGAGGCTTGCCGGATTCAGTCGTCCTCGCCTTCGAGCATAAGCGTGTGTTTTGGCCATTCTCCTGCTATACTCTATATACGACTGCTAGGTTCGATCCTGAACCTGATGAAACTGCGGTCGGTCGCAAAGCCCGCAACCAATTTAGACTTTCGAACCTGAGACGAGAAATGTCAGGACAGCCACCCGCCGAAAGGCGGGTTTTGTGTTTATGGCCCCCCCAATCCTGCTGAGTTGTCAAAAACTCGCCAAGAGCTTCGGCGTCCGCCCGCTCTTCGAGGGCCTGTCGTTCGGGCTCTTCGAGGGCGAGCGCACGGGCATGATCGGGCCCAACGGCGCGGGCAAGTCGACGCTCCTGCGCATCCTCGCCGGGCTCGACACGCCCGACGACGGCAAGCTCTCGGCGCGCCGCGGCCTGCGCGTGGGCTATCTTTCCCAACAAGACCGCTTCGACGACGAGCGCGGGTTGACGGTCCGCGACGCCGCGCAAAGCGCGCTGCGCGGGCTGCCGCTCGAGGATTACGAGGTGGACATCCGCGTCGAGGCCGGCATCGAGGCGGCGGGCCTCAAAGACGAGCAAAAAGTCGACGAGCTCTCCGGCGGCTGGCGCAAGCGGCTCGCCATCATGCTCCAGGTGATCAGGGAGCCGGACCTGCTCCTGCTCGACGAGCCGACGAACCACCTCGATCTCGAGGGCGTGCTGTGGCTGGAAGGCTTCCTGTCGGACCAGCGCTTTCCCTTCCTCGTCGTCACGCACGACCGCCGCTTCCTCGAGCGCGTCTGCAACCGCGTCATCGAGCTCAATAAGATCTACGAGGACGGCCACTTCAGCAGCGCGGGCGGCTACAGCGACTTTCTCGAAAAAAGAGAGGCGTATTTAGAACAGCAAGGGGCTCGCGAAGAGAAGCTGCGCAACACCGTGCGCGGCGAGATCGCCTGGCTGCGCAAGGGGCCGAAGGCGCGCACGACCAAGCAGCAGGCGCGCATCGACCGCGCGGGCGACCTGATGGGCGAGCTATCGGAGCTCGAATATCGGAACTCGCAAGGGCGCGGCTCCGAGATCGACTTTTCGGGCAGCGAGCGCCGCAGCAAGCGCCTGGTGACGGCGCTCCACGTCGAGAAGAGCCTCGGCGGCCGCAAGCTCTTCGGGCCGCTCGATCTCGCGCTCGGGCCCGGCGACCGGCTGGGGCTCTTGGGCGAGAACGGCAGCGGCAAGAGCACGCTGCTCAAGATCCTCGCCGGCGAGCTGGAGCCCGACGCCGGGACGATCAAGCGCGCCGACGCCCTCAAGATCGTGACCTTCGACCAGCGCCGCGAGCAGCTGGACCTCGACCTCCCGCTCAAGCGCGCGCTCTGCCCGGCCGGCGAGCACGTCGAGTATAAGGGAAGCCGCATCCACGTCTACGGCTGGGCGGCGCGCTTCTTATTCCGCCAGGAGCAGATGGCGATGCCGCTGCGCCTCTTGTCCGGCGGCGAGCAGGCGCGCGTGCTCATCGCGCGCCTGATGCTCGAGCCTGCGGACCTCCTGCTGCTCGACGAGCCCACCAACGACCTCGATCTCCAGTCTCTCGAGACGCTCGAAAGCAGCATGCTGGAGTTTCCCGGCGCCCTCATCCTCGTCACGCACGACCGCTATCTGCTCGATCGCGTCAGCACGGAGATCCTCGCGCTCGACGGCGCGGGCGGGGCGCGCTATTACGCCGAGCTCTCGCAGTGGGAGGCTTGGAAGGAAAAGTCCTCTCAGGGCCCGAAGGCCGCCGCGCCCGCGCCGGCGCCCAAGCCCGGCCTCTCCGCCGCCCAGACCAAGGAGCTGCGCGAGCTCGAAGCCTCGATCAAGGCCGCCGAGCGCAAGGCCGCGAGCGCGCGCGAGCGCCTCGACGACCCGGCGGTGGCGGCCGATTCGGCGGAGCTGCACAAGCGCCAGCTCGAGGCCGAGGCCGCCCGCCGCGCCGTCGATGACCTCTTCGCGCGCTGGGAAAAGCTGGAAGCCCTGCGCTCTTAGTTTCCGTCCGGCCCCGACAGCTTGCCGCCGTGACGCGGGAAGGCGGTGATCTTCATGTTGGGATGGACCCGCATGAAGACCACGACGCGCGTCCGGCCGTCTTGCGTGGGCGCGAAGCTGAAGTCCAGCATGTAGTGGTAGTCCCAATCCGCGTCGTTGCTCGGAAGATAGATGGACCGCCAGTCGTCCCAGCCGTTGTCGGGGTGGTTGTGGCTCGCGTAGTTCAGCCCGCCGACGACATGATCCCGGAAAAGGACGTCCTCGCCGGCGATCTTCAACTGCGGGAACTTCACCGTGATCTTGAGCTCGCGGCTTTGCGCGGCGGATGCCTGCGAGCACAGGCCGTTGATGTCGCCGAGGTAGCCGCCGTCGGGCGAGCGCGCGTCGCGGCCGCTCGGGCTGGGCAGGAAGCAGTTGATAAAGAAGCTGTACTCGGCCTCGAGCTCGTTGGACGGGCCCAGCACGGGCTTCGGGTAGCCGCTGAAATCGAAGGACGTCCCGGAGCCGGCTTGCAGCTGGTCCGGCGAATAAGGCAGCACGTCGGAGTCCTTCGTCGCCGGCTCCGCGACGAGGACCTCGGCCCACGGCAGGTCCTGCGGAAAAGGCTTCTCCTGCGCGATCTGCCGCGAGGATTGTATGAAAGGGAGCTCCCAAACGCCGGTCGCGGCCGAGCGCGACACGCCGGGCGCCGCGGCGGGCGCGGCAGCAACAAATTTGGATAACGTCAGGCCTTGCAACGGATCGGAACTCCAATTGGGGGACGTCTGCGCGGCTGACGGCATCGCCAAGGCCAACGCGGCGGCGGCGAGGCACTGAATGCTGACTTTCATTTCACTTTCCTCCGTGGGTCTTTATTGTAAACGGCGCCGGTAACGGCGGCGTCACCCCCATGTGATCGGCGCGTGACACGGTGCCTTGACCCCGCGCCGGCGCCGCACTAAACTAGCGCGGATGATCAAGGCCCTCAAGAGACGCCCGATCGCGCTGCTTTGGAGCGGGCAGGCGCTGTCGAGCGTCGGCGACGAGATCTACCGCGTCGCGCTCGTCTGGCTCGCCGTGGGCCTCATCGGCGCGCGCGCCGGCTACCTTTCCGCCGCCCAGCTCGGCTCGCTCTTCCTTCTCAGCGTCGTCGGCGGGCACTGGGCCGACCAATGGGACCATCGCCGGACGATGATCGGCGTCGACGCGCTGCGCGGCCTCATCGTGCTCCTCCCCGTCGCCGCGCGGCGCTTCGGCGGGCTGGGGCTTCCGCTGCTCGCCGGCGTGGCCGTCGCCGTCGCCGCGCTCTCCGCGTTCTTCGATCCCGCGCTGCAGGCGACGATCCCCGAGGTCTCCGACGATGAGCGGACGCGCCAGGCGGCGACCGCGCTGATGGGCTCGACCAGCCGCCTCGCGCGCGCCGTCGGGCCCGGGATCATCGCCGCTCTGTCGGCCTTCGTGCCGATGATCCACTTCTTCACGCTCGACTCCTTGAGCTTCTTCGTCTCGGCGCTGTCGATCAAGCTGCTCCCCCCGCGACGGACGCCGCCTTCTCGTCCCGAGCGCGCCGCGTTCGCCAAGAGCCTGATCGCGGGCTGGCGCGCGATCGCCGGCGATCGGCGGCTTCGGGACCTCTCGCTCACGCGCGCGTCGGTCGCCGCGCTCTGGTACCTGGCCTTCGCGCTCGGCCTCGCGCTGATGGTCCAGAAGCTCTCGCCGGGAGACCTCGGCGCGTTCGGCTCCGTCGTCGCCGCCTACGGCGCCGGCAACGTCCTCGGCGCCGTCTACATCGGGCACGTGCGCCGCGACCGGCCGTGGCGCTTCGCCTACGGCGGCTACCTGTGGCTCGGCGCGGGTTTTCTCCTGATGGGGCTCGCGCCGACGCTCGGCTGGCTGCGTGTCGCGAGCTTTTTCGCCGCGATCGGCGGCCCGGTCAACGACATTCCCTATTATGACCTCGTCCAGCGCGATTATCCGGGCGTCGAGCTGACGCGCATCCTCCGCTTTTCCCGTTCGTGCGAGACCGGCGCGAGCCTGCTCGTCATGGCCGCCTCTCCGACGCTGATGAGCTACTTCTCGCCGGGGCTCGTCGTCGCCCTATGCGGGCTTTCCTTCGCCGTCCTCGGCGCGGCCGGGCTCTGGTCGACGCGCGACGGTCCTTGACGCTCGGCCGATCCCGACCTACTCTTCGAGGGATGCGGGCTTCCCGGCGCGATTCGATCCTCGTGGCGCTCCTCGCGATCAGCTTCGCGTGCTTGGCTTGGACGGCCGTGAAGGTGTTCCGCCGCTCCTCGGCCAAGCCTGCCGGCGCCGTCGCCGCGCCGGCTATGGGCGCCGCGCCGTCTCCCGCGCGAACGACGGAGCCCGCGGCCGTCGCATCGGCTCCGGTCTCGAGACCGAGACGCGCTCTGCCCGCCGACACGTTGTCGATCCGCGACGTCCCGGAGCCGGGCGCCTCCGAATCGGCCGCCGTCGGCGAGCCCGAGCCGGCGGCGACGCCGCCGCGCGCCGGCATGGGCTCGGCTTCCGCGGGCTTCGAGGGGGCCGCGGGCGCCTCGTCCGCCGAGATCTCTTCCGCTCGCGCGGGCGTCGCGGCGTCCCAGGCGGCCGCGCCGGCGGCGACCACCGCGCCTACGACCGAGCCGCGGCCTTCGCCCTCGTCAGCCCGCGTCTCCGCGCCGGGCGGCGCCGCCGACGTCCGCGCTCCGGCGTCGAGCGACGAGCTCGGCGCCGCGACTCCCACCGCGGGCCTGCTCACTCAAGCCCGCAAGCTCAAGGTCTCGGGAAACAAGCCCGAAGAGACGCCCGATTTCTCCAATCCCGCCGACGTGCGCGCGGCGTTCCTCGAGCAGCAGGCCGTCGACGAGCGCGTCGACCACAGCGTGCGCGAGGCGCTGGGGCGTCTCGGCCCGGCCGCCGACATCGAAGATCAGCGCCAAGCCGCGTCCGACGCCTTGGCGGCCGCGGGCCAGCCCCGCGACGAGATCTCCATCACCAACGCCTTGGCGAAAAGCCAGCAGCCGCCGGCCGGCTCGCCGGACGCGCCGCCGCCGCCCGCGCCTGGAGCTCTCGACGCCGCCATCAACGGCTTCGCCGCGTCCTTTCCCGCGCCGAGCGCCGCTTCCGGCTCTCCGGGCGACGCGGCGCCTCAGCTCCCGGTCGGTCCCGAGTACGTGCCTCCGGAAAAACCCCCGCGCGGCGTAGGAGAGGCTTACAAGAACTACGCGTCGGCCTTCGCGACGGCCTTGAAGAACTTCGGCGTGCAGCCGTGGGACATCCTGGCCATCGCCCAGCAGGAGACGGGCTTCGGCCGGAACATGGGCCACGTGCCGCTGCCGCAGGGCCTGGCCAAGCGGCGCGCCGATCTCGCGGCGGCGATCCAGCTCGACGCGAACAAACAGCTGCCGGCTCCGTGGCAAAATCTGCGCGGCTCGGAAACCGGCGCCATGGGCCCGTTCCAATTCGAACCCGCGACCCAGCTCCGGGCCGGCAAGGGCAACCCTTTCGACTGGAATAATCAGATCTCCTACAGCGTCCCGCATCTGCTGATCCTCAACGGCTACAAGCCGAACGATCCCGTGGCCCAGCGCAAGGCCTTCGGCCGCTACTACGGGGACGGGAATCCGAACGGGAAGTACGCGCTGAGCGTCGCCGGCCACGCGGCGGCGATCAGGCCCGTCATCGAAGGCGAGAAGCCCTGACGCCGTTCGGCCGTCTCGCGTTGAAGCTCGATCATGAATTTTCCGAGCTCGCGCGCGTCGGCGGCCAGATCTCGGGCGTGGACCTCGAGGCCGCCCGCGCGATCAAGGCCGAGGCCGCGGGGTCGAACTTCAGGCGGCTCGAGCGCCAGGCCGACTCCATGATCGACTCGCTGCAAGCCTCGCTTCGCAAGATCGCCCAAGCGATCGCGCCGAGGTAAATTAAGGGTAATAATCGGCGGGACGTCTTGCGTTTCACGCGCGCGCCGCTTACACTGGATCACATGAAACCGATCCTCCTCGCTTTCGCGCTGTGCGCGCCGACCGCGGCCGCGGCCCTGAGCACCTTGAGCCCCGCTTCGACGTCGGATAACCCGTGCAACTCGGCGCCGGGCGGCGTCTTTCCCGACGTCGCCGTCTTCGAGGGGCACGCGTGGTGCGCCGTGGACCAGGGCGCGAACCTGGCGATCGTCGAGGTGGACAACCTCTCCCGCGTTCTGCGCGAGATCGACCGCCCGATCGCCGAGCCCGGCTTGGCCTTCCCGCGCCTGGGCATCGGCGACGACAAGCTGTGGGTCGCCTACCGGGACGGCTCGACCGGCTACCTCGTCGACTTGAGCGAGGGCGGCGAGACGTCTAGCCTCGGGCTCGTGGGCGGCAACGATCCTTTCGCGATGGGCTACGGCTACTTGGCCTATCAAGACGAAAAGAACTTCACGATCCATCGCCGCCCGCTCAACGGCAGCGGGCAAGTGACGCTCGGCCCGGGTCGTCCGACCGGCCTGTCGCGGATCTTGCCCAGCGGACAGGTCACGCTCGTCGACGACGACCGCGTCCAGGCGATCGGCACGCGGCCGTGCTGGGCCGACGATCTGGAGACGGCCGAGGGCGCGCAGGGCGGCGTCATGGTCGCGCGCGCCGGCCAGACGATGATGCTTTGGCCGGGGCACGTCACGTTCACGCCGCGCTGCGCCCACGGCGAGGGCGAGAATGGAGAAGGGATCTACGCCGTCGCCACTTGGGGCGAGAAGCAGGCGCGGATGTACGTGTTCACGGATTTCTCGCAGGCCAGCGCCGACCAGCCCGAGCTCGTCTGGACCAATCCCTTGGACGGCACCGGCGTCGGCTCGCTGCGCGGGCCGAGCGTCACGCTGACCGGCCTCGTGGCCAAGCCCTCCGACGCGCTCGGCGTGGAGATCTGGGCGAACAACCAAGGCCTCGAGCCGCTCGCGAAGATCGGCGACGCGACCTTGGACAAGCAGACCGGCGCGTGGACCTACGTCTTGGACACGTCTCATTTCAGCGGGCATCGGGCCAATCTGCGCGCCGTGCTCGACCGCGCCTCGGGCGACCCGCTGAAGTACACGGTGGCCGCCGACGTCGACGCCGGCGCGAACTGACGGCATGCCGCCGCGCTGGAAGCTCTTCGTCGCCGCCACGGCCGTCATCGCCGCCACGCCCGGGCCGAACATGCTGCTCGTGATGACGAGCAGCGTGCGCTCCGGCTTCAAGCGCTCGTTCGCGACGATGGCCGGGTGCCTCACGGGCGTCGTCGCGATGATCGCCGTCTCGGTGGCGGGGTTGGCGTCGTTCTTGCAGGCCGTGCCGGCCGCGTTCAACGCGCTGCGGCTGGGCGGAGCCGCGTACCTCGCGTATCTGGGGCTTCGGCCGTGGCTCGCGCGGGGCGCGGCGCTCGACCTCGCGACCGAGCGGCCGCGTCACGGCCTTTACAAGGAAGGATTGATGGTCGCGCTCAGCAACCCGAAGGCGATCCTCTTCGCGGCCGCCTTTCTGCCGCAGTTCGTGGAGCCGGCTTTACCGAAGGGCCCGCAGTTCGCCTGGCTCGTCGCGCTGTTCGCGATCATCGAAGTCTCGTGCTACTTCTGCTACGCGGCGGGCGGGCGGCAGGTCGCGTCATGGCTGACGCGCCCGCGCGTGCGGCTCGTCTTCGACCGCGCCGCCGGGCTGCTCTTCATCGGCTTTGCCGCCGCGCTGACGCTCGCGTAGCGCCGCCGGCAAGCGGTTGATTTATCTTGACATGCCGCCGCGCGTCCTGCTATAATCAATAAACGCTTTCGAACCCGTAACTAGAAATGTCGGGACCGGCCCTTGGGCGACAGCCCAGGGGTTTTGTGTTTATATGCGCCTCGCCCTCGTCCTTTTCTTCTCCGCCGCCGGCGCCGGCCTGGAAGAAGGCCGCGCTCGCCGCGCGCCTGCCGCTCCAGCTGCCCCTGATCTACTGGACCTACGCCGCCGCGGCGGGGCGCTAGCCGCTTAAAGCCCTTCCGTCGATTGGTAAGTGGTACAGTGAAGCATGGGAAAAATGGAAGGGCGCAAATCCGTCGAGGACGTCCGCAACGAAGGCAAGGCCGCCAAAGAGCGCCGGGCGCTCAAGGCCGAGAAGGCCGCCGCTTACCAAGTGACGTATAAGGCCGCCGCGCTCGCGCGCCGCGAGAAGCTCGCCGCCGAGGGCGCCAAGCCCGACGAGGCCAAGCCCTGATCTATAAGATCCTGCGCGCCGAGGAATGGAAGCGGCTCGAGGCCGACGGCCGCTTCGAAGGCTCGCCCAAGGACCTCGAGGACGGCTTCATCCATTGCTCGACGGCGGCGCAGGCAGCGGAGACCGCGGCGCTTCACTTCAAAGGACTGACGGGCCTCATCCTCGCCGAGATCGACATGCTGAGCCTGCCGGATCTCAAGTGGGAGCGCTCGAGGGGCGGCGCGCTCTTTCCCCATATCTACGGCCCGCTCGAGCGCGACGACGTCGCGCGCTCCTGGCCGCTGCCGCTGGGCCCGGACGGGCGGCACGTCTTCCCCCCCGAGGCGTTCGCGTAATTGGTACACTGAGGGGTCGTCAGGAGGCGCCCTTGCGAGCCCATCTCTACGAGTTCCGGTCGGACGTGCGTACGCTGAAGTGCTCCTGCGGTTGGGAGCGCAAGCTCAAATCCGCGGACGGCACGGCGGCGGCCAAGATCTTCGCCGCGCACCGCCGCGACGCCGCCTCCTAGCCGGGAACCGGCGCGGCGATGACGCGCGCGAGGCTTTCTCTGCTTGCCGCGAGCGTCTTAGGCTCGGGCCTGGTCGCGCTGAGCTTTCCGCGCGGCGGCTGCTGGCCCCTCGGCTGGTTCTGCCTCGCCCCCCTCTTCGTCTCCCTCAACGACGGCGCGCCGGGAGCTCCCGCGGCCGCGGCGGGCTTTTTCGCGGGCTGGGCTTTCAACGCCGCCGCCTTTTTCTGGACGTTCGGGACCTGCCGCTTCGCCCATTTTTCGCTCGCGGCGAGCGCCGCCGCGCTGGCCGCGCTCTCGGCGGCGCTGGCCGTCAATTGGACGATCGCCGCGGCGCTCGGCCGCCGCGTCGCCGCGCGCGCCCGGCGCGCGGCGCGGCCGTGGATCTGGGCCGCCGTTTTCACCGCCGTGACCTGCGCGTCCGAGCGCTGGACCGCGCGCATCCCGGGAGACATGCTCGCCTACACGCAATGGCGGAGCCTGCCCCTCGTGCAGGCGGGCTCGTGGGGCGGGCCGCACCTGCTCGGCTTCGTCGTCCTGCTCGTCAACGCCGCGCTCGCCGAGGCTTGGCTCGACGCCTCGGACCTCGCGGCCGCGAACCTGGCCGTCGCGACGGCCCTGGTCGCCGCCCTTTGGGCGCATGGCGCGCTCGTCCTCTTGCGCCGCCCCGTCGATCCGGGCCCGACGGCGCGCGTCGAGCTCCTCCAGCCCAACGTCGACCAGTACGCGAAGTGGGACGCCGACTTCCAGCGCGGGATCTTGGACGGCTTCTACGAGTTATTGTCGCTTCCGGAGACCGCGCGCCCGGCGCTCGTCGTCTGGCCCGAGACGGCGATCCCGCGCAAGGTCCCGCGCGGCGAGGCCGCGGCCGAGGCCGCGCTCTGGGCCCGGAAGCAGGACGCGCCGCATCTCGTCGGCGTCGTGACGCGGCCGGAGGGAGCGCTTGGGCCGGCCAACGGCGCGCAGCTCGTCCTGCCGGACGGCCGCCTGGCGGGCTTCTACGCCAAGCGCGAGCTCGTGCCTTTCGGCGAGTACGTCCCTTTCCGTCGGCTCATCCCGCGCTGGGCCTACGACCGCTGGTTCAAGGCCCTCGACACCTTCGGCGACCTGAGCGCCGGCCCCGACGACCAGCCGCTCATCGCCACGCCGTTCGGCCCCGCGGCCGTGACGATCTGCTACGAGGCGGCTTTCCCGCGCTGGGCCCGCCGCGACGCCGCGCGCGGCGCGCGGCTGCTCGTCAATCTCACCAACGACGGCTGGTACAAGGACACTTGGGGCCCGTCGCAGCACTTCGGGATGAACGTGTTTCGCGCCGTCGAGAACCGCATCCCCGAGATCCGCTGCGGCAATACGGGAATCTCGGCGGTCATCGACCCGTGGGGCGTGGTGACGGCGAGCCTGCCGCTCGGCGCGCGCGGGCGGCTCGACGCCGA
>CAZRIP010000114.1:0-11385 GCA_964600165.1 uncultured Elusimicrobia bacterium | reverse complement strand
GGTCCCGGACATCCTCGCCAACGCTGGCGGCGTGACCGTCAGCTACTTCGAGTGGGTCCAGGACATCCAGTCGTTCTTCTGGAGCGAGAAGGAGATCAACGCGCGGCTCCAAGACATCATCGTCGCCGCCTTCCGCGACGTCAACGCCGTCGCCGAGCGCGAAAAAGTCGACATGCGCCTGGCGGCGTTCATCGTCGGCCTCAATCGCCTGGCCAAAGCCGTCCGCATCCGCGGGACGTTTCCGTAAATCATCCGCCACGTGGCGGATGATATGTTGATCATCGTCGCGCCGAACGCTTTTAAGGGAAGCCTCTGCGTGCTCGACGTCGCCAAGGCCATGAAGGCGGGCGTACTCAAGGCGCTCCCATCCGCCGAGGTGGCGCTCCTGCCGATCTCGGACGGCGGCGACGGGCTGATCGACGCGCTGCTCGCGGCGCGCGGCGGCGGAAGAGTCCACGTGCCCGTCCGCGGTCCGCTCGGCGAGAAGCGCCAGGCGCCCTATGGACGGCTCGCCGACGGAACGGCGGTCATCGAGATGGCGCTCGCCTCCGGCCTAGCGCTCGTGCCGAAAGGAAAGCTCGATCCGATGGGCGCGACGTCTTTCGGCACGGGCCAGCTCGTCGACGCCGCGCTGCGGGGCGGCGCCCGCGCGATCGTGATCGGTCTCGGCGGCAGCGCCGCGAGCGACGGCGGGGCCGGCATGGCGCAGGCGCTCGGCTGCCGGCTGCTCGACAAGGAGGGCCGCGAGCTCCCGGCGGGGGTCGAGGCGCTGCTTGCGCTCGATCGCGTCGACTGCGGCTCGCTTAAGCGGCGCTTGCGCGGCGTCAAAGTGATCGGTCTGACGGATGTGATCAATCCGCTGCTCGGCCCGAGCGGGTCGGCGGCGGTGTACGGCCCGCAAAAGGGGGCGACCAAGGCCATGGTGAAGACGATCGAGCTCGCGCTGGGGCGTTACGCGCGCGTCGTCAAGCGCGACCTCGGCGCCGACGTCGCCGCTGTTCCCGGGTCGGGCGCGGCGGGCGGTCTCGGCGCGGGCTTGCTGGCATTCCTCAAGGCGAGGCTCTCGCCCGGAGCGGAGTACGTGCTTCACCACGTCGGTCTCGAGAATCGGCTCAAGCGCGCCTCCGCAGTCGTCACGGGCGAAGGACGCCTCGACGCGACGAGCTTCTTCGGCAAGGCGCCGATCGAGCTCGCGCGCATTTGCAAGCCCGCAGGCGTGCCCGTGGCCTGCGTCTGCGGCGTCGTCGAGCCCAGCGTCCGCGCGCGGCTCGCCGAGGCCGGGATCGCCGTCGCTTTGGGCCTCGATGACGCCGGCGCGCGCGGCGAGGGCGCGCTGCGCAACGCGGGCCGCTGGGTGTCTCGCGGGACCGCGCTCGCGGTCAAGAGCCTGGGTCTCGCCTCGTTGCTGGCCGTCTGCGCGTTCTCTCAGCCCGGCGAGCGCTTCAAGGAGGTCGATCAGCTCTATTTCCATCGCAACGAGGGCGCGAAGCTCGACCAGTGCGAGTCGGCGCTCGAGAAGCTGGCCTCGGTCAGCGGCGCGGACGCGGGTCTCTGGTGGCGGCTCGGGCGCGCGCTGGTGCGCGAGGGCGAGAGCAAGACCAAGAAAAAAGAGCGTCTCGAATTCTTCCAGCGGGCGCAGGACGCGGCGCAAAAGGCGATCGCGCTCGACCCCCAGCAGGCCGAGGCCCACTTCTGGTACGGCGTGGCCATGGGCCGCTACGGCGAGACCAAGGGCATACTCAAGTCGCTTTCTCTCATCAAGCCGATCCGCGCCGAGATGCGCGAGACTCTGCGCATCGATCCGTCGCACGGCGGCGCGCACCACGTCCTGGGAGAGATGCTTTGGCAGATCCCCGGCTTTGCCGGCGGCGACAAGCGCGCCGCGACGGCGGAATTCGAGACCGCGGTGCGCCTGACGCCCGATTACAGCGCGAACTATCCCTCGCTAGCGCGGGCCTACGTGAAGTTCGGCGAGCTCGAGAAAGCGCGCGCCTTGCTCCGGCAGCTCGAGGCGGTCAAGGCTCCCGCTGATCCGCCGGACTACGCCGACGACTTGGCCGAGACGAGGAAGATCGTCGGGGACGCGAAGTAGGAGGGCGCGCCTAAAGCTGGAACTCGGAGCCCAAGGCCTTGAGCTCCTTGGCGACGTGCTCGAGCTCGGCGTGGTGGTCGCCGTGCCCGATCTTTTCCGAGAGCTTGTGCAGCTTCTTGGCGAGCTCCTCGGCCCGCTCGCGCTCGTGCGAGAGCTTCTTGCGCAGCTCGTCTTGCATCTGCGCGAACTCCTTGGCGAGCTCCTGGTGCGTGTCGGTGACGCGGATGCGCACCGGCACGCTCAGGTTGCCGTGCTTCATCCGGTTGATGCCGGACGACAGCACGCGCAGCGGCCCGGCGAAGCGGTGCGACCATATCAAAGTCAGGACTCCCGCCGCTAGAATGGACAGCGCCGAGGAGACCAAGAGCGGGCCGCTGATCGCGTCGCGCACCCAATCGAGGGAGTGGAAGATCTGCTTGGATTCCGCCGACGCCGAGGACAGGCCGCGCAGGATCGAGAACGCGACGAGCAAAAGGCTCGCGGTCACGAGCGCGAGGACGTAGCCGAGCATCTGGAGCTGCAGCGGCGCGTCGATCCAGAACTGCTTGCGCTTGTAGTGGGGCTGGTGGGGCGGCTGATGATGCGTCTGGGTCACCCGAGAGGATGTTAACAACTGATGTCCGTATTGTCAATCAACCGCGTCGCGCCCAGGCGCACCGCGGCGAGCAGCCTCCTTCTCTTGGTTTTAGGCGTGGGCTTGCGGAACGTGTCCGCGTCCACGAGCTCGACGTAGTCGAGCTTCGCGCCGGGGATTTTTCTCATCGCGGCGCGGGCTTTGCCGGGTCCCAGCGCGAGCGCCCGGTGGATGAGCGGCGCGGCGGCCCTTTCCGAAGGAGAGAGGTAGCGGTTGCGCGAGGACATCGCCAGCCCGTCTCTCTCGCGCACGATCCGGCAGCCGACGATCGCGCAGCCGAGGTCGAGGTCGGCGGCCAGGCGGCGCACGACGGCGAGCTGCTGGAAATCCTTTTCGCCGAAGTACGCGCGGTCCGGCCGCGCCGCGATCAAGAGCTTCGCGACGACGGTGGCCACGCCGTCGAAGTGGCCGGGCCGGCGCGCGCCCTCGAGCGGCGCGGTCACCCCGGAGACGGAGACCGTGGTCGAAAAACCCGGCGGATACATGGCCTGGGCGGAGGGGAAGTAGATCGCGTGGGCGCCGGCCTTCGCGCAGAGCTTCTTGTCGGCGGCGAAGGTCCGCGGGTAGCGCGCGAAGTCCTCCTTCGGGCCGAACTGCTTGGGGTTGACGAAGATCGAGACGACGACGCGGCCGCACTCCTCGGCCGCGCGGCGGATCAGCGACGCGTGGCCTTCGTGCAGCGCGCCCATCGTCGGCACGAAGCCGATCGTCCGGCCCTCGCGTCTCCACCGATCGGACAGGCGTCGCAGCGCGTCCGGGGTCGCGACGATCTTAAGCATCAGGGCGCGGGCGCGTCGAAGCGCGGCGGCACCGGCAGCCCGCGCGCGGCGAGCATCGAGTCGAGGCGTCCCGGGTCGTCGGTGATGATGCCGTCGACGCCCCAGTCGATGAGCTTGGCGGCCATGGCCGCGTCGAAGATCGAGCCGCTCTTCTCGGGCCAGGTCCAGACGACGACCTTGAGGCCGAGGGCGCGCGCCTCGTCGAGCGACTCCTTGGTCAGCTCGGCGTCTTCAGGCTCCCACGCGTATCCGCCCAACGCCTTGACCATCTTGGGCAAAGAGCCGAAATCTTTCAGGAGCTTGCCGCCGGTCCAAAGCCCGGCGACCTTCGGGTCGGACGACCACAGGTCGTCGACGCCGCCCTTTTCGTTGTCGCGCGAGGTCAAGAACGCCGTCTTGACCTTCGGGTCGAGCTTGCGCAGCGCGTAGAGGCAGCGCCAGTCGAAGGCCTGGATCTCCGCCCGGTCGACGAGCTTGTCCTTCTTCAAGATCGCGTAGACGGACTTGGCGAAAGCCGCGGGGTCGGCGCTGACCTCGGGCCGCGACGGGTCGGTCTTGAGCTCGATCTGATAGCCCACGCCGCCCTTGGCCGCGTCCTCGACGTAGCGCGCGACTTCGTCGAGCGTCGGCATGCGCGTGCCGTCGACGGCGAGCTGATCCGGAAAGAACTTGCCGTAGGCCGACGTCTTGTCGAGGCGGCCGACGTCGTAGCGCTTGAGGTCGGCCAAGCTGTGGTCGGCGACGACGACGGAGTCGGGCGCGACGTACTTGCCGCCCTCGCGCGCCAGCGCGGGATTGAGGACCGGATCGTGGCCGACGAGCACCTGGCCGTCCTCGGTCAACACGACGTCCATGTCCATCCAGTCGGCTCCGATGCGCAGACCGGTCCGATACGCCGGCAGCGTGTTCTCGGGGGCGAAGGCGCGCGCGCCGCGATGGGCGTAGACTTGGACGCGTTTGGGCGCGGCCGAGGCTTTTTGCGCGCCGCAGGCGAGCCCGGCGGAAAGCAGGAGGGCCGAGGGCTTTTTCATCAGAGGTTGCGCGAGAAGAACCCGGCGATCCGCGTCTCGTACTCGAGGCCGCCGGTCTCGTGACATTTGCCGTGGGTCGCTCCGGGGATGATCCAGAGCTGCTTGGGATCGCCCGCGGCGTCGAAGAGCTAGCGGACGTCGGATTCGAGCATCAAGCGGTCGTCGCCTCCGCCGATCATCAGCAGAGGCCTCGGGGCGATCCTCTTGATGAAGTTGAGCGGGCTGTACTCGTCGACGCGCGGTTCGCCGACGCGGATCTTGAGAAACAGCAGGGCGATCCAGACGAGCGGCCAGTACGGCACGTGATGATGGATCCAGCCGTACTGCCGGACCACGCGCCGGTACGTCGTGAAAGGGCTCTCGAGGACGACGGCCTTGGCCTCCGGGTGCTCGGGCAGCGCCATCGCCGCGACGGCCGCGCCCATCGAGAGCCCGAAGACGCCGAGCCTTTCGAGGTAGGCGGGCTTCTCGCGGCGCAGATAATCGATGGCCGCCGCGAAATCCCTGATCTCGTAGAAGCCCATCGTCGTGATCTCTCCGCCGCTTTCGCCGTGCGAACGGAAGTCGAAATAGAAAAGATTGAAGCCCGCTTTCTCGTTGAGGTAATGCGTGAACTTCAGAAGATCGCCCTTGTTGTCGCCCCAGCCGTGGCACATGAGGATCGTCCGGCGCTCGGATGGACCGTGGGGCGAGGGGAGGAACCAGCCGCGCAGCTCGACGCCGTCCGCGGACTTGAAAGAGACTTTCTCGTAGCGCAGGCCGAACTGCTCGGGGTAGACGTCGTTTCGGCTCATGCGCGGCGGATAGAGGATCACGCCGGCGCCGAACCAGCAGGCGACGAGAAGCGCCGCGACGGCGACGATGATCGCGAGGACGGTGGGGCTCACGGTCAAGCGCTGAGGCGGTCGGGCTTCGGCGCGTCCGAGAACTCGTGCTCGGAAGACGGGAACGCCCCGCTCTTGACCTCGCCGCAGTAGGCTTGGGCGGCCTTGAGCATCTGCGGCCGCAGCTCGGCGTAGCGCTTGACGAACTTGAGAGCCGGGCCCTCGCCCATGCCCCAGAGATCGTCGGAGACGAGGACTTGTCCGTCGCAATGCGCGCCCGCGCCGATGCCGATCGTCGGGACCGTCAGCTTGCGCGTGATCTCGCGCGCGAGCCCCGTCGGGACGCACTCGAGGACGAGGGAGAAGATGCCCGTGCCCTCCAAGATCTTCGCGTCCGTGAGGATCTTCTCGGCGTCCTGCGGCTTGCGGCCCTGGACCTTGAAGCCGCCTAGGCGATTGACCGCCTGCGGCGTGAGGCCGAGGTGGCCCATCACGGGGATGTTGACCTTCAAGAGCTCCTTGATGACCGGCGCGATCTCGAGGCCGCCCTCGAGCTTGACCGCCTGCGCGCCGCCTTCCTTCACGAGCCGGCCGGCGTTGCGCACGGCTTCTTTGACGTCGAGCTCGTAGCTCAGATAAGGCATGTCGGCGACGAGCAGAGCGCGCGAGTTGCCGCGCTTGGCGGCCTTGACGTGGTGGAGGATCTCGTCGAGGGTCACCGGCAGCGTGCTCTCGTAGCCGAGCTTGACCATGCCGACGGAGTCGCCCACCAGCACGACGTCGACGCCCGCCTCGTTGAGCAGCTTGGCCGTCGGCGCGTCGTAAGCCGTGGCGGCGGCGATCTTGACGCCCTTCTGCTTCATCTCGACGAGCTTGGTCGTCGTGACGACGTTCTCTTTATCGGCCTTGTATGCCATCTGCGACGATTTTAACAGTTTGCTCGTCGGGGTTCAATCGACGGAGTATCGGGCGAAAATCAGGAGCGAGATCGGCGAGGGGAGCGGCCGCGAAGGCTCGCTCCCGCATGCGCGGATGGGGAAGCGTCAGCCACGGGGTCTCGACCTTTAGGCGGCCATAGCGGACCAAATCCACGTCGAGAGGGCGCGCGGCCCAGCGGCGGCCCGGCTTGCGGCCGGCCTCGGCCTCCAATCGCTTGCACTCGACGAGCAGGCCCATCGGCGAGAGCGTCGTCTCGATCGCGGCGGCGCAGTTGAGGTAGCGCCGGCGGCTCGGGCCCACGGGCGCGGTCTCGTAGAGGCGGGAGACTTTCAGCAGGCGCGTGCCCGGCAGGCGGGAGAGGCCGCGCAGCGCGTCGCGCAGCCGCTTCTTTCGGTCGCCGAGGTTGCCGCCGAGAAGCAGCAGGCACGAGACCCTTCTCGAGGCCACGCCCTACTTCCGCGCCTTGCGCGCGCCTTCCCAGTAGACTTGGTGCAGGATCACGAGGACGAAGACCGTCAGGATCAGCGCGGCGAGGTTGCCCTGCCAGCCCTCGAAGACGCCCATCGCGTAAGGATCGCCCAGGTAGCCGTAATCCTTGAGGGAATGGCGTCCGACGAGGACGCTCACCGCCGGGGCGATCTTCGCGAAGAGGCCGCCCTCGTAGACGAGCAGCGTCCAGAGCAGCCAGTAGAGCAGCCCGATCGCGACGAGCACGAGCATGCACGTCGTCGCCAGGTGGACGGGATCGTAATGCGGGTTTTGCGGGTCGTCCTCGGCGTCAAGCCAGTCGACGAGCTTCTTGAGCCGCGCGAGCGCCTTCATCCGAGCCTCATCAGGTCCTGCATGTCGTAGATCCCAGGGCGCTTCTTGGCGACCCACAACGCCGCTTCCAGCGCGCCGCGCGCGAAGAGCGCGCGCGAGTGCGCGCGGTGCGTGAGCTCCAGGCGCTCGAAGGGCCCGGCGAAGGTCAGCGTATGCTCGCCGACGACGTCGCCCAGGCGCTGGCTGACGGTGGGGACGGGCGTCTCGGCCGCGCGCGCCCTCATGACGGCCTCGCCGAGCACGAGAGCGGTGCCTGACGGCGCGTCCTTTTTTTGGCCGTGGTGCGTCTCGATGATGCCGGCCTCGTAGCCGGGCAGGCGCTTGGCCGCTTCTCCCGCGAGCCAGAACAGGAGGTTCACCGCGAAGCTGAAATTGGGGGAGAGGAAGATCGGCGACGACTTGGCGCAGCGCTCCAGCTGCGCGCGCTGGACGGAGGTAAATCCCGTCGTGCCGATGACCGCGGCCTTGCCCGTCTCGGCGGCGTCCGCGGCGACCTTGACCGAGGCCTCGGGCGCGGAGAAATCCACGACGGCGTCGGCCTTGGCGAGGTGGGTGGGGAGCTCAGCTGGCGTCAGCGCGAGCCCGCCGTGCGTGTTGACCTCCATGCGCGACTTGCCGGCACGGAACACGCAGCCCGCGACGACGAAGCGCGCGTCCATCGCGGCGAGCTCGGCGACGCGCGCGCCCATCTTGCCCGAGGCGGCGTTGACGATGAGGCGAAGGGGGCGGGGCGGCATCGCCGGCATTATACGAAACTACCGCTCCCGCTGCGTCCTGGTATCCTCGTTTGGTCCGGGGCTTTAAAGCCCCGCGAAGGAGCAAAGGACGGATAGGGCGCGCTATTGCGGCAAGCCGCGGCTTAAAAGCCCTGGACCAAAGAGGCGCATGCCTCTCGACGGGAAAGGGAACTTTTTCAGGGGGTCATTCGTATACGCAGTATGGCCTTTCAGTCCGCTCGCCCTCCGCGATTGACGCACCTAGACGAGCTGCCGCGCCTCCTGGCCGAGTTGCGCGCCGAGAGAGGCGTCTCGCAGCGGCTGCTCGCCGACGAAGCCGGCGTCGACGCGTCCGTCGTGCGCCGGGCCGAGCGCGGGCGCGACGCGCAGCTGTCGACTTGGGTGCGCCTTTTCGGCGCGCTCGGGTTCGTCCTGGAGATCAAGCATTATGAGATCGAAGACGTCGCGGACGCTCTCGAACATGAGACGCAGCGGCGCAAGGACCGGCAAGACGAGGGGCTCTGCTCCGGCAAGTGGAGGTTCTAGCGAGCGCCATTTGGTAGGCTTCCCGGATGACGTTCGGTCTCCTCTTTGCCGGCGCGTCTTCTGGAGCTTCGGCGTGACCAGCGCTCTGGGCGGCCTGACGGGGCTCACGCGCCGGCTGCGCTTTAACGGCGCGGCGGCGTGGATCGCCGGGGCGCTCTCGGGCGGCTTCGGCGGTCTCGTCGGAAATCAAGGCGGCATCCGCGCCGCGGCGCTGATGACCTTCGACCTGAGCGCCGAGGCTCTCGTCGCGACCTCGACGGCGATCGGGGTCGCCGTGGATTGCGCGCGCCTTCCTGTTTACGCCTGCGTCGACGGCTCCGCCATGCTCGCGCGGTGGAAGTGGCTTCTCGCGGGCTGCGCCGGCGTGGTGCTCGGGACCTATTTCGGCGTGTCGGCCCTGCGGCGTGTCCCCGAAAAAGCGTACCGCGCCGTGCTCTCCGGGCTGATCCTCGCGCTCGGCGTTTTCATGCTCGCCTCGGGATCCTGAATGAAGAAGATCGTCGTGCGCAAGCCCGGCGGCCACGAGGCCCTCGAGCTCGTCGAGGAGCCCGACAAAACGCCGGGCCCAGGCGAGGTCCGCGTGCGCGTGCGCGCGGCCGGCGTCAACTACGCCGACGCGATCGTGCGCATGGGCTACTACGCGGCCGCCAAGGGGCGCTACCCGATCACGCCGGGCTTCGAGTTCGCGGGCGAGATCGACGCGGGCGGCTCGCGCTTCAAGCCGGGCGACCGCGTCTTCGGTTTCATGCGTTTCGGCGCGTACGCGTCGTCGGTCGTCGTGAGCGAGACGCAAGTCTTCTCGTGCCCGGACGACTGGACGTTCGAGGAATGCGCGGCGTTTCCCGCGGTCTACCTCACCGCCTATCACGGCCTCTTCCAAGTCGCGCGCGTGCAGCCCGGAGAGCGCCTGCTCGTGCACTCGGCCGCGGGAGGCGTCGGCACGGCGCTGCTGCAGCTCGCGAAGATCGCCGGCTGCCCGACGATCGGCGTGGTCGGCTCGGCCGCGAAGGTCGACTTCGCGCGGCGCATGAGCGCCACGCACGTCGTCGTGCGCGGGCCGCGGCTTTGGGACGAGCTCGCCGGGCTCGCCGCGGACGGCTTCGACGTGATCTTCGACGCCAACGGCGTGGAGACGGCGCGCGAGGGCTATAAGCGCCTGGCGGCCGGCGGGCGGCTCGTCGTTTACGGCTTCGCCGACATCATGCCGCGCGGCAAGGCCCGGCCGCGTCTCTGGGACCTCGCGTGGAACTATCTGCGCGTGCCCAAGTTCTCGCCCATCGAGATGACGACGACCAATCGCGGCGTGATGGGCTTCAACCTGGCCTTCTTGTTCCACAAACCATCGTTGGCGCGGGAAGCCATGCAGCGCCTGCTCTTGTGGATCGGCCAGAAGCGCATCCAGAAGCCTCTCGTCACGACGTTCCCGCTGGAGCGCGCCGGGGACGCGCATAAGGCCATCGAATCCGGAACGACGACCGGCAAGCTCGTCTTGACGGCCTGACAACCTTCAGGATTATTTGTGCGGCGGAAAGGTCGTTTCGTCGCTACACTGATGTCATGGCCACGGCAGTCGTGCTCGTCGTTGACGACGAGGCCGACGTGCGCTTCACCATCCGCCGGACGCTCGAGCCGGAGTTCGAGATCGTCGAGGCGGGCGGCGGCGAGGAGGCCGTGGCGGCCGCGCGCTCCCGCAAGCCCAGCCTTATCCTGCTCGACGTCTCGATGCCCGGACGCGGAGGACTCGAGGTCCTGCCGGAGCTGCGCGAGGCCGCGCCGTCGGCGCGGATCGTGATGCTGACGGGCGAGCGCGACCTCGTGATCGCGTCCGAAGCGCTGGCGCACGGCGCCGCCGCCTACGTCACGAAGCCCTTCGACGTCGAGCAGCTGCGCGCCGAGGTCCGCGGTCGCGAGAAGACGGAAGACGCGAGGCCGTGGCGCGTGCAGCTTTGATATAGTTGCCGGATGCGCAAAGCGCGCCTTCGCGCCGCCGCGATCGCCGTCGCGAGCGCTCTCGCTGGCCTGGCCGGCGCCGAGGGGCTTTGCCGTCTGATCTTCCGCCGCAACATAGAGGCTCTGCGCTTCTCGTCGTCCGACCTCTACTATTACTACGATCGCGACGGCTACCGGCATAATCTGCCGAACCGCGTGGGCTACGAGCGGATGTGGAACAATCAAGGCAAGGCGGAGTTCCGCATCAACTCGCTCGGCTTTCGCGGCGACGAGGTCGCGCTCCCGAAGCCGGCCGGCGTCCGCCGGATCCTCTTTCTGGGCGACTCAATCACGCTCGGCGGACGCTTGCCCGAGGAGGCGACCTTCGTCGGCCGCGTGCGCCGCGCGCTCGCCGGAGAGAAAGGGCGCTACGACGTCTTGAACGCCGGCGTCGGCGACGTCGGGCTGCTCGAAGAGGAGCGCACGCTCCAGGATACGGGAATCAAGGCCCAGCCGGACGTCGTCGTCTTGTGCTGGTATTTGAACGACGCGCGCCCCCCGGTGGGATTCCCGGACGAGGTCGTGTTCGACGATCCGATCATCCGCTGGCTCGACGCTCATCCGTTGCTTCACCGCAGCTATCTCGTGGGGTTCCTTTATGACGGGCGTCGCAAATCCCTCGTCGCGCGCCGTATGGCGCGCGACCACCGCTTCGACTACGGCCCCCTTTATCAAAGCGGCGCCTGGGATCACGACCCCGCCGCGTTCGGCTCGCTCGTCGGTTTGGCGCGCTTCGATTGGGGGGACGCCTGGAACGACGCGAGCCTCGATTGGATGGCGCGCAAGATCGTCTCGCTGCGAGGCCTCGCGTCCGCGCGGGGCATCAAGCTCGTCGTGGTCGCTTTGCCGGTCCACGCGCAGGTCTACGCGAGGTTCTCGTCGCCTTTCGTCGACAAGCCGCAGCGCGAGCTCGCGGCCGCGCTGGGGAAAAGCGGCGTGCCGCTGTTGGACCTTCTTCCGGGGGTTCGCGCGGCGGCCCGCGCCGCGCGCGAGCCGATCTACTACGACCAGTG
>CAZRIP010000113.1:0-11620 GCA_964600165.1 uncultured Elusimicrobia bacterium | reverse complement strand
GCCACCAAGCGCTCCTCCGGCTTGAGCAAGCCCTGGAGGATCGCGGGCGGCTTCTGTTGCCGCAGCTTGACGCCCTGGGACAGGGAAGGATTGCCGTCGACGATCGACTGGGCGTTCTTGAGCGCGACGGCGTCGACGTCGGAGCCGACGAAGCGCCAGCCGTACTCGGCGCGCCCGACGATCGGATAGATCAGATTCGCCACGACGCCGACGTCGAGCACCCGGACGCCGTCGCCGCGCGGTATTTTCCCGCCGTTGGAGGCGCCCAGCAGATCGGCGGCGTGATGGATATAATCGGCGCGGCCGGGGACCGGCGGGCACAGATAACCCGGCGGGATCCCCCAATGCGCGACGCCGTAATAAGCCTTCAGCAGCGCGCGGTTGAGCAGGAGGACGGCGGCGGGATCGGCGAAGTCGATCGTCGCCTCGCCCGACGGATTGGCGCGGATCAACGACGCCAGCTCCGGCACGCTGCTTTTGAGGACCTCCAGGTCGTAGCGGCCGGCGTGCTTGTTTCTCGGGTGCATGCCCCCTAGTTTAGCCTTTGTCCGAGAGGGCCGGGTTGCGCGGCCTGGCGGCGAGGCGCCGGAACACGGCGTGCTCCTGGCCGAGCGTCTCAAGCACCCCGCCCATGGGAGCCTCCCGACGGCAGCCGCACGATGAACTCCGAGCCTTCGCCGATCCTCGAGGCGACGCCGATCTCGCCCGACATGAGCCCCAGCGCCTCCTTGCAGAACGTCAAGCCGAGCCCGTTGCCCTTGATGCGGCCGGCGCGGCGCGCTTCGGCCTGATAGAACCGATCGAAGATGTGGGGCAGATCGACCTCGGCGATGCCGCGGCCGGTATCCTTGACCGTCAACGCCACGCCTTGATCGTCCTTGGCCGCTGAGACCGTGACGCGGCCGCCCTTGACGTTGTATTTGATCGCGTTGTTGAGCAGGTTGCCGACGACGCGCCCGAGCAGCACGCGATCGGCGCGGGCCGCGAGCGCCGAGGCGACGTCCAGCTCGAGCAGGACGCCGGCGGCCGAGGCGGCGGCGCGCTGCTCGTCGACCGCATCGCCGGCGACGCCGGCCAGCTCGACGTCCTCGAGCTTGACCGGCATCATCGCGGCGTCGAGCTGGGCGACGTCGAGGTAGAGGTCCAACAGCTCCATCATCCGGCGGCAGTTGCGCAGCGCCAGCCCGACGAGATCGGGGTCCTCGCTCGAATGGACCTCTTCGAGCAGCCTCAGCGCGCCGAAGATGCCGGACAGCGGCGCGCGCAGGTCGTGGGCGATCATGCTGCGCCAATCGGCGCGATGGCGCTTGAGCTCCATCTCATGGCTCGCGTCCTCGATAAGGACGACGTGGACCTCGTCCTCCGAGCGGCCCGTCAGCGGCAGCTTCGCGCGCAGGCAGCGCACGCGCAGGTCGCGGAAGCGGTCGGCGCGATGGACGCGATCGTCTCTCCAGTTGAACGACGCGCGCGGGCCGTGGCGTCCGACGAAGGTCACGGCCTGCGCGGGGTCCTTGGGATCGCGCAGCGGGCACGTCGGCCCGGCGCAGCCGCCGTTGATCTGAAGACGCTCGCAAAGAAGCCGGCAGAGGTTCGGAAGGTGCCGCTGGGGGCCGCTGAGCTCGAGCAGCCGCTTGGCGGCGTCGTTCATGTAGAGCACGTCGCCGTCGGCGTCCGCCAGGCAGAACCCGTCGGTCAGATGGTCGAAAAGAGAATAGACGGCCGAAAGCTCGGTCATGGCGCTCCCTCCCGGGCGCGGCGCTCGATCTCGCGCCGGACGTCCTCGAGCTGGGCGGCGACGTTCTTCTCCAGCGCCCGGCGCGCCGCGAACCGCGGGCCCAGCGACGGCCCGGGCTTGGCCGTGAGCTTGTAGACGACCTTGCAGCCGGCGCCGTCGGGCTCGATGCGCCAGGAGCCGTCGTAGGCGTCGAAATCGGTCGAGCCCAGCGCCTCGAAATCGACGTCATGGGGCGGCGTCTCGACGACGACCAGCTTCATCGTGATCGTCTTGTGGAACATCCACAGCTTCCCGCGCCCCGTCTGCTCGACGATCAGCGCGCCGTCGCCGCGCCGCACGACGCGGCTCGACAGAACGGAGCCCACGAAGCGACCGATGTCGTTGTAGTCGGTGATGACACCCCAAGCCACGGAGGGCGCGGCCGCCGCCTCGAAGGAGCCCTCAACGTGATAGAGGCCCGGGCCGTCGGTCCAGAGCTGCACGGCCGGCTGTTGCGCCAGTGCCGGCGCCGCGAGCAAGACCGCCATCGCCAAGTCCAGGAACATAATGCCCCCCTTATCTGTACCGCAACGAAAAGGCCCGGCGGGTTTGCCCGCCGGGCCGGCTCGTGAGGAAGTCCTAGAACATGAACTGGAACATCATGCGCCCCTCCGGGATCGTGCGGCGCACGGTGTTGTTGCCCGGCGTCGCCAGCACGGAGTCCTGCGCCGTGTAGAGCGTCGCCGCTCCGGAGGGCGTGGGATCCGTGAACACGTACGCGCCGTCGGCGTTGTCGATCCACAGCGGCGCGTCCAGGAAGATCGGCAGCGAGGCCACGACCTTCATGTTGTGCCCGCGGATGTGCCACGTGATCGACGGCGTGATCTCGTGGATCGCCTGGCCCATGTTCGCGTTGTACTGGTACGCGCCCTTGGCCCCGGCCGCGCCGCCGATCAGGCGAGAGAACGACGTATTGTTGAACGGCGCCGCGGCGTTGCCGTTGGCGGTGAAGCCCGCCTTGTCGTCCATCGACAAGATGCCGTAGCGCAGGCCGATCTCGAAGGCTCCGGACGTGTACTCGCCTTGCGCGCGGCCCGAGGCGACGTGCAGCACGCCGAAGCGGTTCTGATAGCCGCCCCAGTTGCCCTCGTACTCGAGCTGCAGCGAATGGCTCTCGTCGATGCGGTGGCGGATCACGCCGTCGGTGCCGATGAAGAACAAGTTGCCGCGCTCGCAGGTCACGGCGCTGCAGAGCGTTCCGGTCCCGGCCGTGGCGTCCCCCTGCTTGAGGTAGGGGTTGAAGTTCGAGTCGATGAGCACGTTGTCGTCGATCGTGTGCACGCCCAGAGCCGTCGAGTGGCCGATGCGCGTGTCCTGCATGTAGATGGCGTTGATATAAAAGGCCTTGGTGTCTCGCTTCAGGTCGCGGTCGATGCCCATCACGTGGTAGATGTCGTCGTCGGCGCCGTCGTTGTAGCCGACGCGGGCGACCATGTACGGCACGCCGATGTTCTCGGGCAGGTAGCGCTGCGGCACGTTGCGGCCGCCGCCGGTGAAGGTGCCGATCGTGCCGGTCAGGTTTCCCTTGGTGCCCATGATGGCCAAGCCGTAGTCGCGGCCCTGGAACGCGGCCATGTTCGCGACCGAGCGGTTGGTGAACTCCATGTAGCCGGTGTCGGTCAGCGCCTCGCGGCTGTAAGGAACGCGCATCTGGCCGATCTTGACGACGGTGTTCTCGCCGAGCGGCTTGACCGGGATGTCGGCGTAGGCGTCCATCAAGGACATGTCGGTGTTCGAGCCGTTGATGGACTCGCCGCCGAAGTCGAGTTGCAACTCGTACTTGAACAGGTCGTCGTAGCCGCCTTTAAAGCCGACCCGGGCCTCGTTGAGGAACAGGTAGACGCGGTTGTGCGAAGCCCGCGTATCCGGGACGTTCTCGACGGTGCCCATCATCTGGCCGCGGCCGTAAATGTTGAGCTGCAGCTTGTCGTTGTTGACCACGGACACGCCGGGGTCGACCGACTGCGCGTAGGCTTGGGGCGTTCCGAGCGCGCCGAGCGCGACCAGCAGGCCTGCGATGTACGGTTTCATACTTCCTCCCTTGAGTTCTACTTGCCGCCCCTCGGGGCGCCTTCATCGAGCCCGAGCACGAGGTGGAACTTCACCACGATCCGGTCGGACGTCTTGATCGTTCCCATCATCATCGTCGGCGGCTTGACGCCGAAGTCCGTCATGAGCAGCGGCTCCTGGCCGTCGACGACGGCCCGGCCGTCCTTCCAAGCGACTTTCGCGCGGATCGTCTCTTCCTTGGTGGCGCCGGCGACGGTCAGATTTCCGATAGCGGTGACTTCATCCGAGCCCGGAGCCGCCTCGAACTTCTCCAGCGTGAAGACGATGTCCGGGTTGTCCTTGGCCTTGAGCGCCGCTTGCAGATTCTTATCCAGCCCCTTGTGCTCGGACTTGAGCGCGGCGATCGGGATGCGCACGGTCAGCTTCGAGGGCTTCTGCCGCTCGAGCTCGGCCGTGAGATCGATGCGCTCGGCGTCGCTGCGGTAGGGATGAAGCGTCGAGTCGCCCTCGAGCCAGAGCTTGCTTCCCGGCTGGAGCGTCGCCGTCGTCGCCCCCGCCGTCGCCGCGGCCAGATCCAGGACCGTCGCGGCCAGGACCGTCTTGATCTCGTTCATCGTGCGTCCTCCATGTGCTGCGTCCATCGGCAATTGCAACACATCTTCCATTAACGGTTTTTACGCCTCGTGACGACTTTGGGAAGGTTCGGCGGCGAAGACGCGCAGCAGATCCATGGCGCTGATGATCCCGACGAGGCGCCCGGAGCGCGAGACGAGCACGCGATGGATGCGCCGCTCCTGCATCAGATGCGCGACCTCCTCGATGGGCGTCTCCTCGTCGCAGACGACCGGATGAGGCGTCATCAGGGCGATGACCGGAGTCTCGTCGCGCTGGCGATCGTTGAGTCCGTCGGCGACGTCGCCCCAATGAGCGATGGGCGCGTCCGCCTGGAAGCGGGTCAGGTCGGTCTGGGACACGATGCCGAGAATCTCGCCGTCCTTGCCGACGACGGGCGCCCCCGAGATCCTGCGATCGGTAAAGACGCGGGCGGCCGCCCCCGCTTCCGTCAGCGGGCTGAGCGTGACGACCTCGCGGCTCATGAGGTCCTTGGCTTTGAGGCTTTTCGCGCGGTTCATGACTTCTTCTGAGCAACGAAGGAGCCACCGCGGCGCCGAAACCTTAGTATACTCAGGCCCGAAGCCGCCCGATCCCCAGCCCAAGGAAGAGACATGAAGACCCTTCTTAAAATCCTGGCGGCGCTGGCCGCCGTCGTCGTCGTGCTGTTGGCCGCCGTCGCCCTCGCGATCCGGATTTTTTTCCCGCCCGAGAAGCTCAAGGCCCTGGCCGAGCAGCAGGCGGACAAGGCGCTGCACCGCCGCCTGGAGATCGGCTCGATCGGCCTGAGCCTCGTATCGGGCCTGCGCATCGACGGGCTGCGCCTGTCCGAGTCGCCCGACTTCTCGAAGGGCGAGTTCCTGCGCGCGGACTCTTTCGTCCTGACTCCCGATTGGAGCGCGCTGCTCGCCCGCAAGCTCGTCGCGCGACGCCTGGAGCTCGACGGCGCGAGCGTCAACGTGATCAAGGAAAAGGACGGCCGCTTCAATTTCTCGGACATGACGGGCGATCCCGCGGCGTCGGCCGCGGCGTCCACGCCGCAACCCGCTCCCGCGCGCAAGGCCAAGCATGCCGAGGCCGCCGCGCCCGCTCCCGCCTCCGCTGCGGCGGCGCCGGCCGCGCTCGCCGTGTCCGTCGGCTCGCTGCGTCTCAAGAGCGTCGCGCTGCATTACGTCGACCGAAAGCAGGGGACGAAGGCCGACCTCGCTCTCGACGGCGTGCAGCTGGACGGCTTCCGCACCGACGGGCCGTTCACGCTCGCGCTCCAGGCCAAAGCCGACTACGCCGCGGGCGGCCAGCGTTACGCCGTCACGCTCGACGCCAAGGGGACCGTCGATCTCGGCGGCGGCGTCCCGGCCAAGCTCAAAGCGGACTTCTCGTCGATCGCGCTCTCGACCCTCGGCAAGCGCTTCACCGCCTCGGTCAAGGTCGAGGACGCCGCCGCTCCCAAGATCGCCTTCAACGCCGAGTCGCCGGAGCTCGACGAGGCCTTCCTCAAGCAGCTCGCCGGGCCGTCCGTGCCGGCGGGCATCGCCGTGCCCGCGGCCAAGCTCTCGGCCCAGGCGGCGTTCGCTCCGCCTCGTCTCGACGTCTCGTCGCTCGAGCTCGAGTCCGCGGGCGCGAAGATCTCCGGCTCGGCCTCGGTCGCCGATGTCGGCGCCAAGGAGCCGCGCTTCCAGCTCAAGTTTTCATCCAACAAGATCCCGCTCGCCTCGCTGGCCGACGCGGCGGCGTCGCTCAAGTCCTTCGAGCTCGCCGGCACGGCGGCGCTCGCGCTCAGCGCGTCGGGCACGCCGACGGCGCCGCAGGCTTCGGGAAACCTGTCGCTCGACGGCGTCGGCGCGCAGTACCAGGGCCAGAAGCTCGAGAAGCTGACCGGCCAGATCCGCTTCACCCAGGCTTTCGTCGACGCGCCGCAGCTGGCCGGGCGGCTCAACGGAGGCGACTTCACGCTCAAGCTCTCGGGCGCGAACCTTCAGACGGCGCCGGCCGTCAACCTGTCGGGCCGCTTGTCGCTGCTCGATCTGGGCGCGCTGCAGAAGCTCGCGGCCGCGTCGCCTTCGCCGGCGCCCGCATCGAGATCCCAGGCCGCTCAATCGGCGCGCTCCGCGCCCGGGTCGCCGCGGCAGCGGACCGCTCAGTCCCCGGCGTCGACGCCGGTCCTGAAGACTTCCGGGGACTTCACGGTCGACAAGACCGTCCACCCGAACTTCGAGTGCGGCAAGATGACCGTCTCCTGGAACCTGACGGGCGTCGGTCCCGACACGCGGCGGCTCAACGGCTCCGCCAAGGTCAACGTGGGCCCGGGCCAAGCGACCGATCTCCTCGGCTTCGCCGCGCAGAGCGGCGGCGTGGTCAAGGCGCTGGTCGTGCCGCTCCAAGCCCTCGACAAGGCGCGCGCGCTGCATATCCCCGGCTTCAATCCGCCGGACCTGCAGAACATCCCGTTCACGCGGATCGTCGGCGATTACACGATGGCCAACGGCGTCGTCACGATGCATCCGTCCGAGCTCGATGGGCCGTCGCTGTCGGTCTCGGCGAACGGCACGGTGGACCTGCCCGCGCAGACGGTCAACCTGAAGGCGATGACGACGTCGTCGCTCGGGCAGTTGGAGCTCGCCGTCACCGGGCCGCTATCGAGCCCCTCGGTCAAGCCGAACCTCGCCCAAGCGGCCCAAAGCACCGCGAAGAGGCTCCTGCAGGACCCCAAGACCAAGAGCTTCCTTCAGAATCAGGGCAAGAACCTGCTCAAAGGGCTGTTCCACTAGCGGCGCCGGCGCGGCGCGGGGGAGCGTCAAAAGACTCTGAGGTCGAAGACCGTGCAGATCGCATAGCCGATCAAGAACACGGCGATGAAGATCCCGATGGCGGCCCATATATGGAGCATGCCCGGCTCACAGCAACATTACGACCGTCATGTCCGCTAGGCGAGCCGCTTGACCAAGTCGAGCGAGGAAACGACGCCCACGAGCTTCCCCTCGTCGAGGACGATCACGCGGTGGACGCGTTTGGAGGACATGATCCGCGCCACTTTCGAGAGGGAATCGCCGGGCGCGACGCTCAGCACCGTCCGCGTCATTACCTCGCGCACGCGCGCCTCGTGGGTGTGTTCCGTCGGCGCGGCGATCGCGAGGTGCTCGCCGTCGCGGTAAAAGGCCGGGACGCGGCCCGAGGACTGCTCGTCGGCGCGGCGCACGAAGTCGCGCTGCGAGAGGACGCCGATCACGCGTCCGTCCTCGACGACCGGCGCGCCGGTCACGGCTTTCTCGACGAACAGGCGCGCGGCGGCGGCAAGCGTCATATCCGGGGCGAGCGCGACGACGCGCCGCCGCATCACGTCGCGAGCTTTGGGCATGCTCATATCATACGCCTCCGGCGATGACGCCTCAGCGACGCGTCGGTAACTCTTGCGCCGGCGCGTCGCAGTCGGCCGAGAAGCGCGCGCAGTAGGCCGCGAACGCGAGCAATACCAGCGCGCAAGCGGCTCCGGCGAGCGCCCAGAGATACGGCGCGGCGATGTTCGATGGGGTCATAACTGAAGCGGGTCGAAGCCGAAAGCCTCGCAGACGGCGCAAGCGAAGACGAGCAGGGCGATCAAGACGCCGGCGAGGATCGACGGTCGAGCCATGCCCGGAAGTAAGCAACGTTACGGCCGGAGGGATCGGCTAGGAGATGCCGAAGGACTTGAGCTTGCGCCAGAGCGTATTGCGCGCGATCCCGAGCTTCTTGGCGGTCTCGGCGGCGTTCCCGCCGCAGGCGTGGTAGACGGCCAGGATGTGCGCCCGCTCCGCGTCGTCGAGCGTCTGGGCCGCCGCCGCGCTCCTGGGCGCGCCGAGCGCTTGCATCTCAGGGGGCAGGTCGGCGGCGGCGATAGACGCGCCCGAGGCCATGATCATCGCCCGCTCGATGGCGTGCTCGAGCTCCCGCACGTTGCCGGGCCAGGGATACGCCTGCAGCGCCTCCGCGGCCTCGGGTGAGAAGCGCGCCGCCGCGCCGCCCGTTTTTTTCTTGGCCTTGCGCAGGAAGTGCTCGGCCAGAGGCAGGATGTCCTCGCGGCGCTCGCGCAGCGGCGGCAGCTCGATCGGGAAGACCTTGAGGCGGTAGTAGAGGTCCTCGCGGAACTTCCCCTCCTTGACCAGCTTGGCGAGGTCCTTGTTGGTCGCGGTGACGAGCCGCCCGGAGACCTTGACCGGGTGGTTGTCGCCGACGCGCCGCACCTCGCCCTCTTGCAGGGCGCGCAGCAGCTTGACCTGCAGCGCCGTCGTCGTCTCGGCGATCTCATCCAGGAAAAGCGTGCCGCCGCTGGCTTCCTCGAAGAGCCCGCGCTTGTTGCGGTCGGCGCCGGTGAACGACCCCTTCACGTGCCCGAAAAGCTCGCTTTCGAGCAGACCCTCCGGCAGCGCGCCGCAGTTGATCGCGACGAACGCGCCGCTGCGCCGGGGGCTGTTCTCGTGGATCGCGCGCGCGACCAGCTCCTTGCCGGTGCCCGACTCGCCCAAGATCAGGACCGTGGCCTCGGTCGCGGCCACTTTTTTCACGAGCTGCAGCGCGCCGTGCATCTTGCTCGACGCGTAGACGATGCCCTCGAAGCTGTATTTGCCCTTGACCTCCTCGCGCAGGCGCCGCACTTCGCCGAGCAGGCTGCGCCGCTCGAGCGCTTTTTTCAGGACGAGGTCGAGCCCTTCCGGGTCGATCGGCTTCGTCATGAAGTCGAACGCCCCGGCCTTCATCGCCGCCACCGCCGCGGAGATCGAGCCGTGGCCGGTCACGACGACGACCTCGGCGTCCGGGAGCTCGCGCTTGGCGGCGCGCAGGACGTCGACGCCGTCGCCGTCCGGCAGCTTGAGATCCGTGACGACGACGTCGAAGGCGCCGGCCGAAAGCTTCTTGAGCGCCTCGGCGTGCGACTTCGCGCCGACGACGTCGTAGCCGCGTCGCTTGAGGTCGAGCGTCAAGAGCGTCATCTGCGCGGCGTCGTCTTCGACGAGCAATATCTGGTCCGCCATGGCTATCTCCCCGGGGACGGAAGCAAGACGGTGAAAGTCGTGCCTCCGGAGCCGCTTTCGACGGCGATCTCCCCGCCGTGAGCCTTGACGACGCGGTCGGCGACGGCCAGGCCGAGGCCCGTCCCCTTTTGCTTGGTCGTCTGGAACGGCTTGAAAAGCTTCGCGCGCGCCTCCGGAAGGATCCCGGGGCCGGTGTCCTTGACGGAGAAAAAGGCGCGATCAGCGCGCCGCCCCGTGCTCACCGTCAGACGGCCCTTGCCCGCCATCGCCTGCAACGCGTTGATCAGGAGGTTCCAGACCACCTGGCGCAGCTGATCGGCGTCGATCTGGACCGGCTTGAGATCGTCGGAGAGCGCGTTGCGGATCTCGACGCCCCCGGACAGCTCGGGATTGGCCGCGATCGCGCGCAGGACCTCGGCGACGAGCCCGTTGAGATCGAAGCGCGCGAGCTTGAGCTCGCGCGGGCGCGCGAAGGCCAAGAAGTTCGTGAGGGCTTCGTTCAACCTTTCGCTCTCGTGGCGCAGCACCCGCGTCACCATCTCGCAGTCGTCCTTGTTGAGCTCCCCGGAGGCGAGCTCCTTGGCCGCCATCACGATCGAGCCGAGCGGGTTGCGGATCTCGTGCGCGACGACGGCCGCCATCTCGCCGACGGACGCCAGCGCCTCGGAGTCCGCCACGCGCGCGCGCAAGGCCATGTGCTCGGCCATGTCGATGGCGTTCGAGATGTAGCCCGCGATCCCGCTAGCCGGGTCGCGCACGGCCGTGATCGTCAGGATCAGCGGGAGCTCCCGGCCGTCCTTGGTCTTGTTGATCATCTCGCCGCGCCAATGCCCTTCCGTTCCGATCGCTTTCCACATGCGCTTGTAGAGCTCGTCGGTCGAGTGGCGCGAGCGCAGGATGCTGGGGTTGCTTCCGATGGCTTGCTCGCGCGTCCAGCCGTAGTGCTTCGTGAAGGCCTCGTTGACGTCCAAGATCGTGCCGTTGCGGTCCGTGTAGAACATCACGTCGTTGGAGCGCCGGAACGCCTCGTAAAGGGTCAGCGCGAGGCGGCGGTCGCGCAGCTGCTCGCCGATGTCGCGCGCGACGACCAGGATGGCCTCGCGCCCGCCCCAGTCGACGATCCGGCCGTGCTGCTCGACCTCGACGGGCTTGCCCGCCTTGTCACGCAGCGTGAGCACGAGAAAGCCCACGCGCTCCTTAAGGAGCTGTTTCGTCCAGGGGCCGCTGCGCGGGCGGTCCTGTTCGTTATAGTAGAAGTCGGAGATGGGCTTGCCCACCATCTCGGCGCGCTTAAACCCGGTCCGGCGCAGCGCGGCCTCGTTGACCTCGATGATCGCGCCGTCGAGCTCGCGCAGCCAGACCCAGTCGGGCAGGGCGTTGAAGAGGTCGAACGAGGGCGCCACTGTGCGCTTCGTCACGCTCATATTAGATATCATTTGACGTTCCATTTTGGAGCGTTTTCGCGTTTTAGGACGCCCTGGCCGTTTCATTGCGATAGGCTCGATGGAACGAACCGGCCAAAACCCATGGCGAAACTCAGACCGACGCTCGCGCTCAAGCAGAACCAACGCTTGGCCCTCTTCGGCCGCATGCGCATGGCCGAATGGATCGAGATGCCCGAGCGCGAGTTCGCGCGCGAGATCGAGCGCCTCGAGAAAGACGACCTCTTCCGCAAGCTGGCCTTCGGAGCCGGGGCCGCGCGCGGGGCGATCCGCCGCCAGCGCTGGCCGCGCGCGCGCTTCGCGGGGATCGGCGAGCTCAACGAGCAGATCACGGCCGGCGGCGGCGAACGTGTCCATGTCGAGGAACGCGTCGGCGAGCGCGCCGACATCGTCGCGAAGATCGAGAAGCTCGGCAGCGAGGCCTTCGAGCGCTATTTCCTTTATGCCGAGGACGCGCTGCCGCTGCCGGAGATCGCCAAGCGCACGGGCCTCAGCGATGAGGACGTCCGCGCGATCAACGATTTCCTCGTGGAAATCGGCGCCGAGGCCGAATTCTCGACCATCCCCAAGGGACCGCAAGGCAACGGCTGTTATTGCGTGGCGCGCCTGACGGTCGAGAGCGGCGAGCCCTCGTTCGAGTTCTTCTCGCCGCACTGGGCGCGCGGGCTCTACCAGATCCGCTACGACTTGATCGAGGACATGAAGACGTCGAGCCGGCTCGACGGGCCCGAGCTCAAGAGGCTGCCCGGCCTGCTCAAGCGGCTCGAGACGATCAA
>CAZRIP010000112.1:0-11699 GCA_964600165.1 uncultured Elusimicrobia bacterium | reverse complement strand
CTCGGCCTTGCCCTTGATCCGGGTCTTGCGGCGCGCTTTCCCGCCGGTCTTTTCCTTAATAAGGGCATCCGTCCGCGCCGAGAGATCGGCCGACGGCGCGCCCGCCGGCGCCGGCACGATCGTCACCGCCGCGACTGGCGGCGGGACTTGCTGTGCGGCGGCCGGAAAAGCTCCTTGTGAAGGCGTGGCCGTTTCCGCCGCCTTCGCAAGGAGCTTTTCCGGCTGCTGAGCAAGCGAGTCGTCGTTGACGAGCTGGATCCAGCGATGGAGCGTGCGCTGCCGGTTCTTCGCGTCAATGGCGGTCAACACGCACTCATAGCGCCCGGCCGGCAAAGGCGGCCCGAAGTAATTCTGCCGGCCGTTCCAATAGATCTGATGGAAGACCGGGCTGCCGCCGAGGACTTCCTGCAGCGGCGCGAGGTCCTTGCCGTCGGACGCCGCCGGCTGGAGCAGCTGGAATTTCCAGGACACGAGGCCCGCCGGCGGATCTTCCACCGAGAACTCGATGATCGAGCCTTCGCCCCGGTCCGGACGGACGCTCCCGGGGAAGATGCCGAGCGAAAGCGGCGGCCCGGACTCCTCGCCGAGCGAGCTTTCGACGACCAAGGTCATCGGCTGGTTGTAGACGAACAGGATCACGACGCCCTTGAACTCCAACATCGGCTTCGGCAGGTCGACTTGCGAGTTAAGCAGGTTGATGCGCACGCGCGCGGGCGCGACGCCGGCAGAGTAGAGATAGGACGAGACGCCCATCGTGCGGCGCATGTCGAGGACCTTCGCGTCCCCGAGCGCCGTGCCTTCGGGAAGGATGACGACCTGCGCCGTGCCGAGGCCGTAGGTCAGCCGCGTGAGCGCCTCTAAAATCTTCTGGGCGTCCTTTTGGAACGCGATCCCGTTCTGGAACAGCAGAGGCGTCGGGATGCCGATCGCCTCGGGGTCTCCATCCTCGCGCATGAGCAGCCTGATGTCTTCGAAGGACTTCAGCTCCTTGAGCGAGTCCTCCACCATGTTGCGGATCTTCGAGCGGATCTCTTTTTTCATCAAGGCCTTGTTGGCCTTGGGCAGCTCGGACTCGACGGCCGGCGCCGTCGGGTAGGACTTGGCGGCCGGCGAGAGCTCCGGCGCGGGCGCCGCGGGGCGCAGCGAACCCGGCAGCGGCACCGCCGCGGCCACTCGCTCTCCGCCTCCCTTCTCGATGACGACGTCGGGGGCGGCCGGTCCCTTCGAAGCCGGCGGGGCCGCCGGCGCGCTCGCCGCGTCGGGCTTGGCCGGCTCGACGACGGTCTCCGCGGGGCGCACGGACGACGGCCGCAAAGGCGCCGTGTCTTTTTCCCCGGTGTTCATGCGCTTGGTGATCAAATTGATGTACTCGTTGGCCATGTTGCGCTCGGCCGGATCGCCTCGGGTCAAGACCTCCATGAAATGATCCAGCGCCGAAGTATCGTCGCCTTTCTCATACAGGCGCACGGCCATGCGCATCTGGCGGCTCAAATTGGCCATCTCCGGATCGTCCTGAGCCCTTACAGGGCTCGCGACGATCAGGAAAACGGCCGCCAGCCAAGCGAGCCGCGCCCGCTCCTTTAGCGGATACACGCCGAAGAATAGCCGTCCATCATTGCTGAAATATTACGCAAGAGCCGCTCTTATCTCCCCTGTCCCGACAAGAGCCGCAGGCGCGCCTGGGCTTGGGCGTTGCCGGGGTCGACGGCGAGCACGGCTTGATACTCGCGCGCCGCCTCGGCGCCGCGTCCGAGGCTCAAATAAGCCTCGCCCAGGTTCAGGCGCTCGTAGGGATTGCGCGGCTCCTTGGCGGCCGCCCACTCCAGAGACTCGAGGGCCTCGGCCGCCCGGCCGCGCGCGAGCAGCAGGCTTCCCAACAGATAGCGCGGCTTGGCGGCCTCGGGCATCAGCCGGACCGACTCGCGCGCGAGCGCGATCGTGGCGTCGGAGTAATCCTTGCGCGCGACGCGCGTTTCGACCTCGCGCAGCGCGTCGAGCCCCCGCACGCCCTCGGGCCGCGCGCCTCCCGCCGCCCGGATCACGGCCTCCAGGTTCCGGCGCGCGACGGCCAAATCCGGATCGAGCTCGAGCGCGCGGATATAGGAGGCTTCGGCCTGCGCGTAGTTCTTGTCCAGGCTGTACAAGAAGCCCAAGTTGTTCCAATGATTCGGGTTCTCGGGGAAGAAATGGGCGGCGCGCGCGAGCAGCGCGTAGGCGTCGGCCTTGTAGCGGTCCGGGTGCTGTAAGAAAATATTGCCGAGGCTGTTGTAGACGTCGGCCGAAAGCGGGTTGATCCACCAGGCCATCCGGAAGAAGTCGATGGCGCGGTCCAACTGCCCGAGGTGGCCGCTCAGGATCGCCCCCTCGTTGTAGTAGATCTCGTCGTAGCCCGCGTTGGCCGCCAGCGCGCCGCGATACGCCTCCTCGGCGTCCTGGTAGCGCTGCGCTTGGGCGTAGGCGTTGCCCAGCTCGTAGATCGCGTTGACCTCCGGCGGCCCCCAGGCGCGCGAAAGCTCGAGGCGCTTGACCGCCGCGGACATCTGCTTCTGGCGCAGCAGCTTGAAGCCCGCGAAATACTCGGCTTCCCGGTTCCACGTGCGCCACCAATACCAGCCGCCGCCGACCGCGAGCGCCAGCAGGACGGCGGCCGCGGCCTTGAGCGGCGCGCTCGCGGGCCGGCCCGGCTTGGCGCAGCGGCCCATCGCGTGCCCCGCGGCCCACCAGAACATGAACGCCGGCACGGCGAAGTGGACCGAGACGTTGAGCAGATTGTCCGCCAGCATCCCCGCGACGCCCGCGCAAAGCGCGATCGCCGCGATGTCTCCGTCGCCCCGGCGCTTGAAGAGCCCCCGCGCCGCCGCCGCGAACGTCGTCCACAGCCAGACGGCCGCTCCGAGCCCGAGCAGGCCCGTCTGCGACCACAGCTCGAGGACTTCGTTGTGCGCGTTGTTGGCGTGCGTGCGCAGCGTCCGGTAGAAGTCCAGAGCGTCGAGGATGGGACCTTGGTAGAAAGGGTAAAAAAGCTCGAAGAGCCCCCACCCCTTGCCCGTCAACGGGTTCTCATGGCCCATCTGCCAGGCGCAGGTCCAGATCAAGAGGCGCTGGTGCCAAGGGCTGTAGGCGCCGCCCGAGCGCGCGGCCTGCAGGATCTCGCTGACTCGGCCGACCACGTTCGGCTCGTAGCCCGCCGTGATCGCGCTGTGCGGCCAGAAGAGCGCCGTGGCCGCGGCCAAGGCCGCGAGCAAGCCGACGGGCTTGGGGTCGTCGAGCGCCTCGCGGCGCAGTTCCGGCGACAGCGAGAGCAGTCCGAGCGCCAGCCCGGCGCCGAGCCACGACGAGCGCGTCAGGCTGCACAAGAGCGCGCCCTCGAGGGCGAAGAACACCGCGGCGTAGGCGAACCGGCGCCCGCCGCGCGCGCGCACCGCCCAGGCCGCGGCCAGCGGCAGCAGCACGACGTTGAACGACGACATGAAGTTCGGGTTGCCGAAGGTCGAGACCGAGCGCCCTCCGTAGGGATTGAGGACGTTGGGCCAGATGAGCTCGACGTTGAAGTACTGAAGGATGCCGTACACCGACGCGAGAAAGCCGGTCGCGAGCGCCAAGTGCAGGAAGTCGAGCGCTCGGCCCTTGCGGCAGAGCCAGATCGCCGTCGCGAGGCCTGCGGCCCACAGCAGCGCGCCGTAGCCGTCCCACGCCTGCCCCCAAATGTCGCCGGCCGCGGCGGAGGGCCCGCGCGCGGCGGAATAAGTGGTCCAAAGCAGACCCCAGACGAGAACGAACCACACCCACGGCGCCAGCGCCGGCTGGTCCGCGGCGTCGTCGCGGGACGCCGCGGTCGCCGCCAAATAGAACGGCGCGGCCATGTTCGCGCCGAGGAACAGGAAGGCCTTGAGACCCTCGTTGGCCATCGCCGGCTTGAAGAAGGCGCGGTGGCCGAAATAAGCGACGATCCAGCTCGCCGCGCAGGCGAGCAGAAGCCCGAGCATCGGCGCGTCGAGGGGCGTGCGCGCCAGCGGTTTCGCCTGCGGCCCGGCCAGCGCCGCCTCCGTCGCGGAAAGCGCCGCGGCGGCCAGAAGCGCGACGTTGAGAAGGCAGATCTGGGTGATGTACGGGTTGCGGGTCAGGTTCGTGAAAAACAGCAGCGGGCACACCAGGAAGCAGACGACGAGCAGCGCGTTGGTCACCCTCCCGGTCATGCGGCGCAATGATACTAAAACTTTCGCCGTCATAGGGCCGTCACGAAAGCTTGACCGTGCCGCGATGGCCCGCGCGTCATCCCGGGCGTATAATTTCGCCGCACGACCGTGACTCCAATGATGCTCGCAGGGCCGGCCGAGGACTCGCTCGATCTCTCCGAGCTCGTCCGCGTCCTGGCCGCCATCAAGAACGGCGACTTCAAGGCCCGGCTGCGCTCCGGGCGCGGCGAGACCGCGGCGCAGGTCGCCGAGGCAGTCAACGCGATGGCCGCGCACTTCGCGGACCAGGATTGGCTCAAGACCAGCCTCGCCCGCATGACGCGGATGCTTCAAGGCCAGCGCGACCAGGTCAACGCCTGCCGGCTCGTGCTCTCCGAGCTCGCCGCCCTGCTCGGCTTCCAGCAGGGTGCGGTCTATCTCCTCGAAGGACGCGAAGGCGGCGCGTGGCTGCGGCTGCTCGGCAGCTACGCGCACCGCAAGGAGCTCCCGATCTCCTTTAGGCTCGGCGAGGGCTTGGTCGGCCAGTGCGCCCTCGAGCGCCGCCGCTTCGTCGTCGACGAGCTGCCCGATGATTACCTGCGCATCGGCTCGGCCCTCGGTGAGAGCCGTCCCCGCGCCGTGGTCTTGCTGCCCGTCCTCTTCGAGGGGCAGACCCAGGCCGTCATCGAGCTCGCGGCGTTCCAGCCGCTACGCGAGCTCGACCTGATATTCCTGGACCTCGTCGCCGAGCCGATCGGCGTGGCGCTCAACACGATCGCCTCCAACATGCGGACCGAGGAGCTTCTGCGCCAGTCCCAGCTGCTGGCGCAAAGCCTTCAGCGCCAGCAAATCGAGCTGCGCGAGACCAACGAGGCTCTCCAGCAGAAGGCCCGCCTGTTGTCTCAGCAAAAGGAGGAGACTCTCGCGCAGAGCCGGGAGCTGGAACTCGGCCGCCGCTCGCTCGAGGAGAAGGCCGAGCAGCTCGCTTTGACGTCGAAGTATAAATCCCAGTTCCTCGCGAACATGTCCCACGAGCTGAGGACGCCGCTCAACTCGATGCTGATCCTTGCCAAGATGCTCGCCGACAACTCCGACGGGAACATGACCGCCAAGCAAGTCGAGTTCGCCAAGACGGTCCATTCCGCCGGCGCCGAATTGCTCGCTCTGATCAACGAGATCCTCGACATGTCGAAGATCGAATCGGGCACCATGACGCTCGAGATCGGCGCGGTCTCGCTCGCGGAGCTCGCCTCGCAGCTCGAGCGCCAGTTCCGGCCCATCGCGCAGGGCCGGGGCCTCGATTTCGTCGTGGAGCTCGCGCGCGCGATGCCGGAGAACGTCGCCACCGACGCCAAGCGCCTGCAGCAGATCCTCAAGAACCTCCTTTCCAACGCGTTCAAGTTCACCGAGCGCGGCGCGGTCCGGCTGACGATGGCGCCGTATTCCAAGGACCGGCTCGCCTTCTCGGTCTCGGACACCGGCATCGGCATCCCGGCCGAGAAGCAGAAGATCATCTTCGAGGCCTTCCAGCAGGCGGACATGACGACGAGCCGGCGCTACGGCGGCACGGGCCTGGGCCTTGCCATCAGCCGCGAGATCGCGCTGCGCCTGGGCGGCGAGATCTCGATCGAAAGCGCTCCCGGCAAGGGGAGCGTTTTTACGCTGCTTCTGCCGCGCGGCGACTGCCCGCCCTCCGAAGAGCGCCCGCGCCGCTCGTTGGGCAGCTGGCTGCCTTTCCGGCTCGGCGACCACGCGCCGTCCTCGTCTACCGCCGGCGCCGTCATGGTCGTCGAGGAGGACGTGGGCTTGTCGCTGAGGCTCATCGAGGCCGCGCGCGCGGCCGCCCTCAAGACGGTCGTCGCCCAGCGCGGAGACCTCGCGCTTTCGCTCGCGCGCAAGACGCCGCCCGCCGCGATCATGCTCGACTCGTCGCTTCCGGACATGAGCGGCTGGCGCGTTCTCGACCAGCTCAAGCGCACGCCTTCGACGCGGCACATCCCCGTCGTCATCGTCGCCGAGGACGCCTGCGCGCCGCGCGCGACGCGCCTGGGCGCGTTCGGCCGCCTCGATAAGAAAACCGTCGCGCCCGGGGCCTTGAAAGCGGCCCTCGACGAGCTCCAGTCCCGGCTGAAAGCGCCTCCTTCGACGCTCTACGCCGGCGAGGGCGAAGGCGCGCTCCCCGGCCTCGCGGGCGACCGCGTGCGCCGCGCGGCCAGCGCCGAGGAGTTTCTCGCCGGCGCCTCGAGCGCCGCGTGCGTCGTCGTCGATCTCTCCCTGCCGTGGGCTTGGAGCGCGCTCGACGGCCTCAAGGGCGCGCGCCAATGCCCCGCGGTGCTGGTCCGCGTCGACCGCGCGCTCGACGCCAAGGCGGGCGCGCGGCTGCGGCGGCTGTCGCGGCGCCTGCCCCTCAAGACGATCCTGACCGAGGCGCGCTTGTTCTCCGAATGCTCGCTGCATCTCCATCTGCCGGTCGCCGAGATGTCTCCAGACCAGCGCCGCCTCCTCGACGAGGCCGAGCGCCTCGAGCCCGCGCTCTCCGGCAAGACGATCCTCGTCGTCGACGACGACCCGCGCAACATCTTCGCGATCACCGCCGCGCTCGAGCGCCAGAAGGCCCGCGTCCTCAGCGCCGAGAACGGGCGCGACGCCCTGGCCCTTCTCGAGAGCGCGCCGGAGGTCGACGCCGTGCTGCTCGACGTGATGATGCCCGACATGGACGGCTACGAGGCCATGCGGGAGATCCGATCCCGCCCGCGCTTGAGGAGTCTGCCCATCATCTCGATCACGGCCAAGGCGCTCAAGGACGACCGCGAGAAATGCATCCAGGCCGGGGCCACCGATTACGCCGCCAAACCGGTGGACGAGCCGCAGCTGCTGTCGCTGCTGCGCGTGTGGGCGCTATGAAGGAACGCGAGCCCTCCGTCCTGATCGTCGACGACCAGCCCGCCAATCTGCTGGCGCTCGAGGCCTTGCTCGACGACCCGAGGATGCGGCTCATCGGCGCGGCCTCGGGAGAAGAGGCCTTGCTCCTGCTCGAGCGCGAGGAGCCCTTCGCTCTGGTGCTCCTCGACGTGCGGATGCCGGGGCTCGACGGCTTCGAGACCGCCGAGATCCTCCGGCAGCGCGAGACTCGCCCCGCGCGCACTCCGATCATTTTCCTGACCGCCGGGTCGGCCGAGGAGGACCGGGTGGCGCGGGCTTATTCGCTCGGCGCCGTCGATTTCATCGCCAAGCCCATCGTGCCCGAGATCCTGCGCGCGAAGGTCAAGGTCTTCGTGGAGCTGTTCCAGATGACGGAGGAGATCAAGGCGCAGGCCGAGCGCCTCCGGCGCTCCGACGAGCTCGAGGCGCGCGAGAGGCTGCAGCGCCGCTTCGTCGCCACCGTCTCTCACGAGCTGCGCACGCCGATCGCCGCGATCCGCGCTTCCGCGGAGACGCTGCGGCGCGGCGGCCTCGACGACGCCCGGCATCGGCTCGGCTTCGTCTCGATGATCGAGAGGAACGCTGACCGCCTGCGCTGGCTCGTCGAGGACGTCCTGGCGATCAACGCCCTCGAGTCCGGCCTCGCCCTGCCCGCGCCGCGCCGCGTCGACGTGCGCGAGGCGCTCGAGGCCGCGCTCGCGGCGATCCCGGAGTCGTCGGCCAGGCGCCGCGTGCGCGTGACGCGGGAAAGCCGCGACGCGGCGGCGCTCGTCGACCAAGCTCACCTGGCGCGCGTCGCGCTGGACCTTTTGGAGCGCGCGCTGAGGCATTCTCCCAAGCGCGGCTTGGTCGCCGTCGACGTCCGCCGCGAGGGCTCGGAGATCAGGGTGTCGATCTGCGACTCGGGCAAGCCGCCGGCCGCCGACGAGCTGGCGCATCTCTTCGCGCAGTTCCACCGCTCGGCCGATCCGCGCCGGCTCCCGGACCGCGGCCTCGGGCTCCACGCGCTCAAGACCCTCATCGAGGCCAACGGCGGGCGCATCTGGGCCGAGACGCCCGCGGGCCGCGGGCTTTCCGTGGTCTTCACGCTGCGCGCCGCTCCGGATTCAGGCGCGGCCGCGCCCGCCGCCGAAAAAGCTCAGGTTGCGCGATAGGTCGCTCGGCCTGGCCGGGCGCAGGTGCGCCTGGCGCCGCCGCTCGCGGCGCGCGTCGACGCTGATCGGGCCGGCTCCCAGCGACAAGATCACGAGCGCTCCGCCCGCGAGCGCGAGCGCGTCGAGGACAGAGAACTCCCGAGTGATCGGGCCGCGCGCGGCCGGAGCGCGGCGGATCAAGAGCGTCGCCGGCGCCAAGAGCAGCAGCAGGAGGAGCGCCCCGGAGCGCGCGCGCCAGCCGAGCGCCGTCGCCGCGCCCCCCCAGACCGCGATGAGCCCGGCCAGCGGAACGAGCGCGAACGCCCACGGCACGCCGAGCGCCGCCGCCTCGAAGACGGCGTCGGCCGAGAACGCGCGCATCCCGGCGAGCGTGAACGCGGCGCCGAAGAGCGCGCGGCCGAGCGTGAACCAAATCCTCATCGCCTCATTAGTGTAGGCCGTCACTCGCGTCGGCCGCCATGGACGCGGCGTGAAGCTTTTGCTAGAATGACGTCCGACGCCGGGATAGCTCAATGGTAGAGCAATCGCTTCGTAAGCGATAGGTTGAGGGTTCGAGTCCCTTTCCCGGCTTTTTTCACGCCCCCCGGCTCCCGCTGACGCGCGCTGACAAACCCGCCCTGGTGGGGGCCCCTTCGCGGCCTTATCGTATCAGCGAGGAACGACCATGATTCAACAACGCGCCAAAGTGCTGCTGATCGAGGACGATCCCGACAGCGTCTACTTGATGAGCCTGCGGTTCAACGAGGCCTGCGGAGAGACGCTCGCTTTCATGATGGAGAGCGCGGAGTCGCTCGCGCGGGGCCTCGAGCTCATCGCCAAGGCCGAGCACGATCTCATTCTGCTCGACCTGATGCTCCCGGACTCCGAGGGGCTCGACACGCTCAAGCGCGCGCGCGCCGCGGCGGGCGACACGCCCATCGTCGTGCTGACCAACCTCGACGATGAGCGCCTCGCCCTCGAGGCCTTGGCTCACGGCGCGCAGGACTTCCTGACCAAGGGCCCGATCAAGCCGCAGGAGCTGCGCCGCGCGCTCGGCTACGCGCTCGAGCGCAGCCGCCTGCTCGCTCGCCTGCGCAAGCTCGAGCGGCTCAAGGCCGAGATCCGCGAACGGCGCAAGGTCGAGCGCTTCAAGGACCAGCTGTTGAGCACCGTCTCGCACGAGCTGCGCTCGCCGCTGACGGTCATCAAGGCCGCCGTCGCCAACCTCTGGGACGGCCTGGCCGGGCCGCTCACCGAGCAGCAATCCCAGCTCGTTTCCGTCGCGCACCGCAACGCCGAGCGCCTGGCCCGCATGATCAACAATCTCCTCGACCTCTCGCGGCTGGAATCAGGGCAAGTCGAGGTCAAGCCCGCGGAGCTCGACTGCGAGGCGCTGATGCGGGAGGCCGGCGACGCGGCGCGGCTGTCCCGGGGAGAACGCAAGATCGAGGTCGCCGTCGTCCCGGGCGGGCCGCTGCCGGCGGTCTGGAGCGACGCCGACATGGCCGCGCAGCTTCTCGGTAACCTGCTCGACAACGCTCTGCGCTACGCGCGCGCGCGCGTGGAGCTGTCGGCCCGCGTCGAGGAGGAAGAGGTCGTCTTCACCGTCTCCGACGACGGGCCCGGCATCCCGCGCGAGCGGCTGCCCGAGCTCTTCAACCGCTTCGTGCAGCTCGACCGTCCCAAGGGCGGCGCGGGCTACAAAGGGACGGGCCTCGGGCTGGCGATCTGCCACGAGATCGCGCGCCTCTGCCGCGGCCGCGTCTGGGCCGAAAGCGAGGCCGGCGCCGGCGCCCGGTTCTCCTTCACTTTGCCGCGCCGCGCCGCGGCGCCGCTCTCTCATGGAACATCTCCGAATCCTCGTGGTTGACGACGAGCCCGACCTCCTCGAGATGCTCGCGCTCAGGCTCGAGCGCGCGGGCTTCCTCGTCTCGCGGGCGACCGACCCCTTCGAGGGGCTCGCTCTCGCGAAGACGATCCGACACCATGCGATACTCCTCGACGTCTCAATGCCGGGCATGGACGGCTGGGAGTTCTGCCGCCGCTCGCGCGCGGAGATCGCAAGCCCGCCTCCGGTGCTCATGATGACCGCTTGGCAGTCTTCCGATCTCGCGCATCGCGCTCATGCCGCGGGCGCCAGCGGGATCGTGATCAAGCCCTTCGATGAAAAGGAGGTCGTCGTCGCCGTCGGCGCGCTGGCCGAGGCGGCCCACGGCTGATGGCGAGACTGCTGAGCATCGAGGACGACCCGGACCTTCAGCACCTGCTGGGGCTGACCCTTCACGGCCACGGCTACGACATCCATTACGCGTTCAACGGGCGGGAAGGCTACGAGAAGATCCTGTCCCTGGTCCCGGACCTGGTTCTGCTCGACCTCATGCTTCCCCTTCTCAACGGAGTCGAGGTCCTCAAGCTGATGCGCGAAAACCCCGCCGCGCGGGAGACGCCGGTCATCGTGATGACGGCGTGCTTCGATCAGCTCGAGTTCGTGGAGAGCTCGGTCAAGGCGCTGGGCGTCGTCGAGTATCTGCGCAAGCCGGTCCAGCTCGAGGAGCTCGTGCGGCTGATTAAGCGGGTCCTGACGGCGCGGGGCGACGTTAACGGCGCGGCCGCCGGCGCGCCCGTGCGCAAGGGCGTCGTCCGCCTCGACCCCCGCAGCCGCGCCGTCTGGATCGACGACCGCCTGCTCGCGACGCTCGCGCCCAAGCGCTTCGCCGTCCTCCATGCCTTGGCCGGCAACCGGGGCGGCGTGACGCGCTCGCGCCTCTTGCGCGACATCTGGGGCGCGCGCGCCGACGAGAACGTCCTCGAAAAGACGGTCCAAAGGCTGCGCGAGGACCTTGGCCCCGAGGCCGCCCGGCTCATCCAAACCACCGGCGACGGCTACGAGCTGATCGGATGAGCCGGGCGGCGCGTCAGGCGCTCAACGGAGCTCGGACGAGCTCTTGAGCAGCGCCGCCGCGACTCCGGCGACGACTCCGACGATCAGCAGGGCGCCCAAGCCGACGCCGGTCTTGTGGGAGACCTCGTCGACCAGGATCATGCCGCGCGACACCGCGCCGCTTTGAAGCGTCTTCATCTTCAAGCGGCCCATCTCCTCGCCGAGCTCCATGAGGTCGATGTCCGAGCGCTCGACCTTGGGGAAAAGGGCGCTCTCCTCCTCCCGGATGTGCTGGCGGACGTTGTTGATCATGAGCTGGAACTTGGCGACGAAACGCCGGCCCATCGGCAGGACCTTGAGCTCGGCCAATAGGACTTTCGCGACGTGATGCGCTTCCTCGCTCTCGACGATCAGCTCGTCGTCTTCCAGCGCGCGCCGGGCCGCGGGATAGAAAAGCTCCTCCTCGATGACCGTGTGCACCTCGATCTCGCGCATGATGGCCGCGGCGAGGGCCTTCTTGCGCTCGTAGCCGGCGCTCTCGAACTCCCGGAAGAGCTCCTTGATCTTCCTGTGGTCCTCGCGCAGCAG
>CAZRIP010000111.1:0-11893 GCA_964600165.1 uncultured Elusimicrobia bacterium | reverse complement strand
AACGCCGTTGATCGGCTCCTAGGCACTCGGGATCGTGAAAAAAAACGACGAGCCCGCGCCCTGCCGCGACTCGGCCCAGACGCGGCCGCCGTGACCCTCGACGATCGCCTTGCAGATGGAAAGCCCGAGGCCGGCGCCGGAGATATTACGGCGCTTCTGCTCGGCGACGCCGGCCTGCTCGAACCGCGTGAAAAGCCTCGGCAGGTCCTCGGCGGCGATGCCGAGGCCGGTATCGGTCACCGAGAAGCGCACGAAGCCTTCGGAGTCCGCGGCCGCGATCTCGATCTTGCCGCCGCTCGGCGTGAACTTGAGCGCGTTGCCGATCAGATTGTTGAGCGTCTGCTCCAGCTTCTCGCGGTCGGCGCTGATCAGAAGTCCGGCGGCGGCGCGGGACGATAGGGTCACGCCTTTGGCCCGCGCGCTCGGCGCGAAAAACTCGGCGAGCTCGGCGATGAGCCGTGCGGGGTCGACTTCCGCCTTCACGAGCGCGAGCTTGCCGGCCTTGATCTTCGCCGCGTCGAGGACGTTCTCGACGAAGCCGTTGAGCTTGCGGCCCATGCCTTCGATCAGCTTGAGATGCTCCGTCTGCTCTCCGGTCAAAGGGCCGTAGAGCCCCTGGCGCATCGCGTCGACGATCATGACCATGGAGTTGACCGGCCCGCGCAGGTCGTGAGACACCGTCGCGACCAGCTCGTCTTTGGCTTCATCGAGCGCGAGCAGGCGGTCTCGTTCGGCCTCGGCGCGCGCCCATGTGATTAAAGAAGATGTCGCGTAGATCGCGAGGACGCACAAAGAGGGATAGACGGGATCGAGCAGGAGATGACGCGAGACGTACGCGTGCCATGAGAGCGCGAGCGTGCCCGCGATCGAAGAAAGCGCGATGGCGCCGCACCACGCCGCGCCCAGGCGCGGTAATAAAAGGATCATCAGCGTCCCCAGCGCGGCGAGAAAGGCGAGCTCTAGGCCGTCGGCCCACGCGGGGCGGCGCAAGAGCTGCCCGAGCAGCGCTTCCTCGATCACCTCGGCATGGATGCCGACGCCGGGAGCCGCGGCGCTCAGCGGCGTCGGGCGCAGGTCTCCCAGGCCCGGGGCGCTCGCGCCGATCAGCACGATCGCGTCCTTGAAAGCAGCGTGGTCTTGCTTGGGATCGAGCGCCTTCCACGCGGGGACGACGCGCGCGGGGGCCGTCGCCGCGTAGTGGAGCCAGACGCGCCCGGCGTCGTCGACGGGAAGCGTCAGGCCTCCGACCTTGACCTCGCGGCGGCCGGCGACGACTTCGGACGCGTCTTGAGAGAGGCGCAGGGCCTCCAGCGCGAGCGAGGGGTAGGCCGTGCCGCCGACGCGCAGGAGCGTCGGCGCGCGGCGGACGACGCCGTCGGGCTCGCCGACGACGGCGAAGCAGCCGTCGCCCGCGGCGGCGGCTTCGAGCGGGGGGATATTAGGGACGGCCCCCGGAAAGGCCGGGACGCGGGCTCCGGCCTCGGTGACGCCCGCCTTGAGCGCCGGCGCGCGCGCGCCCGGGCGGCTCGAGAGCGTGAAGCCGGCGGCGACTTTGGTTTTTTTAAAGGCGCGTGCGAAGAGCTCGTCGCCCGAGGCTCGGTCGGGCTCGGCGAAGACGACGTCGAAGGCGACGGTCTTGGCCCCGGCGCGGGCGAGGGCGTCGACCAGGCGCGCGAGCATGGCGCGCGGCCACGGCCACGGCCCGAGGCGCGCGAGGCTCTCGTCGTCGACGTCGACGACGCGCACGCGGGCGTCGGCGTAGGGCCGGGGATGGGCGCGCTGCAACGCGTCGAAGACCTTGAGCTGGAGCAACGCGAAGGACTCCGAGCCCGAGACGCGAAAGACGAGCGCGGCGAGCAGGATCGCGGAAGGCGCGAGGTAGCGCAGCCGTCGGGCCATCGGTTGGGAAGGGTAGCAGGGGCGCGCCGGGAAATCAAGGCGGCTTGACAGCCGGAGGCCGCGGCCCTACACTAAGGCGCTTGATCGTCCAGATACTGATCGTCGACGACGACGAGACCCACAACGCCGTGGTCCGCGCCGCGCTGGCGCGGGAAAAGGACTACCGCGTCGCCTGCGTCGGCACGGCGCGGGAGGCGAAGGCCGTCCTCGCCAAGAGGCTGCCGGACCTTCTGCTTCTCGACTGGAAGCTGCCCGACGGCGAGGGCATCGACATCTGCCGGGCGCTGCGCCGGGACCCGGAGAGCGCGAGCCTGCCGATCATCATGCTGACGTCGATGAAGGCCCCGGACAAGAAAGTGGCGGGCCTCGACACCGGCGCCGACGATTACGTCGCCAAGCCCTGCGACTTGGCCGAGCTCAAGGCGCGCGTGCGCGCCGTGCTGCGCCGGCGCCTGCCGTGGCTCATCCAGTCCGCGCCCGCCCAGATCGGGCCGCTGAGGCTCGAGCCGCTCGCCTACAAGGCCTTCGTCGACGGCAAGGACGTCAAGCTCACCAAGGCCGAGTTCGAGATCCTGTATCTGCTTGTCGCCAACGCCGACCGGATCGTCCAGCGCCGCTACATCGAGAGCCGCGCGCTCGACGCCGACGAGCCGACCGACGCGCGCGCTCTCGACGTCCACCTGCACCACATCCGCGAGAAGCTCGGCCCCAAGGTCTCGAAGTGGATCGAGACTTCTCGCGGCCTGGGCTACATCTTCTCGCCCAGGCGTTAGTCTTACCGGCTCGCGGGTGCCGCGCTCCTCACTTTCTCGCTAAAACACTTCGTTGCATTGATGCGACAGCCGAGAGTGTCGCGCGGATGGTGGCCCGCCGCTCGTCAGCGCTTCTCTGGATCGAAGTTCCCGTCGACGGCCCAGCGCCACGCGAGCCCGAAGACGACGATCGAGGCGCCGATCAGCGCGAAGGCGATGACCTGCCTTTGACTTTGCGCCGAGCGGACCGCGAGCGACGTTAGGACCGCGCCGGGCATCGCGATCAGCCGCAGCAGCCGCGGCCCGAGCCGCTCGTTGCAGCGGCCGCAATAGCGGCCGAGCCAGATCAACAGGCCGAGTGCGCACGCGAGCAGCAGCGAGGCGGCGGCGATCCCGAGCGCCGACGTCTCGCGCGAGAGCAGCTCTCCGCCTCCGCCGGCCAGCAGCGGATAGACGCCGTACGCGCCGACGCGATAGACTCGATCGCGCTTAATGGCGGCTTCCTCGACGCCTGGGTATTCTGATACCCGCGCGGCGCGCCTTCGACAGGCCGATCGCGACGGCTTGCCGCCGGCCGCGGACCGGGTGCTTGCCTTCGCGCGCGTGATGGATCTCCTCGCGCACGAACGCTCCGGCCTGCGTGCTCGGAGCTTTTCCCTGACTCTTGGCGCGCCGCGCGCGCTCGAGCGTCTTTTTCTCTGGCATAAGCGCCTCCTTATCGACAGTGTAGCCCGATCCCGGTAACGCGACGATGACGCCGCTGTCATCGCGCTGTGACGCCTCGCCGCGGCGGCATGTGATAGCGTTGCCGCCATGAGGACCTCGAAAAGCTCCTCGGCTTCGTGCGCGCGCGCGCCGGGGATATCAGCCTTTCTTATCCGCGAGCCCGCGGGCCATGACGAACTCGAAGGGAATGTCGATCTTGCCGTCGCGCCGATAACCGCGCGCTTGCTCGAGGACGTCGTCCTCGACGAGCTTGCGCGTCTCCTCGGGCAGGGAGCGCAGCATCGCGCCCGTGCGGCCGGAGGCCTCGGTCATGCGCTTCCAGTACTCCTCGGGCGACGCGAACGTGAAGACGCCCGCGTGCCTGTGGGAGGCGACTTGGGCCAGGCCGGCCTTCGAAAGCGCGGCGTCGAGGACGCCCGGATCGCCGAACGCGTAGATCGTCGGCGCGCCGGGCGGAGCCTTCAGCTGCGGCGCGCGCTTGATCAGCGCGCTCATCACGAGGCTCGTGAAAAGCATGCCTTCTTTCCGGCCCTGGACGAGGCAGGCGACGGTCCCGCCCGGCCGGCAGACGCGCTTCATCTCGGCGAGCGCTCGGTCGGGCTTGGCGAAGAGCATGAGCCCGAGCTGACAGATCACGACGTCGAACGTCGAGTCCGGGAGATCGAGCGCCTCGGCGTTCATCTCGCGCAGGTCGATCGTGCCCAGGCGCTCTCCGGCGGCCTTGAGCATCCCGGGCGCGAGGTCGACGCCGACCACCTTGCCTTTGGGACCGACGGCTTTCGCGCAGGCCAGGGTCGCCGTGCCCGGCCCGCAGGCGACGTCGAGGACGGTCTGGCCCGCCTTGACGCCGGCGAACTTGACGAAAGCGTGGGCCATCGGACGGAAGAGCTCGTCGGCCAACGCGCCGTAATGGGGAGCCGCCTTGCTCCAATTCGCGCGCGACTCCGCGGTGAAGGCGTCGGGATCGAAGGACGCGCCGGCCATGCGGCTATTGTACGAATTTGCCGCGCGTGAGCTCTCGGAAGCGCTCGATCGTCATCGGGCCGCCGCGCGGGTCGTCGTCGAAGAGGCGCTGGAGGTCGCTCGCCGGGAGATCTCCGAGCGCGCTCATGCCGCGCACGATCTTCTTGCCGTCCTCGGTGAAAAGGTAGCCGACGTGACTGCCGTCCGTGCCGGCGGTCACCTCGTGGAAAAGCGACGGCACGCCCTGAAGCCCCTGGTAGATCGCCAGCGCCTGCTTGGTGTCCCAGGTATAGGTCGGCGTCAATCGGCCCCAGTCGACGAAGACGATCCCGTATTGCTGGGTCTTGATCGCGGCGACGGCGTGACCTTCGCTCGGCTTTCCGGCTCCCGGGACCTGGACCGTCATGGCCGACGCCTCCAGTGGAATATTCGCGGCGCGCGCCATGTCGGCGGCCAGCTGCGCCGCGCCGATGCAGACGGTCAGCGGGTCCGTCTTGCCCGCGAGGTAGTCCCGACGCATGGCCGCGTAAAGATTGTCGGCGCCGGCCACGTTCGGCGGATGGCCCTCGTTGTAATTGTAGTCGCTGCTCAAAGTCGACGTGAGCATCGACGCCGCGGCCAGCACGTCGTCGATCGAGCGTAAGCCGTAGTTCTTGGCGAAATCCTCGAGGGTCGGCGACGCGGCCAGGGCGCTCGCGAAGCGCGCCTGGTCGGCCGCGTCCGGCATGCGCGCGTTGATCGCATCCGAATAGGCCGGCACGTAGCGCGCCGCGGGCGTTCGGCTCGTCAGCCGCCGGTACGTGTCGGAATGGAAGACGCGCCCGACGTCGATCGAAAGGTTGGCCATGACCTCGGTGTCCATGACCGGCGCCGGCGCCATGGGATATTGCAGGCGCGCGACCTTGGCCTGGACGCCGACGCGCAGGCCGTCCACCGGCGCGTAAGAGACTGCCGCGGCGGCGCCGTTGGAGTCCGGATAGAAAGCGTCGCGGCTGCGCCGCGCCTCGGCGGCGAGCATCATCGAGAGCTTCCCGGTCTCGAGCTTGAGGTAAGGCCGGATGCCGAAGTCGGCGCGCTGGAGGGTCGTATCGACGCCGACCGCCGCGCGTCCGGCCGTCGTATCGCGCGCGTATTCGGCTCCGATCTCTCCGCCGGGAACGAGGGTGCTGTCGCCGTTGCGCCACATCGTGCGGTCAGCCGTCTCGACGTCGAGCGAGCCATTCACGCTGAACTCGTTGGCGCCGCTGCGCCGCATCACGAGCGCTCCGACGGAGCCTTCGGTCAGGCTTTGGCCCGTGGACGAGCTTCCTCCGGTCAAAGGCCCCATGCCGAACATATCGGCCGCGGCGAACACGGCGGCTTTCCAGGCGGGGCCGAGCGAGAAGACCTTGCCGGCGTCGGCATAGCCGCTGATGACGCCATCGGCCTGCGAGAACCGGGACTGCGCCGGCCGCGCGTCGGCCGGGGACGCGGCGAGGCCGTTCGGATCGGAGAAGAGCTTGTGCGACTCCAAGTCGGCCAAGCCGCCGCGCACGATCACCAGCGAGTCGATCGCGCCGTGATAGGCGAGCTGAGCGCCGAGGGTGCCGAACGGCGAAGGCAGCAGCGTGCCGTCCCCGCCGCCGAACGGGGCGAGCAGGCCGCCGGTCAAAGACGGCGTGAAGGAGAAGCGCGGTTTCGACACGAGCTCGTCGCCGATCTTGACCTTGAGCGCGTCGTCGCCGACGGTCGCGTCCACGGCGACCGACGACGCGGGCGGCGGGGGCGGCGGCGCGAACTCCTGCGCCGAGACCCATGCTCCGAGCAGCGCGACAAGGATAGAGGCCGGCATGTCCCTAGGATAAGCCGCGCGCGGCTCCGGCGACAGGTCCAAAGGACCCCGTTCCCGGGGACGTTCGGCGCCCCCGGACGCTGGGTCCGAAGACCCTCGCGCGCGCCGCGGCGCGGCCTTATCCTTTAGATATGAGAAATCTCGCCGCCGCCGCCGCGCTGCTCGCGCTCGCCCTCCCCGTCCGCGCCCAACAGGAGAAGACGGGGATCTTCATCGAGGGGATCGACGTCCCCGTCGGGCTCAAGGGCAGCGTCAAGGATTTTCAGGAGGCGCACGCGCCGGCCAAGATCGACCCCAAGCCGGTCGACGAGCTGTTCGACCGCCTGTCCAAGAGCTTTTCCCCGAGCGGTCTGACGGGGATTTTCCCCGCGGCGCGCGACGGCTCTCAGGAGTCGGTCGCCGTCCAGCTCGTCGAGGTCGCGGGTCCGCAGCCGCAAGGCGACGTGATCGACCTCGTCATGCGGAGATATTTCTCGCACATCGAGGCTCGCAGCCAGGCGTGGAAGGAGCTCCCGGGCGGGGAGGGGCAGCTCGAGGTCTGGCAATTTCAGATCGGCCTGGACGGCACGATCCTCGCCGCGCGGCGCCAGCTGGTCGTCGGCAAGGTCGTCGCTTCCGCTCCCGGCGTCAAGGCGATCCAAGCCGACCCCAAGCGCAGCTCCGTCTCGGACAAGCGCCCGAAAGACCCCGAGTCCGTCAAGAAGTGGAACGAGCTCGCGCCCAAGCTCCGCGCGCTGCGGCTCGCGCAGACGGTCTGAGCGACGCGTCGCCCTTGAGTCCGCGGGCCGCAATTTGTTTTCATTGAGCCATGAACCTCATCCCCCAAGTCATCGAGCGCGCCACGCAGGGCTCCGTCATCGGCTACGACATTTACTCTCGGCTGCTGAAAGACCGCATCATCTTCGTCGGCGGCTATGAAGGGGAGTTCACGACCGACTCCGCCAACGTCCTCATCGCGCAGCTCCTTTACTTGGAGTCCGACGACGACAGCAAGGACATCAACCTCTACATCAACAGCCCCGGCGGCATGGTCACGGCCGGCCTCGCGGTCTACGACACGATGCAGTACATCAAGTCGCCGATCACGACCATCTGCATGGGCATGGCGATGTCCTTCGGCGCCGTCATCCTCGCGGCCGGCAGCAAAGGCAAGCGCTTCGCGCTGCCGCAGTCTCGCGTCATGATCCATCAGCCGCTCGTCGGCGGCATCGGCGGCCAGGCGACGGACGTCATCGTCGAGGCCAAAGAGATGGAGTACACGCGCAAGACCCTCGAGAAGATCATGGCCAAGCACACCGGCCAGACCTTCGAGAAGATCTCGCGCGACATGGAGCGCAACTACTACATGTCCGCCGAGGAAGCCAAGGCCTACGGCATCGTCGACGAGGTCATCGTCGGCGCCAAGGCCGGCCAGCTCGTCGGCGCGCTCGCCGGCAAGTAGTCACTTCAGGTCGGCGCTCGAGAGCCGGAAGAACTTGTTCTTTCGGAGCGCTTCGCGTTCTCCGGCGAGCATTCCCATGTCGGGCGGATGCTTTGTCTGCATGAAGGAGTTCTCGCAGCCCTTCTTGTCGTAGAGATTCTGGTCGCAGCTGTGCTGGAGCCCGAACGAGTGCCCCAACTCGTGCGCGATGGCGTAGACCGAGTCTCGGCAACGCGCGTCGCGGCCCGTCGGATCGCGCTGGTACGAGGGGCAGAAGACGCTCGTGCTGCGCGGCGTGGCGGCGGCGTAGGCCGCGCCGTCGGCGGCGCCGAGCCAGACGTCCGGTTGGCTGCCCGCGAAAACGGCGATGATGTAGCGCCGGTCGTCGGCGCCGGCGTTCGGGACTTTCGCCTTGAACTCCTTTTCGACCTCGGAGTAGTAGGCGTAGCGCGCCTGCGGGCTCTTCGAGGCGTATTTTTTCGCATCGCAGGGCGGGAAGCGCTTGCGCTCGTCCGGCGTCGCCGTAAGGCAGGAAAGCGCGATCCACTGATCGGCCGTCAGGTCGGAGGCGAGCACCGAAGGGGTTCCCAGCGCGAACGTCTTTCCCGCCTTCGCCAGATACCAGCGCTGGGCGAACTTCACGGCGGTCAGAAAGTACGCCGCGCCGGTCCTCGCCGCGCCCTCGCCCTTGGTATCGTAATCCGAGGCGACGAGAACGACCGGGACGACGGCGCAGCCGGGGCAGGATGGCTTGGGCGCCGGCTGAGCGAGCGCCGAGGCCGCCAAAGCCGCGACGACGGCGAGCGGAAAAACGCGGTCTCTCATCACGGCGCCAGTGTAGGCCCGCAAGCGTCCGTAGTCAAGAAGCTAAATTAGCAGTCGCTTCGACGGCTTGACAATTTAGGGGCTTTCCTTTATAATGATGTTAGCAGTCGCGCAGGTGAATTGCTAATTTTGCTCAGCTCGAGCATGAGACAACTCAAACCCGAAGTCGTCGCGCAGCGCAAGAACGACCTGCTTCAGTGGATCGTCCACTATTACATCAAGACGTCGAAGCCGGTCTCCTCGCAGCAGATCGCCAAGGAGGCGGGCGTCGACCTCTCCTCGGCGACGATCCGCAACATCCTGCAGGAGCTGGAGAACGAGGGCTTCCTGCAGCAGCCGCACACGTCCTCGGGCCGCGAGCCGACCGACAAGGGCTACCGCTTTTACGTCGATTACCTCATGGGCGTCCAGCGCCTGGCGTCCGACGAAAAGGAGCGCATCGAACGGCAATATAAGGGAAGCATCGAGGAGCTGGACACGCTGCTGCTCGAGACCTCGAAGCTGCTCTCGCGGATCTCCAACGGCGCCGGCCTCGTGCTCTCGCCGCAGACCAAGAGCCAGCAGCTCAAGCGCCTCGAGCTGATCCACTTGGGCGGCCACAACGTCCTCGGCGTCCTCGTGACCGAAGCGGGCTTGGTCCGGCACTGGCCGATCAAGCTCGGCTTCGCGCCGACCTCCCGGCAGATCCACCTGCTCAACCGTTTCTTGAACGAGAACATCCGCGGCTGCGGCATCCTGCAGGCCAAGCAGGCGGTGCTGGGCAAGCTCAAGCAGATGGAGCAGGAGTTCCGCGAGCTCACGAGCCTCGCGGGCGAGATGCTCCAGGAGCTCGGGCAGATCATCGGGCCGGACGCTTTCTACGTCGAGGGCGCCGACAACATCCTGTCGCACGCCGAGGAGATCGGCGACTTCAAGGCGGTCCAGTCCTTGATGCGCATGATCGGCGAGAAGCAGGCGATCGCGGGGCTTTTGGGCACGCAGCTCGACGAGGTCGGCGCGCAGCCCAAGCCGATGGTGCGCATCGGCCGCGAGAGCGGCATCCCGGAGCTGTCCGGCTTGAGCCTCGTGACCAAGACGTACAAGTACAAGGACCGCGTCGTCGGCGTGCTCGGGATCATGGGCTCCAAGCGCATGGAGTACTCGCGCATGGTGAGCCTCGTCGATCTGATGAGCGACCTCGTCTCTAGGAAACTACTGTCGTGGGAGACCGAAGACAGTGACTGATGAGCAGAAAGTCGAAGAGCCGGCGAGCGGCAGCGAGCCGTCCCAGACGCCCTTAGAAAAGGCGTTGGCGGATGGGGCGAGCTACTACGAGCAATTATTGAGGCTGAAGGCCGAATTCGAGAACTTCCGCAAGCGCACCGATCGGGAGCGGCCCGAGTATATCCGGCTCGGGCGGGCGGAGACGATCTTGAAGTTCCTCCCGCTCTACGATCTATTGCAGTCGGCGCACGAGCAGATCAAGGCGCAGCACTCGGAGTCGGAGCTCGCGAAGGGGATGGAAGGCATCTTCAAGGAGTTCCAGAAGATTTTCGCCGGGGAAGGGGTCTCCGTCATGGATCCCGTCGGCAAGCCGTACGACGCGCTCAAGCACGAGGTGTTGGGCACGGTCGAAAAAGAAGACGCGGCCGAGGATACCGTGGTGGACGTGCTGCAGTCCGGTTATCAGCTCGGGGACCGCGTGCTGCGGACCGCCAAGGTCCGAGTCGCAAGGAGGAAGAAATGAGCAAGATCATCGGAATCGATCTCGGGACGTCGAACACGGCGGCCGCCGTGATGGAAGGCGGCAAGGCCACGATCATCCCGTCGGCCGAGGGCACCTCGGTGGGCGGCAAGGCGTTCCCTTCTTACGTCGCTTTCGCCAAGGACGGGCAGCTGCTCGTCGGCGAGCCGGCGCGCCGCCAGGCCGTGGCGAACCCCGAAGGCACGTTCATGGCCTTCAAGCGCAAGATGGGCACGGACTTTCATTATAAAGCCCCGGACGGAAAGCAGTACACGCCGCAGCAGCTGTCGGCGTTCCTGCTGCAGAAGGTCAAGCGCGACGCGGAGGCGTTTCTCGGCGACAAGATCGAGAAGGCCGTCATCACCGTCCCCGCTTACTTCAACGACAACCAGCGCCAGGCGACGAAAGACGCCGGCGCGATCGCCGGCCTCGAGGTCATCCGCCTCGTCAACGAGCCGACGGCGGCCGCGCTGTCCTACGGCTTGGACAAGACCGGCAAAGAGCAAAAGATTCTTGTATTTGACCTGGGCGGAGGCACGCTGGACTGCACCGTCATGGAGATGGGCGCGGAAGGCACCTCGCAGGTCCTTTCGACGTCGGGCGACACGCAGCTCGGCGGCACCGACATGGACAACGCCTTGATCGACTTCATCTCGGACTCCTTCAAGAAGGAGACCGGCGTCGACGTCCGCAAGGACCCGATGGCGATGCAGCGCGTGCGCGAGGCGGCCGAGAAGGCGAAGATCGAGCTCTCGACGACGTTCGAGACCGACATCAACCTGCCTTACCTCACGGCCGTCGACAACCAGCCCAAGCACTTGGCGATGAAGTTCACGCGCGCGAAGCTGGAATCGCTCGTCGAGCCCATCGTCAAGCGTTGCAAGACCTCCATCGAGCAGGCGCTCAACGACGCCGGCCTCAAGGCGTCCGACATCCACCGCATCATCCTCGTCGGCGGCCCGACGCGCATGCCGATCGTCGCGAAGTTCGTCGAGGACTACGTCGGCAAGAAAGTGGAGCGCGGCGTCGACCCGATGGAGTGCGTGGCCACCGGCGCCTCCGTCCAGGCCGCCATCCTGACCGGCGAGGTCAAGGACGTCCTGCTCCTGGACGTCACGCCGCTGACGCTCGGCATCGAGACGCTGGGCTCCGTGATGACGCCGCTCATCGAGCGCAACACGACGATCCCCGTCGAGAAGTCTCAGACGTTCTCGACGGCGGCCGATAATCAACCGGCCGTCACCGTCCACGTGCTGCAAGGCGAGCGCCCGAAGGCCGGCGACAACGTCAGCCTCGGCAAGTTCGACCTGGACGGCATCCCGCCGGCGCCGCGCGGCCTGCCGCAGATCAAGGTGACGTTCTCGATCGACGCGAACGGAATCTTGAGCGTCAAGGCCGAGGATCTCGGCACCAAGAAGGCCCAGCACATCACGATCCAGGCCCCGAACAAGCTCAACAAGGAAGAGGTCGAGAAATTCGTCAAGCAGGCCGAGCAGTTCGCCGAAGAGGACAAGAAGTTCAAGGAGAAGGTCCAGGCGAAAAACGAGGCGGACGCGGTCCTCTTCTCGGCGGAAAAGGCGCTCAAGGAGCACGGCGACAAGGTGGGCCAAGACGAGCGCCAGAACATCGATCGCGGCATCGCCGACCTCAAAGAGTCGCTCAAGGGCGACGACGTCGACAAGATCAACAAGGCCAAAGACGACCTCTTGAAAGCGAGCCACAAGCTCGCCGAGGAGATCTACAAGTCCGAGCAG
>CAZRIP010000110.1:0-12003 GCA_964600165.1 uncultured Elusimicrobia bacterium | reverse complement strand
TAAGGCTCGCCGACGCGCTCGAGGTCCTGCCCCCAGTCGGCGTAGAGCTCCGGCTGGTCGACGCCGCGGGCGGCGACGGACTCGTAGATCGGGATCGACCGGCGCGGCTGGCCGGTGCGCTGCCAGAGCTGCGCCTCGAGCAGGCGGGCCTTGACCCACGGGCTGCCCAGCTGCAGCGCGCGCATCAGCTGCTTGTCCGTCATGTCGCGCGTCACCTCGAGGCGCGAGAGCTCGGCCTCGTTCGAGCCGAGATAGTTGTAGCCGTAGCGGTCCTGCGCGAACGAGAGCTTGAAGCGCTTTTGCAGCAGGCGGACGTTGAGGGCCGCCGCGCCCGGGTCGTTCGTGTAATCGGCCTGCCCGTAGTCGCCGAACGGGACGGCGAAGGCGATGACGTCGGCCCCCGGCACCATGCGCCGGATCTTCTCGGCGCCCCGGGCGTATTCCGCGTCGACCCTTTTCTCGAGCTCCTCGGCCGTCTCGAGGCGGCGCTCGTCGGCAAGCCAGGCGCGGTTGGCCAGGAAATGGCCGCGATGGCCGGCCGCGTCGAGCGCGACCAAGTCGCGCGCGCGGTCGGCGTTGAGCTGGATGTCCCAGCGGCCGGTCGCCTTCCAGCGGCGCAGGTCCTCGGCCGAGGCGTAAAACGGAGCGCGGCTCATGCCGCCGACGCTGACGAACATCGTGGCCTTGAAGCCGGTCTCTTTGAGGACCGGGTCCGCGTTCTTGAAGGAGTCCGCGCGCCCGCCGTCGAACGTGATCAGGATCGGCTTTTCGGGGAGCTCGCCTTTGCCCTCCAGGAACTTCTCCAGCTCGATCGTCGTGATCGGATGATAGCCGGCTTTTTTTATCGCGAGCATGTGCTTGCGAAAGCTCTCCTTCCACAGCGACTCGCCGCGCTGCCACTCCGACAGCCCCTGGTAAAGGAGGACGGGCACGGAGGGGCTCTTGCGCTCCGCTTTCTTGATGAGCCGCATCGCCTCGGCGTAGCGGCGCAGGTCGGCGAGCAGGCGGGCCTCGTAGAGCTCGATGTAGGCCGGGCAATCCTTCTCGGAGAAATACTGCGTCTTGACCGCGCGCACGATCTTGACGGCGCGCTCGAGGTCTCCCTCTCCCTCGGCCACGCGGGCCAGAGCGAACATCGGGCGCGGGCCGTTCGAGTTTTTCGCCAGCAGCTCCGACCACGCCTGTCTCGCGCGCGGCCAATCCTTCATGTCCTCGAGCAGCTCGGCCTTCTGATCGAGAGCCGACAGGAACGTCGGGTCGATCTCATAGGACTTCGTCGCGGCCTCGAGCGCTTGCGGCAAGCGCCCGAGCTGACGATAAAGCGACGAGAGCTTGAGCCAGGCCGCCGCGTCGAGAGAGCGCGCGCCGGCGCGCCGGCGGCTCCACTCGATCGCCTCCTCCCACGCGCCGCGGCCGTAGGCGTCGTCGATCATGCGGTCGATGGGCTCCGGATCCTGCGGGTCCTTCTCGTTGAGAAGCTTCCAGTCCGCGACGGCGGAATCGAACCGGCCGAGCTCGTATTCGACGAGCGCGCGGCGCTTGCGATAGGTCCGGTTGCGGGGATGCTTTTCGACGAGCTCGTCGAAAAGCGCCGCCGCTTGCTCGGGCCGGTCGAGCGCGGCGAGAAAATCCGCCATCTGGAAGAGGACCTGCTCGTCGGCGGGCCGCTCGGCGCGCAGCCCCCGCAGCTCGCTCATCGCCTCTTGGTCGCGCCGCAGATGAAAGAGCGCCTTGGCGACGAGCGTCCTCGCGCCCCGGTCCTTGGGCATGCTCTTGAGCGCGCGGCGGCCGAGCTCGAGCGCCGCCGCCGAGTCCCGCTGCTCGAGCTTGATCTGCGCGAAGAACCTCAAATAGACCGGGTTGTCCGGATCGAGGGAGACGAGCTTCTCGCCGTAAGCCTCCGCGTCGTCCAAGCGCTCGTCGCGCCAGGCCGCCCAGCCGAGGTTGAGCAGGGACCCTTCGTCGGGCGGAGCCTGCGCCGCGAGGGTCCGCCATTCGCCGACGGCCTCCTGGGCGTGGCCCAATCGGTAGAGGACGCTCGCCCGCTCCCGGCGGATCGCGGCGTTGCCGGGATCGTCGCGCACGAGGCGATCCAGATAATTGAGCGACTCGTCGAGCCGTCCTACTTGCGAGAGATAATCCGCCATCGCGAACTCCACGGCGCGGTCGGAGGGATAGCGCGCTTGCAGAAGGCCGATCACGTCGCCGCCTCTCTTGACTTGGCTCGAGCGAATCAAAAGCCGCGCGTAGGTCAGAGACGTCTCCTTGTCGCCGGGCGACAGGCGCAGGGCGCGTTCGACGAGCCGCAAGGCCTTGAGCGGGGCGCCGCTCTCGGCCTCGCTTTCCGCGAGCAGCCTCAGATAGCTCGGATTTTTCGGATCGAGCCGCACGAGCAGCTCGTAGCAGCGCCGCGCGTCGTCCGGCCGGTGGGCGCGCTGATAGGCCGCGCCGAGGTTCATCAGCACGGCGGCCGAGCCGGGATGCTCCTTGGCCTCGCGTTCGAGCACGGAGGCGGCCTCCCGATAGCGCTGCCGCTCCATCAAAGAGACGCCTTCGTCGAGGCCGGCGGAGAACGCCGCCGCGCAAAGGCCGAGCGCGAGCCAAGCGATGGTCATGGCGATTCCTTGCTCCTGGCGTCGTAATAGAGACGCTCGACTCCCGCGAGCGGGCGGCCCCCGGGCCGCAGCAACCCCTCGGTCGACGCGAGCCAAGCCTCGGGCGGCTCGCCGGGCCCATCCAGCGTGACCCACAACCTCTTGCCCTCGGCGCGCAGGCGGCGCGCGAGCTCCGGCACGAAGCGCGCCGCCTCGGCGCGGCGCGCGAGCGCGGCGGGAACGCGCAAGTTGAGGCCGTCGGCGCCCGGGCCCGCGGCCGCGTCGACGAGCGCGTCCATGAGCCTCTCCGCCGCCGGCGGGTCGCCGACGACGGCGATGCGCGAGGCGCTCAAGAAGGCCATCGGCACGAGCAGGCAGCGGTTGAAGCCCGCCAGTTGACGCACGAAGCCCCGGGCATTCCCGACCTTTCTCACGCGGCCGTCGCGCCCGATCGATAGCCAGCGCGGTGACAGCGCGTAAGAGAAGACGGACTCCTCCCGCAATATTTGAGAGGCCTCCGGATCGAACCTTCCCAGCGTCCCGTCGACGTTGAGCGAGAGCCAGCGCCGCCCGAGAGGCCGCGCGGCGACCGAGGAAAGCTCGCCCATCGCGGCGTGTGGGCGCTCGTCGAAGACGCCGAACGCCACGCGGCCCTTGTCGACGGACGTGCTGAGCTCGACGCCCCCGCCGAAGGCGCGCCGGCCGTCGACGTCGACGATCGCGAAGCGGCCCTTGAGCACGATCCTCACGCGCGCGGGCAGAACGCCGATGCGCTCGCGCGCCAGCGACGCGGGCAAGGCGCCCGCCGCCGGCTTTTGCTGAAGATACCAGTAGCCGTCGCGCGCGCCGACGCGCGCGAAGCGGCCGTCGGCGCCGTAGCGCGCGTAGGCCCACAGTGCGCTCTTGTACTTTCGGACGTCGAACTCGAGCGCCAGGTCGCGCCAGTCCCGCGTCCCGCTCAACCCGACCGACGCGCCCGTCTGCCGCGGCGCCGGGAGAAGCTCCAGGCGCCCGCGCCCCGCGGCGATCACGCCCCACTCGGGGACCCAGTCCATGCCGAGGCGCGCGCCTTGAAACCCGTCGGAAAAGGGCCGCTCGCGCGGCCAGGAGGCCTCGACGGCGGACGCGATCTCCTCGGCCGACAGATCCGGGCGCACGCGCATGAGCCGGATGTCGGAGAGCTCGCCTCGCGCGTCGTTATACCCCGCGCGAGACCCCGCGAAACGGACCGGGTAGCGCGCGGCGTCGCGCGTCCACGGCTTGCGGTCCTCCAGATCGAGCACGACGCCCGGCTCCGGCGGCGCCGATTCCGGAGAATCGGCGAACCAGCCCAGGTCCCAGGCGCCGCTCCTTTTGATCCGCGCCATCGCGTGGGGGCTCAGAGCGTAACGGTGGCGCCGCGCGTCGCGGGCGCCGTTGCGGTCGAGGAAGACCAGCGCGCGCATGCGGGCCCTCATGAGGACGCCGTCGGCCAGCCGGATGCTCTCCGGGTCGTCGCGATCGAGCGCGATCAGCAGCGCCTTGCGCGGCAGGAGGCGGCCCGAGCGGTAGAAGTCCTCGACGTCGGAAAGACCGATCGACGCGTAGCCCTTGGCGCGCAGCAAGTCCAAGGTCTCCTCGAAGCGCCGCGCGCTCATCGCGAAAGGCTCCTCGTCGCTCGTCAGCCGCGAGAAGGCGACGGCGACGAAGGACGGCTCCCGCCGGGCGGACGCGCTGATCGAAGGCGCGCCCCAAAAAATCCGCCGCGCGGCCGAGGCGCCGCGCTCGACCCACAGAGTCCAGCCGGCGGCGCAGGCGAAGAGCGCGACCCACGTCCTTCGATAGGCTCGCATGCGCCGCTCAGCCCGACCTCGTGCCCCAATGATTGCGGCGCATCGTCAACAGCGCGTAATAGGTCTGCGGGCCGAGCACGAGGACTTGGCTCGCGACCATCAGCATGCTCAAAAGCCAGCGCGAGCGCGGCCGCAGGAGCAGGAAGGTCAACCCCTGCACGAAGCCGATCAAGATCAAGCCCAGCGCGTGGTAGGAAAGGAACGTCCGCGGCTCGACGAAGCCGAGATACGCCGCGCGAAAGATCATCAGCGGCGACACGACGCTGCAGATCGCCGCGCTATAAAAGGAAAGCGCCGCGACGGGGTGCTTCTTGAGCATGAAGCCGCCCGCGATCAGCGTCTCGCGCAGCCACGACTTCTTCCAGCGGACTTGCTGCGTGAGATAGAGGCGCCAGGTCTCCGGCACGAGGGTCGAGGACCCCGCCTGGGCGTTGTAGATCACGCGGTATTTTCTCAAGATGAGGTTGGTCAGGCTGCGGTCGTCGCCGAAGGTGGCCGCGGCGCCCAAGAAGCGCTGATGGAGCCAGGGATCAAGGACGTCGAGCACGTATTGCTTCCGGTAAGCGGACAAGCAGCCGGGGCAGCAGGTCACGGCGCCGAACACGCTCTCCGACGCCTTCATCATGCGAAACGACAGAAGATAGCGCACCTCTTGAAGGCCGGTCAGCGCGTTTTTGCCGGCGTTCTCGACCTCGGTGTGTCCGGCGACGGCGCCGAGCGTCGGGTCCTCGAAGCCTTGGACGATGCGGCGCAGGGCGTCGCGGTAGAGGAACGTGTCGGAGTCCACGAAGACGATCAGCTCGCCGCCCGCGTGGCGCACGCCCCGGGCCATGGCGGCGCGCTTGCCGCTGCGCGGGATCGTGAAGACCTTGAGGCTCGGATGCTTTTCGATCAAGGAGCTCAGGATCGCCGGCGTGCCGTCGGCGGAGCCGTCGTCGACGACGATGACCTCGCGCTTTTGCTCGGGATAGTCGGCGGCCAAGACGCTCGCCACCGTGCGCGCGATCGCGGCCTCCTCGTCGCGCACCGGGATCACGACGGTCAAGGCCGGCTCGTAGCCGGCGTCGGCCGGCGGCCGGTAGAGCCCGCACAGGGCGAAGCGCGAGAGGAAGTAGGCGCTGACCACGAAGCTGCAGGCGCAGAAAGACGGGTCGTACCAGAAAAAGCGCATGTTGTCCCACTTCAGATAAACGAGCCCGATCAAGGCCAGCGCCAGCCAGGCCGCGACCCCGCGGCGCCGCGCCAGAATCTCCCGAAGGTCTTCCGGCGACGAGACGGCCGGCGGGCCGGCGCGCGGGCGCGCGGGCGCCCGGCGCTCGGCCGCCTCAGGCTCGAGGGGCTCGATGCGCGTCATCGCGCTCGAGCGACGAAAGTCTCGTCCGAGTCGCCGCCATGCCGTTGCGGCCGCTCGCAGGAGGCGCGGCACGCCGCCTGCTCGCCGCCCTGGCGGACCATCGTAAAGGAAGGCGTGCAGGCCGCCCCGCGCTCCTCGATGACGACCTTGACCGGCGGGCAGACCGCGACGGGCCCTTGCTCGCCGAAGAACGTCAGCCTCGCGGGCAGGAAGCGCGATTGCGGCGCGACGTCGACCGCCTCGCGCGAGGTGACCTTCCCCGTCCGGTCGGCCAAGCGGCCGTTCTTGGTCACGTCGCCGACGGTCAGCGCGTACCCGGCCTTGGCGGGGCCGGTGATCACGATCTCTACGGTCAGCGCGGACGACGGAACCGAGACTCCCAGCAGCAAACCCACGGCCGTCCAGGACGCGATCTTCATGGAGACCTCCCTTCGCGGCTGCGCGCGCGTATGACGCAGGCAAGAGTATAAGGCGCGGGCCATCGCGTTCCTATCGCGCCCGCGTCAAAACCGCGCGACGCGCGGGCGTCAACCGCCCTTCAATCAGGATTTACCTGAGCGCGATAGGACGCCGAGCGGCTCGCGATTAAAATGGCTGATGCTTCACTCCTCCGGAGGCTCAATGCTCGAGACCGCGCGCTGCCTGAAGACCGCCGTTGATTTTCCTCAGGAAGGAGAGAGCGTCTCCTCGCCGCACTACACTTTCCGGATCCGCGCCGCCCTCAACGCCGAGAAAGTCGAGGTCTGCGTCGACGGCTCCCCTTGGCAGCTGTGCCGGTATTCCGCGGGCTTCTGGTGGTACGATTGGGCGGGTTATTCCGCGGGAGAGCACGAGCTCGTCGCGCGCATCCTTCCCTTCGACAGCCGCAACTACATCCTCAAGACGCGCCGCTTTCGCGTCGACTTCGCGAGCGCGGCGTCGCCGGCGATGATGCGCAAGACGACGCAATACAGCCTGCTGACCTCCGCCGAGCCTTGGACGATGGCGCAGGTCGCGCAGATTCTCGCCAAGGAGTCCATCGACATCTCGGGCCTGATGACCGTCGCGGTCGGCGACAACACCTCCATCCAGTTTCTCGCCGACAAGTCGAGCGGTCTGAGCGCGCGCCTGGAGGCGGCCGGCATCCCCGTCCTCGAGCGCGACGTCTTCGAGCTCCGCCTGCCGAACCGGCCCGACCAGCTGGAGCGGCTCACGCGCGCGCTGGCCGAGCAAGGGATAGCGATCCGCTCTTTGTACGGCACGGCCGACGGCGACAGCGTCAAGCTGGTGCTGGCCGTCGATCAGTTCAAGGCGGCCGAAGCCGCCGTCGAAAGGCTAGAGCAGCGGGCGCCGGCCGAACCCGCGGCCAGCCGCAATTGATTAAGGAGAGGATCATGCTCCGGCAGCAGACCGTCACGCAGTACAGCGTCGTCGTCCCCAACGAGCCGGGAGAGCTCGCGCGCGTCACGCATCTCCTGACGGAGGAAGGCGTCAATCTCGAGGGCGTGATCTCGGTCAACGTCGGCGACACGTCCAACGTCCAGTTCGTCGCCGGGCGCTCGGACGGCCTGCGCCGGCGCCTCGAGGACGCCGGGCTGCGGGTGCTGGAAAACCAGGTCTTCCATATCCAGCTGCGCCGCGAACCCGAGGAGCTCAATCGCCTCGCCACCGCGCTCTGCGACGACGGCATCAACATCCTTTCGCTTTACGGGAACCTGGACGGCGAGCTCGTCAAGCTCGTCCTGGCCGTCGACCGGCCGGAGCGCGCCGCCGCCGTCCTTTCCCGCTTGCGCGTCCCGGCGGCTCGATAAGGGCGGGCGCCGCAGCGCCCTGGGAGACGATCATGCAAGAAGCGACCAAAGAGGTCCGCGTCTCGATCGATCATCCGCAGGAAGACGAGCGCGTCACGACGCCTTCTTACTCCTTCCGGATCAAGGCGCCGCTCAACGCGGAGCACGTCGACGTATCCATCGACGGCTCGGCGTGGGCGCGCTGCCGGTATGCCTCGGGGTATTGGTGGCACGATTGGAGCGGCTACGGGCCGGGGCCCCACGAAGCCGTCGCGCGGATCCGCCCCTTCGACAGCCGCGGATTCATCCTGCGCACGCGGCGCTTCACGGTGGAGCTCGCGTCCGCTCCGGAGGAACGGCCGGTCCGGCGCGCCGCGACCCTGCACACGACGATCGTCCCGAACTCCCCGGGGGCCTTGGCCAAGGTCCTGGCGGCGCTGGCCGAGGAAAAGCTCCAGGTGTCATGCCTGCTCGCGGTCAACGTCGGCGACGCAGCGGTCATCCACTTCATCGCGGGACCCGGCGAGCTCGCCAGGCCGGAGCTCGCCGAGCGCCTGCTGCGGGCGGGCATCAAGACGATCGCGCGCGAGGTGCTCGCCTTATCCCTCGCGAAGAGCCCGTGTCAGTTGGGTAGCCTCGCCAAGACCTTGGCCGACGGGAACATCGGCGTGCGCTGCTTGTTCGGGGCCGCGAGCTCCGACGCGCTGCGCGTGATCGTCGCCGTCGATCGCGTCGAGGCGGCGCTGGGCTACTTGGCGAGCGCGAAGCTCTGATACGCCTCGCCGCCGGAACAAGCCTTGATCCGGGCGACGTAAACCCCGGAGGCCGCCAGTCTCCCCGTCTGATCGCGCCCGTTCCACGATAACGGCGCCCCGCCCTGGCGCGCCGCGCGATAGAAGAGGCGCCCCGCGAGGTCATAAACGAAGACCTCGCAGGCGTCGGGCCCGAAGACCGCCGCGTCGTTGATGCCGTCGGCCCGCGCCGGAGTGAGGAAGCGCTGCGGCGCGCGGACGGCGTCGCCCGCCGCCGAGGCCGCTCCGGTCGAGAACCAGAGCGCCGCCAACCCCGCCAAGACCTTCGAGCGCGCGCGCATCTACGGCCGGCCCCGCTCTTTAGCGCCGTGATTCAAGACCGTGACGCGCACGAGTGGGCTGACGGCCCGCGCGCCGGCCCGGTCGATCGCGACGGCCGTCAGGACGTGGCCGCCGTCGGCCGTCCGGCTCGTGTCCCAGGACGTCATGTAGGGCGCCGCCGTCAAGGGAGCCGAGATCGGCGCTCCGTCGACCTCGAACTGCACGGCGGCCGCGGCGCTCGCCGCCGCCTCGATCTGGATCACGCCGCCGAGGACTTCTCCGGCGCGCGGCGACGCGACCGCGACCGCGGGCCCGGAGAGCTCGACCGACGTCTGCGCCGCCGCCGGCGCGCCGACGACGACGAGCAGCGCGAGCGTCCACCCGCGCGTCCAAACGGTTCTTTTTTTTCTCATTTGATCTCCTTTAAAAAGCCACGCTCAAGCCGACGCTGTGCGAGCCCGAGCCGTCGGGAAGCCCGCGCTCGAAGACGAACGCGTAATCCAAGCCGAACTTGTCGAACCGCACCCCGAACCCCGTGGACAGGGCCTGCGGACTCACGCCGACGCGAAACCGGAAACGCCCGTCTTCCATGAGCTTCTCGAGGCCGAGCGACGGGATCAGGCGCCGCGAGGCCGATCCCGGGTCCGCGTCCGAATAGTGAAGATCGGCGAACGCGCGCAAACCGAGCCGGCTCGCGTCGTAAGCCAGGCCGGCGCCGTAGTCGCGGGGCACGCGGTCCGTCGAGCCGAGCCCGACGTCCGGGGAGTTGATGTTTCTCGCCGCGAGGCCCAGGCTCAGCGCGCCGGTCAGTCTCGCGACGACTCCGAGGTCGGCCGAGAAAGCGCCCCGCGACGCGCGTTGGGCGAAGGTCGGGTCTTGCGCGGCCAGCGGGTCGCCCGACGTGGAATAGCCGTGCCAAAGGAACTTGCCGGAAACGCCGAGCACGACGCGGTCGGAAAGCGGATGAGCCGCGGCGAGAGCGTAGGTCTGCTCTCGCTCGAGGCCAGAGGCGGTGAAGTCCGCCATGCCCGCCGCGATCATCCCGAAGGGCGTCGGAGTCGCCGCCGCGGCGAAGCCTTCGCCCAAGCCGTCCACGCCCGAGACCCCGGTCAGCATCTGGTGGTACATGAAATAGAGGTCGCGCGACGGCGACTCGATCGCGGCGGGGTTGGCCAGCAGCGCGGCCGAGCCGTCGGTAGCGAGCATCGCGCCGCCCAGCGCCTGCGCGCGCGGCGTGGCGACGGGCGATTGAAACGCCGCCCGCGCCTCGAGCGGGCTCAAGGCGCAGATGAGCAACGAAAGACGAAGGGCTATTCTTTTCATCATCAACGACGGGGCAAAACGAGGCGGCCGGGAACGGCCCGAGGGCGGAGCGACCCGTCCAGTTTATCCCATCGGCGCGCCGCGTCCAACGGCGCGCAACATTTGCGCAACACCCCTCCGGCAATAGAGCTTGACGAGGCCGAGATACCCCGCGCCGGCGCGGCCGCCGTATAATTGCCGCATGTGCGGAATCGTGGGCTATATCGGGAAGCGGGACGCGGCGCCGATCCTCATCGAAGGTCTCCGGCGCCTCGAATATCGGGGTTATGACTCCGCGGGCATCGCCGTCGCCCGGGAAGGAGCGATCCACGTGACGCGCAGCGTCGGCAAGCTCGCGTCGCTCGAGCGCATGCTCTCGAACCGGGCGGTGGAAGGCTCGAGCGGCCTGGGCCACACGCGTTGGGCCACGCACGGCAAGCCGTCGGAGGACAACGCGCATCCGCACCGCGACTGCACCGGAGCGGTCGCCGTGATCCACAACGGCATCATCGAAAACCACGTCGCCTTCCGCCGCGACCTCACCGCCCAAGGCCACGCTTTCTCGTCCGAGACCGACACGGAGGTCGCCGCGCATCTCATCGAGCGCGAGCTGGCGCGCACCGTAGGGGCGGTGTCGCCGGCCGAGAAGCTGCTCCAAGCCGTGCGCGCCGCGCTGCGCGAAGTCCACGGGGCTTATGCGCTGGCCGTAATGTGGGCGGGAGCGCCGGACGTGATCGTCGCCGCGAAAACCTCGTCGCCGCTCGTCATCGGCGTGGGCGCCGGCGAGCACTTCATGGCTTCCGACGTGCCCGCTTTTCTCAAGCACACGCGAGACGCGATCTTCCTCGAGGACGGCGAGCTCGCCTTGATTTCGAGGGACTCCTGCCGGTTCTTCGATCTGGCCGGGCGTCCGGTCACCAAGAACGCGGCGCGGATCGACTGGGACCACCGCCTCGCCGAGAAAGGCGGTTTCCGGCATTTCATGCTCAAGGAGACGCACGAGCAGCCGCTCGCCGTCGAGAACACTCTCCGCGGACGCCTGCTGCCCTTGCGCGACGGCGTGCTCGAGCGCGAAACCGGGTTGAGCGCCGAGATGCTCAAGGGAGTCTCCTCGATCCATTTGGTCGCCTGCGGCACGGCGTACCACGCCGCGATCGTCGGCAAATACTTGCTCGAGCGCCACGCCAAGCTGCCGACCCAAGTGGAGACCGCGTCGGAGTTCAGATATCGCGAGCCGCTCCTTGGTCCAAGCACGCTCGTCATCGCCGTCAGCCAGTCGGGCGAAACGGCCGACACGATCGCCGCGGCGCAGCTGGCCAAGGCGGCGGGCGCGCGCGTCCTCGCCATCTGCAACACCGTGGGCTCGACCCTCGCGCGGCTGGCCGACTTCAACCTTTACACTCACTGCGGGCCGGAGTGCGGCGTGGCGTCGACCAAGGCCTTCATCGGGCAGCTGGTGGCGCTCGACGTCTTCACGCTGCACACTGCCATCGCGCTCGGGCGCATGCCGATGGATCAGGCGGAAAGCTGGGCGCGCGAGCTAGGCCGCCTGCCCGCGCTCATCCGCGAATCCCTCGAGCTCGAGCCGCAGGTCGTCACCGTCGCCAAGGAGCTGGCGGAGTCGAACAGCTTCCTTTATATAGGGCGCACGCTCAATTACCCGACGGCCGTCGAGGGCGCGCTCAAGCTCAAGGAGATCTCCTACATCCACGCCGAAGGCTACCCCGCCGGCGAGATGAAGCACGGTCCGCTGGCGTTGATCACGGCGGGGCTGCCCGTCGTGGCGATCGCCACGCAGTCGCCGGTGTTCGAGAAGATCGCCTCGAACATCGAGGAGGCCCACGCGCGCGGCGCCCGGCTCGTCGCACTTTGCACCCGCGGCGAGACGCGCCTATCGGGGAAAGCGGAGTTCACGCTCGAGATGCCGCCCTCGAGCGAGTTCATTTCCCCGATCGTCAACGTCATCCCGCTCCAGCTCCTGGCCTATCACATCGCCGATCTGCGCGGCTGCGACGTCGACCAGCCGAGAAACCTCGCCAAAAGCGTCACTGTGGAGTGAAAGGTGTGCCAGGCCCTAAA
>CAZRIP010000109.1:0-12107 GCA_964600165.1 uncultured Elusimicrobia bacterium | reverse complement strand
GGCTACCACGGCTACGTCGCGGCCTACGCCGACGCCGGCGGCTGGATCACCGGAGGCGGCGAGACTTCGCTCGGCGTCATCGGCGTCAACAACTTGTCGGCCGACCTCTCGGACTACACGACGCCGGGCGTGGGCAAGCTCTCGGTGTTCTGCTACCAGGAGCCGGCCGCCAACGAAGACGTCTCGATGAACTACCTCGGAGTGCCGGTCCTCGTGCCGTACAACGACACGAGCGCGAGCAAGAATCATCTTCACCTGCTCGGCTTCCGGCAGCCCAACGACAACAGCGTGCAGGGCTCGATCATCGCGGGCACGGCGGTCAGCGCCGCCTTCGGCGGCAACAACACCGGCGCCATGGTCGTCGCCATGTCGTCGGGCTCGGCCGGCACGGCGAACGTCGACATCGCGGAGCAGCGCTTCGGCAACACGGTCCCCGGCGACGACGACTACGGCATGGCGGGCGTCAACGAGCCCGGATCCGGCATCGCGCACTTCACTTGGGTCGACTCCTCGGGCTCGATCCGCTACAACCGCCGGCTTTCGTCGGGCACGTTCAACTGGAACCCGGGCAACGCGAACCAGCAGGCCCTGTGGGGCGGCGTCGTCATCAACGGCTATCTCGGGAACTTCGTCTCGGGAACGACGGCGCCGCCGTCGCCGTTCAAGACGAATTATCTCGATCCGTTGGCGCACCCGTCGATCGGCCTGGTCTCGCGCCCGGATCCCAGCGTGACGAACGGACAGGCGATGGACGTCTACATCGCCTACGCGAGCTCGGAGGCCATCCACTATACGGTCATCCAGTCGACCCTGGCCTGCAACGGAGCGCAGATCAACTGCAACCACGCGGGGCTGGCGCCGACCTCCGAGCAGCACGTCTACTGGCGCCGCTGCGGCGGCGGCACGGGTTACGCCGGGGGCACCACGTGCGCGGGCTCTCTCAACGGCAACACGCCGAGCCCGGCCGACCACCCGAAGCTCGCGCAGTGGACTCAGTCGCCGAACCCGATCCCGGTCATCTGGCAGGACCAGAACAACGCCGGCCAGTCCGTCGTCTACTACGACAAGATCATCACCTCGACGTTCCCCGTCCTCGGCGACGCGGCCAAGAACGGCGCCAACCAAGTCACGGTCTCGACGGCCGTGTCCTACAACATCTTCCAGACGACGAACACGTACGACCTCCTTATTAACGTCGCCGACAACAGCTTGAACTGGTGGGCGTCGAGCCTGCCGATCCAGTTCAAGATCCTGTCGAGCTCGAACCCGACGACCGACGTCAGCGTGACGTCGGTGACCTACGTCAGCCAGAGCCAGATCCGCGCCACGGTCAGCCTGTCTACGCACGTGCAGGCCGGCGTCCAGTACGACATGCACATCGTCGATCCGGACGGCCAGGAGTACCCGACGATGTTCGACCGCTACGGCTGTCCGTACGCGGCGAATCAGACCATCGTCAACAACCTCGGCATCTGCGGCGGCCTGACCGCCAACGTCCCGAACGAGACGTCGAACGTCAACCTGCCGTTCGTCTTGAACCCGCCGACGATCTCCGAGATCGCGAACTTCCCGACCCCCAACGGCGCCGGCGGCGGCCGCGTGTCGGTCGGCGTGACCGCGAACTCGGCCGGCACGGGCAACTCGGCGATCCAAATCTTCGGTTCGAACTTCATCAACTGGACCCACCAGGGCGGCAACCCCGTCGCGGAGGGGAGCACGAGCACGATCAATATCTCTTTCGAGGACGCGAGCGGCAACATCGAGCCCAACATCACCGTGGCGTCGATGGTCTACGTCAACGGCAGCAGCACGACGCTGACCCTTTACCTCAACGTCTCGACCGCCGTCGCGAACCTGCAGACGCCGGAAGGCTACGGCATTTTGCTCAACAACCCGACGTCCGGCTACGCGAACACGGCGTCCTTCACGACCTTCTACATCACGGTGCCGACGGCGACCCTCGCCGTGCCGCTGCCCGGCACCTCGCAGGGCGTCACGCTGATGAGCGGCCAGGCCGGCTTGAACACGGCGCTGCCGAATTACAACGGGACCGGCCTGACGATGTCGAACGTGCAGGTGCGCGTCACTTATCAAGGAAGCGGCGCGGACAACGGCAAGGTGTGGAGCGGCTCCGCCATGATCACGCCGCCGACCAACCCCGAGCAGGCCTGGCAGAACGCGACGACGATCACCTCGACGGGGGCCTACTGGTACAACCCCGTAAACTTCGCCAACGGCTTCAACACGGTCAACGCCAACGTGCCCGACGACGGCCTCTACGAGTTCGCCACGCGCTCGCTGTCGAGCGACGGCGGCGTCGGCTACCCTTACGGCTACGGCGGCATGGCGAGCACGGCGGCCGTCATCCTCGACCGCCAGTCCCCGAGCATCGTGATCAACCTGCCGGTGGCCGGGGCCACCAACACGGTCGCCGACGTCCAGGCCACGTTCTCGGACCTCGGCACCGGCCTGACGACGGCCTTCTTCATCATCCAGGACGTGACGGCCGACCCCGCGTTCCCGGGCACGCCCAGCACGTGGCTCTCCTTCACCGACAGCGGCACGCTGTGGCAGAACAACCAGCAGCTCTGGATGGCCGTCGACGGCAGCAAGGGACAGACGCCGGCTCTCGTCAACACGCCGATCACCGGCTCCGTGACGCTGGACATCTCTTCCGCCGCCACGACCATCGCGATCCCCCATTGGCTGGACGGCCACAAATACATCGTGGGCGCGCGCGCCGGCGACGCCCTCTGGACGCAAGGCACGAACACGCACATCACAGACATCTCGACGACGACGCTGGCCACCGGCTTCGCGACGGGGGCGCATCCCTACACGACGTTCATCTACGACGTCAGCGCCCCGACGATCACGCTGACTTCGCCGCCGAGCCTCAACGGCAACGTGGCGACGCCGGGCTTCGACGGCAGCAACAACTGGAACTACACGATCGGCGGCACGATCAAGGAGAACGTCGCCGACTCGACCGATCAGACGACGATCTGGTTCCGCATCCTGCGCTTGGCCAACGCGATCTGCCCCACCAACGGCTACGTCGACGCCGGCAACACGACGCCCTACGACGTCACGTCGACCGGCGGCAGCCTGCCGGGCTCCGGAATCGGCTGGATCCCCGTGACGCACCAGATGACGACGGCGAACGCGACGGAAGCCTGGTCCTGGCCGGTGCCCGCGAACCTCCAGAACCTGGACGGCTCGGACCCGAACGGCCTGACCGACGGCTGCTTGTATGAGATCCAGGAGTACTCTTTCGACGGCGCGAACAATTCGTCGGGCACGCAGAGCACGCCGGCCTACACGCAGTATTTCCAGCTCGACCGCACGGCCGCCGTGATCAACTCTGTGTTCCTGTCGACCGCCGTTTACAGCGACAACACCAAGACGATCGTGCGCTTCTCGACCGCGGGGACCGTCGGCTACTACGTCCTGCCGAGCTCGAACCCGCTGACGACGATCGGGATGAACGTGACTCCCTCGGCCTCGGGCGTCACCAGCGCGCAGTTCTCGCTGCGCTACGACGACGGCACCGGCGACTATAAGTATCAGTGGCTCGTCGGCAATCCGGGCTCGTGGCAGGATACGTCGCAGCCGCCGTACAACGGCAGCGCGATCTTCAACAACGTCGGCTCGACGACGGCGGTCCCGTACTCGGTCATCCTGACGACCGGCGTCAACTGGAATTCCTGCTTCGGCGGCGCGACCTGCGACTCGCACCCCGTCCGCGTCATCTGGCAGCTGACCGACCTGGCCGCGAACACGGCGGGCTACACCTGGAACTTCACCTACGACGTCTCGGCGCCGTCGGTCACGTTCCCGACCATCAATACGATCGTCAACAACTCGATCGCGCTGTCGTCCGGGCTGGTCTTCGGCGGGAACTCCTATCCGCAGTTCTTCCAGGGCAACGTTCAGGACAACAACTCGCTGATCGGCCACGTCCCGTCGGGCCTCCAGCAGGTCGGCATCGGCGTCTGGCGGCAAAGCAACAACCAATGGTTCAACGGCACGAACTGGGGCGCCAACCGCAGCGATCTGGTGCTCGGCCAGGACTCGGCAAGTACTTCGTTCCTTAATATATCGTCCCGCACGGCCGACACCTGGCAGACCGGCGGCCTCGGCCACTTCTCGGACAACCTCTTCTGGCAGGCGACCTCGGCCAACGGCGAGACGTTGTTCCTCGACCTGTGGGGCCAGGATCGCAACGCGCCGCCGTTCACGAACATCTCGACTTCGACCCCCTATGTGGCGATCTCGACCGTCATCTATTACGACGTCTCGGCGCCGAGCTCGACGGTCATCGCGCCGTCGACCAGCTACAACCTGGTCTGGTACTCGACGAGCGCGGCCTACAACGGCTTGACCACGAACGCTTTTATCTTCAGCAATATCACGGCGACGTCCTTCGACCTTCCGTTCTCCGGTCCGGGGGCGAACCTCGTGCAGACCTGTCCGGCCGGGGCGCCGAGTTGGACCGGCGGCGCGCCGAGCGTCTGCCAAATGCAGGTCCAGATCAAGGGCATGAGCGGCCCGGACGCGAACCTCTGCTACAACGGCTCCACTTTTTCGAACTGCGGCACGGCGCTCACCGACCAGAGCTGGCTTGCGATGAACACCGCGGCGGGCGCCTGGGTGAGCTCCTATACTTTCACCACCGGCATCCCGCCCGGCGGAGGCGCGCTCTCCGCGCCGTGGAGCATCATGCACGACGGCCAGTCTTACCTGATCTCGATCCGCGGCGAGGACGCGGCCGAGGACTTCGACAACACGGGTCCCAAGGGCGCCGGCCAGTGGGACCCGAACATCGAGGCGCCGCCGAGCCCGGCCAACTGCGCCAGCTTGGCGATGAAAAACTACAACGAGCGGTGCGTGCAGCTCGACATGACGCCGCCGAGGACGATCGTGGGGACTCCGGGCACCGACAACCAGGACGTGACGATCCCGCCGACGGCTTTTAGCGGCACGGCTTCGGACGCCGCTTCCGGCGTGGCGCAGAACTACCTCTCGGTCTGCCAAGACGACGGCTCGGGCAATCCCGATTACACGAACTGCTTGAACGCGCTCGACAACACGGCGAGCTTCGGGCATCCGGTCAAGTGGTTCACGCCCAACGGCGGCGGCAGCACGCCGACCAACTGGAACTACGCTCTGACCACCAACAACGGCATCTGGACGCCGCTGAACTTCTACCACGTGGTCGTGCGCTCGACCGACAACGTCAACAACATCGAGCTCGTCCAGGCGCACGCCACGGGCAACAACCACATCCGCTTCCGCGCGGTCAACAGCGGCGCGACGGGCAACATCACGCAGCCGGCCGCGGCCGACTCGATCGGGACGTTCAAGTTCTATCAAACCTCGTTCGGCGGCGGCGCCGCGCAGATCAAGGCCACCGTCATAGGCAAGGCCTTCGCGGATTTCCAGATCGAGGACACGGACGAAGGGCTCTACTACAACCAAACCCCGGTCGGCGGCAATTACTGGACGATCGCGAGCACGAGCGTCCCGCAGGCGACGGCGTTGACCGTCGGCTCGTGCGGCGCGAACGCGGTCTGCTACACGTTCCCGGGCCCTTGGCGCGTCAACCACAACTATACTCTCACGCTCTTCGGCTGCGACAACGCGGGCTGCACGAGCGGCCTGACGACGCTCGCCAACGCGAATTTCGTGGTCGATTCGACGGCCCCGGCCGTGGCGCTGACGATCCCGAGCGCTTCCTCTTATAATAAGCTGCAGTTCAGCTCGGCGACCGTCACCGACGTCTCGGGCCCGACGGACCCGACGAGTTTCAACCCGGGCGCGGGTCTGAGCAGCATGTACTTCACGATCACGCGCCTCAAGGACAACTACGTCTGGTCGATCCTGCAGTCGAGCTTCGTGTTGTCGGCGGCGGATACGAATCTGCCCGGACAGGCCGGCGTCGGCTCGTTGTGGGGCTACACGACGAGCTACATGATCAGCGGCGCGATGTTCGAGGACGGATACCAGTACTCGATCGCGGCCTCCGCTTACGACGTCGCCGGCAACTGCACGGGGTCGAACGTCACCTGCCAGGTCACGCCGCCCCCGACGCAGATCTTCCGCTGGGACGTGACGCCCCCCAACACGACGATCGGCCTGCCGCTCGAGTCCGTCGTCATGTCGACGCTCTCCGTCGTCTCGGGCACGGCCAACGACCCGAACCCTCGCTCGCTCGACGGCAACAGCAAGCCGACCGGCATCCTGCAGGTCTACGTCAGCATCCAGAGCCAGGTCCCCGGACCGCTGCTCGGCACCTGCTACTCGACCGGCAACCACAACTTCGGCAACGCGTGCCCGTCGTGGAACACGGCGACTTCCGTTTACGAGCAGGCCGTCGGCGTAAGCACCTGGAGCTTCTACGACGCGGCGGGCATGCCGGGCGCCTTCGCGACCGGCGAGTACGTCCTCGTCTCGAGCGCCACCGACCGCGCTAACAACACCGAGAGCGCCATCGTGCTCCATACGTCGTCGTTCACGTTCCAGTTCGACAACACGCAGCCGACGATCGCGTTGACGCAGCCCGCGCTGCCCGCGTACACGCCTGAAGGCGCCGGCCAGCCGTCCGGGGTCGGCGTGCAGGGCACGGCCCAGGTGCCGAGCGTGGCGGGCGTCAACCCCGGGTTCCTGACGGCCACGCAGGGCATCGAGATGAACTACTGGTACGTGGTCGGCGTCTCGAGCTTCTACTGGACCGGCAGCAACTGGGGCCCGGCCAACGTCGTCTCGACGGTCACGGCGAACTCGCCCGGCTCCAACCCCGGCTCGTGGACCTTCGGCCTCGAGCCCAAGTCGACTGATTTCTACGCCATCGGCGACCAGGCGATCTACGTCCAGGCGCGCGCGCACGACGCGACGACGAACCCGGACGGCAGCGTCACGGTCTCCTCGGGCAACGTGAGCGCTTGGGCGCAGACGTCGTTCATCGTCGACGGCACGCCCGGCGTCTCGACGATCACGTCTTTGACCGACGGCATGGTCTCGAACATGCTCACGTCGATCACGGGCACGGCGAACGCGGACCTCTCGGGCATCAATATCGTGGAGGTCCAGATCACGACGGACTTGGCCACCGGGCCCTATTGGACCGGCTCTTCGTACTCGTTCACGACGCAGTGGTCGACGGCGACGGTGCCGGGTGTGCACGGAACGCAGACCTGGACCTATCCCGGCGCGGGCTCGGATTATACGCTCGCGGGGGCGTTCACCGACAACTTCAAGTACTACATCTCGGTGCGCGTGACCGACAACGCGCAACCGGTCCCGCACGTCGAATACCCGGTCCACACGTACGGCGTGACGTTCGACCTCACGCCGCCGACGCTCTCGATCCTATCTCCGACGGCCGCGCAGACCTACTATTCGAACGTGGCGATCGTGCCGCAGGCCACGGCCATCGCGAGCACCGCGACCTGGGGCGGCTCGATCGATCCGAACGCCAACGCCTCGGGCTTGCGCGCCGTCTTCGTCGCGATCTCGTCGGGCCAGCCGTTCATCGGCTCGGCGAAGTGGTGGAGCGAGGCCAACGGCGACTTCACGACGAGCCTTTCGACGATCTCCTGGACGAAGCAAGTTTGGGCCTCGCCGAACACGACGTGGAACTACGCGCCGGCGAACTGGAGCGGCGCGGGCTCGAAGTTCCAGGACGGCAACTACTACACGATCTACGTCGCCGCGCGCGACAACGCGGGCAACTACACGCCGACCAACTACGCCACGGATACGTACCGCTCCGTCGACGTGCCGGCGGGCTACTTCCAGAGCTTCGTCTACGACGTGACGCGCCCGACCTCCGTCGTCACCCTGCCGATCAACGGCATCAGCACGAACGCGGTCGGCGGCTTCTTCGGAACGGCGACCGACCCGTACGGCTCGGGCCAGAGCGTGTCCGGCGTCAAGGCCGTCTACGCGGGCGTGCAGCTGACGTCGCTCGGCGACCCGAACCAGGGCAAGTGGTGGGACTGGGTCGCCAAGAGCTTCTCGCTGGCCGATCCCGGCGGCGGCAACTCGCTGACCGGCAACGCGATCACGGTGGTCGCGACGACGACGCTCGAGGGCAACAGCGTGCAGACGATCGCCTGGTCGACGCCGGTGCCGACGGGGATGCTCGTTTCCTCCAATACGTACCGCGTCGTCACGCAGGCGGCCGATTGGGCGACCAACCCGCAGCTGCTTCCGACCCAGGCGGGCTCGGGCTCGAATTTCCGCTACGACACGGACGCGCCGCTGATCAACTCGACGCATCCCGTCTCGAACATCCTCGTCTACTACAACGCCGCGACGCTCGCGACCATCGCCGGCACGGCCAACGACGCGACGGCGGGCAACTCGGGCGTGGCGCAGGTCCAGATCCTGCTGCAGTCGCACCAGGTCGGCGGCGGAGGCGCGACGGCCGGTTACTGGAACGGCGGCAACTCGAACTCGCTGGCCGACTGGGACACGACGGCCGGAACGAAATACAACGAGTGGCGCGGCGTGAGCGGCTCGACGCAATGGAGCCGCGCGTTCCCGAACGTCTCCTTCCTGGACTCGACCGAGTTCTCCTTGTGGGCCCGCGCCGTCGACGCCGCGAACAACACGTCCGCCACGCCCTCGAACGCCCAGCTCGACGCCGACCAGAACGCCGACAACTCGACGGCGCTGCAGTTCATCTTCGACAACACGCCGCCGGTCTCGCTGTCGACCTATCCCGCCGTTTTTACGAGCAACCCGGGGATCATCTCGATCGCCGGCACGGCAACCGACGATTTCTGGGGCGGCACGCGCCTGCCCGCGGGCGTGAGCGGGGTCAACTTCCGCTTGCAGCAGTCGGACGGCTGCTTCTGGCAGATCCTCGGCGGCTTCGTGGCGCCGTGCACCGATCCGGGCTACACGTCGGTTACCTCGAGCGGCGGCTCGATGTGGTCGAAGGCGTTCCCGACGGCGACGATCGCGTTCAAGGACGGCTATCAGTACACGTTCTGGTCGCAAGCCCTCGACTACGCCACGAACGTCGAGGCGGCTCCGCCGTCTTATACGTTCACGGTCGACCTCACGACTCCGATCTCGTCCGTTTACTGGCCGGCCAACACCGGCTTCCTCGGCACGGACGTGCCGCTTTCGTCCGGCACGGCCGACGACATGGTCGCCGATCTGCACTCGGGGGCCGGCGACTACTGCAACGGCGGCTGCCCGGCGGGCCGCAGCAACCAATCGGGGATCTCGCCCTCGAGCGTGACGCTGGCGCTGCTCGACGTCAACGCGAACGCGTACTGGGACGGCGCGTCGTCCTTCGGCCCGGCGACGCCGGTCTGGTCGACCGGCACCTATGTAGGACTTTCCTCCGGTGCGTGGACCTGGGAGCTGCCGACGGCCTTCATGACGAGTCCGAAGCAGTACCAGCTGATCTCGCGCGTCAAGGACCGCGCCGGCAACCTCAACGTCGTCTACTCGACGAATACTTTCGTCTACGACGTCACGCCGCCGGTCTCCCTGGCGACGGCGCCGGCGAACTATCAGACGGCGGTGCCCGCGATCTACGGCACGGCCTACGACGCCGAGGCGGCCGGCTTCGCCGGCACGAGCCTCAAGCTCGTGCAAGTCGAGATCGAGGAGAAGGGAGACACTCCGGGCCCGCACGACGGCCAGTGCTGGGGCGGGACGCTCGGCTGGACGACTTGCCCCGTGTTCCTTTCATCGGGCGTGATCGGCGGCAACGTCAGCGGCAACATCTACGCCTGGCAGATGGACACGACGGCGTCGGGCGGCGTGGCCGTCGCGTTCGACAACGCCTCGACCTACACCGTCACGGTGCAGGCCGTCGACCAGGCGGGCAACGTCGAGGCCTCGCACCAGGACCTGAAATTCTACCTGCAGTCCCCGGCCGCGTCGATCACTCTGACGCAGCCCGTCGCCGGCGCTCAGTCTCAGAGCGCGGCGCCCGTCGTGACGACGATCTTCGGCGGGGGCTCGGGCATGGCGACCACCAACGGCGTGCAGATCACGCTCAAGCGCCTGACCGAGCCGGCGAGCTATTGGTACAACACGAACGGCACCTGGCAGACCTCGCCGATCGTCACGCAGATCGGCGTCAACCCCGGCCCGCCCCAGAGCTGGACGACGAGCTTCGCGACGGTCAATCCCTACACGGTCATCAACTCGTCCTACGCGCTGACCGTCACGCCGATAAACCCGTTCGCGCTCGCGGGCACGCCGGTCACGGTCAACTTCACGATCGACAATACCGCCCCCGCGGGCGTCGTGACCTCGCCGACGGGTCCGGCCTGCGGCACGCCGACCGGCGCCAACACCTGCTTGAACCTCGCGAACTTCGACGCGGCGGGCCTCGCGGGCCAGGAGACCGACCTCACGAACGTGAGCCCGCCGTCAGTCTCGGCCGGGGGGATGCACATCCGCCTGAAGACGAACATCGCGCTCGTGGATAACTATTGGAACGGCACGCAATTCATCCCCTCCGCCGTCGACATCCCGAGCTTCAACTTCGGCGCGGCCGGTCCGCCCAACACCTTCAACTGGAGCTCGACGACGGTCAACGGCCTCGGCGCCGCGCTCCAGGACGGCCGGCTCTACACGCTGCAGGCGTACGCCGTCGACGCCGCCGGCAACGACCAATCGGTCTCCGGCTCGGTCGCGCAATACACCTTCGTCTACGACACGACGCCGCCGGTCGGCTACATGATCCAGCCGTCGTCGGGCGAGGTCTACTTGAACCTCAATACGATCTCCGGCACGGCGGCCGACCCCGCCGGCGTCTACGGCGGCAACAATAAGTCCGACGTCGACCATAACGTGCTTCAGATTTTCGATCCGGCGCTCGACGTCTGCTGGACGAGCGCGTCAGGCGGCTCGTGGGGCGGCTGCCCGGCGACCGTGCCGACGACGGGCGTCGGGGCGTGGAGCTACACCAACGGGAACCTCACGCCCGCGCTCGGCAACGGCAAGACGTACGTCATCAACGTCGCGGCCGTCGATCGCGCGACCAATACCCAGGTCAATTTCGCGTCTCCGATCTCGAGCGTCACGGTATATTACGACAACAATCCGCCGTTGACGGCCGTCTCGCAGCCGGCCGAGGGCGCGTCGTACAACGCGTCCGTCCTGGCGGGCGGCAACGCGCTCAACGGCACGGCCTTGGACCCGGAGACGGCGCTCTACGCCGGCGGCAACGCGCTCCAGAACGCCGAGTACGTCTTGTGGTACCTATCGGATCCGACGAGCACGCAGCTGACCGGCAACACGAGCTTTTATTGGGTGAACACCGGCTCGGGCTTCTCGAGCGCGCAGACCGAAGGCACGTCGTGGCACCCGGTGACCTCGGGCGTGGCCAATTGGAAGGTGCTCTTCAACCAACCGGACTGGAAGAGCGACCGCCAGTACTTCATCAAGATCCGCGCGCGCGACAACGCCAAGGACGCCACCGGCGCCATCGTCGGCAACCTGACGAACACGTTCACGCGCGGCACCAACTACAACAAGTTCATCGTCGACAGCACGCCGCCGCAGTCGCAGATGACGTTCCCGCCGCTGACGGGCTTCATCCAGAACCTCAACTCGATCTCGGGCACGTCGAACGCCGACTTGGCCGAGGCCAGCACGTACTATTTGCGCGTCTGGTACGTGGTCGGCGTGAGCTCGTACTATTGGAACGGCAGCGACTGGGGCGCGGCCGACGCGCAGACGGAGCTGCAGGTCGATCTCTCGGCCAACGCGATCGACACGGGCACGGTCGTATGGAGCTACCCGGGCTCGATCCTCAACCAAGTCAGCCCCTCGATGACGCAGTCGCCCGGCACGACGTTCGGCGTGGCGATCCAGGCGGTCGACAACGCCGGCAACATCGAGTCGCCGACGACGAACTACCTCGTCTTCGACAACGCGGGCCCGAGCGTGGCGATCACGACGCCGATGGCGCCGACGGCCGCTTTCCCGATGGCCGATCGCTACGGCCCGATCCGCCAGATCAACCAGCTCAGCGGCACGGCGACGGAGAGCCCCGCCGGCGTCCAAACGGTGCAGTTGACGATCGCGGACATCACCGACACGCCGAACCAGACGTGGACGGGCGGCGC
>CAZRIP010000108.1:0-12435 GCA_964600165.1 uncultured Elusimicrobia bacterium | reverse complement strand
GGCCGAGGCCTGCGCGTCGTCGGCGCAAGGGGAGGCGCGGGTCCGCGCGCTCGTGACGGCGGGGCAGTTGAGGGCTCTCATCGGCGACGCCTCCCGGGCGCGGGCCGAATTCAACGAGGCTCTCGCGCTCGAGCCCGAGAACGCGGAAGTCCTTTACCGCTTGGCGGGCGTCACGCGCGAGCGTCCGGAAGAGGCGCTGCGCTACGCCGAGCGCGCCGTCGCGGCCGCGCCGGACGCGGGCCGCCGCGCGGCCGCCGAGCGTTTGGCGGCCGAGATACGTCTTGACCTGGGCGACGCCGCGGGCGCGCGGGCGGCCCTTCAACGCGTTTTGAGCCGCGACGGCGGAGATCTCGACGCGCTGGCGCTGCTCGCGCGGGCGCTGCGCGACGATCCGAAGGCGGCCGCGGAGTCCGCCGCTCGCGCCGCGGAGGCGGCCGCCGGCGCGCCGCTTTGGTATCGAGGGTCGGCCTATCGCTTGAGCGCGCGGATCTGGCTCGAGCTCGGGCAGAACGCGAAAGCGTCGGCGAGCCTCGCCGACGCGCTGCGCCTGGACCCGGACGACCTCGACGCCCTCGAGGCCATGGTCGAGATCGCGCGGCGCGATCCCTCGTTGAAGCCGGCGTCCCTCGAGGGAGCGCGGCGCGACGCTCCGGGGGACTCTCCGATGCCCGAGGAAAAGGCCGCCCGCCGGCTCAAGGACGCCCCCGATGATCTCGACGCGCTGCGCCGGATGGCGGCCTTCGCGCGCGAGCGCAAGCAGGCGACGCAAGCCGCCGGCTACGCGGAGCGCTTCACTGAGGCGATCCCCGACGCTCCCGCTTGGATCCAGATCGACGCTTATCGCTTGATGGCGCGCGAGTGGGCCGCGCTCCGCAAGCGATCGAAGGCCCGACATTGCACGATACGCGCGATCGAGCTCGATTGGAGAGCTCCGGAGTCTTTGAGGATGTTTTTCGAAAAGGACGCGAGCCAGCAAAAAACGAGGCTCGCGCAGGCGGATTTCGCGATCGGCTCCGCGCGCGTCCAACTGGGGGACGCCGCCGGAGCCGAGGACGCGTTCAAGCGGGCGACGGAGTTCAATCCCGGCTACGCGGACGCCTTCGCCGCGCTCGCCAAGCTCAAGTTCGCCGCCGGACAGCCGCGCGAGGCGCTGCGCTACGCCGATCAGATGCTTTCGACGCCGGCGGCCGACTCGAGCGCGATCGCGCGCGGCTGCGAGCTCAAGGCGAGGATACAAATGTCTCTCGGAGACGAGGCGGGGGCGCAGGAGACGCTGCTGCGCTTCATGGCTCCCGAGCAAACGCGGCGGCGGCTCGCCGACCTGCAGCGCGAGCTGGGGCGCAAAGTCACTTTCGAGGAGAAGACGGTCGTCGGAAAGCCCATCGTCAAAGCGCCGGAGAACGAGTCTCCGACCGTGACGACCAAGTCCGACCTTACTCCCGACATCGTGCTCGCGCTCGGCGCGGGCCGACGCAAAGAGGCCCTGAAGTTTGCGGACAAGGCGGTCGACGAGGCGCCGGCCGCCGGCCGCGCCGACGCTTACGGGCAGCGCGCGCGGATACGCTTCGCGCTCGACGACTCGGCCGGCGTTCAGGCCGACGGGCTCAAGGCGCTCGAGCTAGACCCCAACGACGTCGAGATATTATCCGTCGTCGCCGACGCGAAAGGGCTCGCGACCGCCGGCGCGCTCGCCCTCGTGGAGAACCACGCGCCGCCGGACGTAAAGCGCAAGCCGGTCTGGCTCGCGTTGCGAGGATCGGTTCGAGCGTCGGGCGGCGACGAGAAGGGGGCGAAAGAGGACTTCGACTCGGCGCTCGCGCTCGACGCGGAGTCAGCCTGCCACAACGGCCTGTTCCCCGAGCACCGGGAGCGCCTCGCCCCGTCTCTTCTGGAGTCGTGCGCCGAGCGTTTCCCGCGGGAGCTCGGAATGATCATGGACGCCGGCGTGGCGCGCTACGTGCGGAGCCAATTCGCCGAAGCCGCCGTTGATTTTCAAAAAGCCATGGTGCTCAAGCCCGATTGGTCCGAGGCGCATTCGAGCCTGGCCTCGAGCCTGGCCGCCGCCAAGCGCGCCGAGGCGCAACGCGCCGCGCCGTCCAACCGCTGACCGTTTTCCGATCAGCATTGCATCTTTTGCTCGCAGGGCCTATACTTGGGCGATGGCGCGATCAGGGAATACCCTAATCGAGGTCGTGATCGCCGTCCTGCTCGTCGGGATCATGGTGACGGGAATGATGAGCGTGGCCGTGACCGGCCACGGGAGCGGGCGGGTCACTCACCGCGCCGCCGCCGCCCTCGCGGGCCAGAACCTGCTCGACGCGCTCAAGGCCTACGTCACGGCCGATCAAACGCTCGTCAAAGGGCCGGGCTCCGGCGCGGGTCAGGCCAGTTGGCGGCTGCCGGGCGACTCCTGCGGCTGCTACGCCTTGGCTTCGGGCATGCACGCGCTGGACGCCTCTCTGTGGCTGACCGCCCTGGCCGGCGCTCCTTATCAGGGAACGATCTCATATACCGTGACTAACGCGGCGACGCCCAACGGCGATCAGCCGACCGTGGCCTTGAGCATAGCCTGGACGGAGCCATGAGGCGGAGCGGCTTTTCCCTGCTCGAGATGATCATCGCGTTATCGATCTCCCTGTTGGCGGTCATCGCGATGCTGGACCTGACGACGATGCTGCTGACCGCCCAGATCTCCGGCCAGCACGGCCTCGGCGCCCAAGGCGACGCCTTGCTCGTGCTCAAGAGCCTTCAGGCGGATATACGGCCGGCGACCCATATCGAGTCGCCCTCTCCTCTCGGCATCGCGGACTCTCTTTCGGGCTGCGTCAACGATGATCCTCAAAAGGGCGCGGGCGCCGCCGGCATCCTGGTCGCCGGCCAGACGAACTGGTCCTTCTACTATTGCGTCTCCGGCGGGACGATGTATCGCTACGTCTCCTCGGGGCCGAGCGCGCTCTGCCCGATGGCGCCGCCCGCTTGCGGGACGAGCGGCGCTTTAACGCTCTCCGCCCAGATCGCGCATTCCGCCGGGCACGGCGCGTTCTTCAGCCGTCAGGGCGGCGGCAACACGATCGGGATAGACTATCAGACGGGCTCGTCCTCTCCGCAGTCGGTCGACACGAGCATCGCCTTTCTGGAGAGCAGCCCGTGAAAACGGCGGGCCGACGAGGTTGGGTCCTGCTCCAGGTGCTGCTGGGCGCCGCCGTTTGCGGGTTCATCGGCGCGTTGATCCTGAGGCTCGTGACGCAGTCAGGCGTCTACGGCGCGAATCTTTCGGATACCGTCGTCAAGAATAAACAGGCGGAAGCGGCGATCAATCGAGTGCAGACGGCCTGGAATTCGGCGGGCGCCACTTGCGCCTCGTCGGCTTCGGCGGGGGTGAATTGCTCGGGTTCTTCGTGCGCGTGCACCTGCACCGTCGCCGGGATGCCGTCCGTGCAATCCGCCGCCGGGACGGGAGGCTCGTGCGATCTGACGGTCGTCGTGCCATGAAAATCGAACGGAGAAAGCCATGAATGACCGCGTCTTGCGCCTCGAAATCAGCCGCAGCCAGTTCCTTTTATTCCTCAGCGTCTTGATGATCTGCGCGTCGGTTCGAGAGACCTCTTCCGAGACGATCACGATGAGCACGACCTATCCCGCGCCGTTCGGCGTCTATAATCAGATCATCACGACCGGCAACGGCGGCGCGAGCCCGGCCGACACGACGCTCAACAAGAACGCCGGCAACACGATCCTCGTCCCGCCGACGAACGCGGCGGGAAAGGTCGGCGTCGGCACGACCAGCCCCGGGTACGCTCTCGACGTGGCCGGGACGATCAACGGGACGTCCGTCCTCAACGCCGTATACAACCCCTAGCGCGCGTCCCGGTCACGCCCCTTGCATAATATCGTCACTTCTGTTAATCTCTGTGGGCTTTCGCGTCAAGGCGCGCTTATTAAGGAAAAGAGGAGAAGGTGATGAGCTACCAGCTGCGCCGGATCGACCCGTTTTGGCTGACGCACCCGATGGTGCCGACGGCGGTGGCCATCGGCGGCATCCTCGGCTTGATCGGCTTTGCCACGGGCAAGCCCGCGCTCGCGATCGTCGGCGGCGTCGTCGCCGGCATCGGCGTGCTGCTCGGCGTCAAGGCGGCCATCTCGGCGCTGCTCGGCACATTGGGCCTGTTCGGCGGCCTGGTCACGTTCGTCTTCGTTCCGAACGTGAACGCCGCTTCAATGGGATTTGGCATGCGACTGGTCTCGGCCGTCTTGTTCGCCGCCTTCTACATGGTCCTGATGGACGCGCTCGTGCTCGTCGTCTCGGTCTTGTACAATTTCTTCGCCGGCGCCGTCGGACTCGGAGGCATCCGCCTCGAGCTCGACACGGCGGCCGAGGAAGAGGAACCCGCAGCCTAACCGATGCGCATCAACGTCGTCTACGCGTCCCGCGATCCCAACCGAGCCGGCTCGATCCTCGAGGCCTTGCAGCAAGGCGGCGTTTCGGTGACGATCGCGCAGCGGGCCAAGGAGGTCGCCGGCCTTCTGGCGCACCGCGGCTGCGATCTTCTGCTCGTCGGCCAGAAGCTCGTCGACGAGGAAGGCCTCAATCTCGTCAAGAATCTCCGCGCCAAGGGCCCCACGCGCCAGCTTCCGATCATCGCGCTCGTCGAGCACGGCGACGCGCCCGCGTTCGGCGACAAGCCCAAATCCGCCTACGCTTTGTTCGGGCAGAAGACCGCCGACACGATGCGGCGCTTCGACCCGACCAGCGGCAACTCGAAGCCGTCGCCGACCGGCGCCCCGGGCGCCTATGCCAGCGACCGGGTGTCCGTGCGTCTGGCTTTCTTCCAGGCGGGCGCCGATGAATGCCTTTCGCTCAATTGGGACGTGGCCGAGTGCGTGGCGCGCATCAAGGCCGTGCTGCGCCGCACCCAGACGACGACCAACGAAGAGATCCTGAAGATGGGGGAGATCGAGCTCAACCTGACGAGCTACACGCTCCACGTCGCCGGGAAGAAGGTCAACCTGACGTCGAAGGAGCTCGACCTGCTCTACGTTTTCCTCAGCTCGTCTAATCGCGTCTTGAGCCGGCCGTACCTCATCGAGCGCGTCTGGGGCTACAACTATTTCGGCTCGCCGCGCACGGTCGACGTGCACGTGCGCCGTCTGCGCGAGAAGCTCGGGCCGGCCGCCCGCTTCATCACCACCATCCCCTGCGTCGGGTACAAGTTGATCCCGCCCGGCGCCGAGATGCGGAGGTAGGAAAAATGTCCTCAGGCAAGCTCCCTAAACTTTTGGTTATCGACGACGACGCGCATCTGCGGGAGAGCCTCGCCGAGGTCCTCGAGCTCGACGGGTTCGAGTGTCATCAGGCCGGGACGGCGCAGTCCGGCATCGACACGGCGGTCAAGGTCAATCCCGACGTCGTGATCATGGACATCCAGCTGCCCGACTCGTCCGGTTTTCAGATCTGCCAGGAATTGCGCAAGCGCTCGAAGACCACCATCCTCATCATGATGACCGGCCGCTTCCTGTCGGCCGAGGAAAAGAAGCAGGGCTTCGAGCTCGGCGCCGACGAGTACATGACCAAGCCCTTCGACCTGGCGGAACTCTCCGTGCGCATCAAGCAGCTCCTTTCGCGCAATAAAGTCTGACCTTAATAGTTCGGCAACAGGGCGTTGCTAAACTCCCGTTGTCGCCTTATACTGACGGAGTCAGATGGCACGACCAGCGCGGCGCGGCAAGCTCGCCTATAAGATCCTCTTTTGGTTCCTGCTGATCTCCCTTACCCCGATGGGAGTCGTCGGTTATCACCTGGTCAACATCTCCCAAGCGTCTCTCCGCAAAGAGACTTTGACGATGCAGGAATCGTTGGCCGTCGGCTTTTCCGACACGGTCTACAAGTACGTGATGAACTTCAAGAACGTGCTCGCGGAGACTTCCGGACTCGAAGATTTCGCGTCGATGAACCCGGCCAAGCAGCAGCAGTACTTGAACCGGATCATGCAGGTGCATCTGGCCGTCCTCGAGCTGTCCGTCGTCAACGCGCAGGGCGGGGAGATCCTGCGCACCGGGCGGTTCCTCGGGCCCAATCCCGAGATGCGGCAGTTCGGCGCCGAGGAGTTCTTCACGACGACCATGCAGCGCGGCCAGTACGTGGGAAAGCTCGAGCGCTTCCAGGGGCTCTACCCGGCGCTGACCGTCGCCGTGGCGATCATGGACCAGACGAAGCAGCCGCCCAAGCCGATCGGCGCGCTTTCCGCCAAGATCAGCCTCAACGGCCTTTCATCGATGCTCGCGATGGAGTTTCCGACGAGCGGAAAGAGCGCGGCGGCGGTCATCGCTTCCGACGGCTTTCTCGTCGCGCACTCCAATCCTAAAGAAGTCTACAAGCCGGACGCGCGGCTCAACGACGACATCCTCAAGATCATCACGACGCAGACGGGAGAGAAGGGCGGCGGTGAGATCGAGCTGTCCGACCACAGCAAGCTGCTCGGCGCTTACGCGGACGTCAAGGAGCTGCCGTGGGTCGTCTACGTCCAGCAGCCCGTCGAGACGGCGTATCAGACGGCGGCCGAGATGCGCCATCAGATCTTTCAGGTCATCATCTACATCGTCGTCTTCACGATTTTCCTGTCGCTCGCCGTCGCCAACCACATCACGCAGCCCGTGCAGATCCTGCGCCAGTGGGCCGACCGCATCCGGCGCGGCCAGCTCGACGACGAGCTGCCGGACATCCCGCCGACATCGGACGAGATCGGAGACCTCCGGCAGACCTTCATCGAGATGCGCGAGGCGCTCATCGAGAAGACCGGCGAGCTCGTGCACGCCAAGCAGGAGCTCGAGAAATACGCGAAAGATCTCAACAAACGCGTGGAAGCGCGCACGCGCGAGCTCAAGGCCGCGCAAGACGAGCTGATCAAGAAGGAGCGCTTGGCGGCGATCGGCCAGATGGCTTCAGTCGTCGGCCACGAGATCCGCAATCCGCTCGCCGTCATCAACAACTCGATCTACTTCATCAAGACCAAGCTCGCCGCGCAGCTCGAGGGCGACCAGAAGATCGCCAAGCACATCAAGATCATCGAGTCCGAGATCCAGCAGGCCAACGGCATCATCAACGAGATCCTGACCTACTCCCGCCAGCGCGAGCTCAAGCCCGAGCGCGTGCAGCTCAACAGCTGGCTCGAGGAGCTGCTTTCCGTCTATCCGTTCCCGGCGCACATCGCCGTCGAGAAGAAGTTCGACGCGCAAAACCCGCCGCTCGACATCGACGTCGTCGAGATGCAGCAGGCGATCCGCAACCTGATCGGCAACGGCATCGAGGTCATGCCGCCTCCGGCCGGCACGGTTCGCATCCGCACGGCCGTCGTCGGCGACGGCTCCGTCGCGATAGAGATCGCCGACGCCGGGCCCGGCATCCCGCCCGACGTGCTCGACAAGATATTCGCTCCCTTCTTTACCACCAAGGCGCGCGGCACCGGTCTCGGTTTGGCCGTCGTGCGCAAGGTCATCGACCGCCACAGCGGGCGCGTCGAGGTCCAAAGCGTCGTCGGCCAGGGCACGACGTTCACGTTGTACTTGCCGATCGCGACGGTCGGCGCCGCGCCGAAAGCGCAGGGAACAGGCCTGGCGGCGTGACAACGGACCGCCCCATTTTGATCTAATAAGACCTCATGGCATCCAAGGGCAAGATCCTCATCGTCGACGACGACGCGAACATGCGCGAGTCGATCTCCGACAACCTGGAGATCGACGGCTACGAGGTCGTCCAAGCGGAGTCAGGAGCCGCCGCTTGGGCCGCGGTCAACAAGCAGTTTTTCGACGTGATCCTGATGGACTACAACCTCACCGATTCCACCGGCATCGACGTCATCAAGCGCATCCGCACGGTCAACGCCGACAGCCAGATCTTGATGCTCACGGCGCACGCGTCGCTCGACACGGCCACCAAGGCGATCCAAGAATCGGTCACGGACTTCCTCACCAAGCCGGTCGATTTCGACAAGCTCAAGCACTCGATCGGCAAGGCCGTCGAGCGGCTGCGCTTCATCCAGAACGAGCGCAACGCCAACGAGAAGATGGCGAGCCTCAGCCAGATGAAGTCGAAGTTCATGTCGATGTCGTCGCACGATCTTTCGAACTCCCTCATGACGCTTCAAGTCAGCTTCGAGATGCTGTCTCAGTCGATCACGCCCAACGACGAGCAGAAAAAGCGCATGCAGTACATCTCCAACGGCATCTCGCAGATCGCGCGCTTGATCGAGGACCTCGTCGATTGGGCCTCGATCGAGCAGGGCAAATTCCGGCTCGAGCAGAACGTCTTCAACCCGGGGCAGATGGTCGAGGAGCTGCTCGTCGGTCCGCAAGCCCGGGCGCAGGCCCGTGGGATCTCGCTGTCGGCGCAGGTCGAGCCCGGCCTTCCGATGGTCAACGCGGACAAGCGCCGCCTCGGCCAGGTCCTCAATAACCTTCTTGAAAACGCGATCCGCCACACGTCGCGCGGCGGCCAGATCACGGTCTTGGCGTCGAAAGCGGCCGTCAACGCCCCGCCGCAGGCCGGTTCTAAGGCAGAAATCCAGCTAGCCGTCCGCGACTCCGGGGAGGGGATTTCTCCCGAGGACTGCGGCAAGATCTTCCAAAGCTTTTATCAGGGGAAAGGCCAGGCGGGCGGCGGCCGGTTGGGCCTGGGCCTGTCGATCGCCAAGGAGATCGTCGAGGCGCACAAGGGCCGCTTGTGGGTCGAAAGCCCGGGGCTGGGGAAAGGAGCGACGTTTCTCTTCACGATCCCGGCCTCGTAAACGGAGCGTCTGACGCCGCCTTGACAAAATTTGGACAGTCAGCTATGCTTCAAGCGTTCTTCATTAATAGGGGGATTTAGATGCCAGCGACGAAGAAGAAAGTCCGCGTCCTGATCGCCGACGATCAGACGCTATTTAGGGAAGGCATCAAGGACCTGCTCGACAACGAGCGCATGATCGAGGTCGTCGGCGAGGCCGCCGACGGCAACGAGGTCATCCGCCAGGCGAAGAAGCTCAAGCCCGACGTGATCCTGATGGACATCAAGCTCCCCCACATGGACGGCGTCTCGGCGACGCGGCAGATCCGCAAGGAATGCCCGAACACCAACGTCTTGATCCTCTCCTCGTTCGAGGACGAAGCGCACGTCATGGAGTCGATCCAGGCGGGCGCCAACGGCTACCTTTCCAAGATGCTTCCGGCCACCGAGCTCGTCAACGCGCTCAAGGCCTTCGCCAACGACGGCGTGATGATCCCGCAGCAAGTCATGGGCAAGCTGATCCAGGGCTTGCGGCAGATGTCGGCCGGCGGCAACGGCTCTCCGGTGGCGCTGACCAAGACCGAGATCCGCGCGCTGGTCTTCCTCGGCTCCGGCTTGGCCAACAAGGAGATCGCGGCGAAGATGGATTGCTCGGTCAAGACGATCAAGAACCACCTCAACGCCATCTTCCAGAAGCTCGAGGTCAGCAACCGGACCGAGGCCGTCGTGAAGGGCATCGAGATGGGCCTGATCTCTCCCGAAAACTCGGCGGACTGAGAGCGCCGCGCTTCGGGTGACCAAGGAAGAATTCGTCGCCCAGCTCGACCGCGCCGTCGTCGTCACGCCGCACCTCCCTGTCACGTCGTCGATCCTCAAGCAGCTCTCCGAGCAGCTCAAGCAGGGCGAGCCGCCGTGGTGGAACGCCGTCGAGCACGCGTGGGAGAAGCGCGCGTTCCATTCGTGGACCGACGCCTGGTGGCTGTTCCTGGCCGCGGTCCATTACGAGGTCTTGAGCGACGCGGACAGCCCGCTCGTGCGCTTTTTCCCGTCGTGCGGGGGCACCGCCGAGGCGGACCCGTCCCGGGCCTTTCTCGAATTCCTCAAAGCGCCGTCGCGCTCCTTCTACGACCGCCTGCGCCGCGGTCAGCGCCGGACCTTCGGCGAAGTCTGGGCCATGCTGCCGAAGGCCTATTTCGACAAGAGGGAAAAGTATCGCGAAGCCTGGGGCCCGCTTTGGTTTAGGCCCGCGTCGCTCTTCTTTCAGCAGCGCAAGCTTCCGTATTATCTCGTCGAGGTCAACGCCGGCGCGGGCTTGAACCTCGCCGCCGACCTGGTGCTGCCGGACAGCGGCGTCGACACGGATCTCGTCGCCGCGCGCATCGGCCTCGACCCCGACCCGCTGCAGCTCGAGGACATCAACCACGTCCGCTGGCTGACCGCCGGCATCCCGCCGGAGCAGCTGGGGATGATCGGCGTGCTCGACGATCTGATCGAGAAGGTCCGCGCGCGCCAAAAAGAGGACGCGGCCTTCATCCAGCTCGTGTCGTGCAAGGCGGAGGCCGCGCCCGCGTTCATCGGCAAAAACGTCCCGGCCACCGACCCGGACGTCGGGCTCCTGGTGATGACCATCGGCGCGACGAGCTCGATGGGCGACGCGGAATACGCCAAGTTCGGCCAGGGGATGCTCGCGACGATGTCGCCTTGGGGCGACCGCGCGCTGTGGGTCGAGTTCGACAAGGTGCGCGAGGAGATCTACTCGACCACCTACCAGCTGCGAGTCCACCGCGTCTCGGGCGGCAAGTCGGCCAACGCCGTGATCGCGCGCTTCGACATGGGTCTGGGGCAGATCAAAGGCGAGCAGCAGATCCAGCTCGCCAAGGACTTTCTCACCGTCGCTCAGCCCGCGCGCTGAAAGCCGCAAATTACGAGCCTTTAACCGGCCCGGCCTTGCATTTCACCCGCCCCGGGGCTATAAACCGGGTATGAGGATCTGGGCCTCCAGGCGAGGCCAAGTCGTCATTCCTTCCCTATTTATATTCCCGTCCTTGATGCTGTTCGTGTTCCTGATCTTCGAGACGGCCAAGCTCTCGCGCGAGAAGATCCGCCATCAGTTCGCCATCGACGCCGCGGCCTTCGTCGAGATGACGAACTACTCGGACTTCCTCAACCGCTCGGCTTACGTCAACGGGCCGTTCCCGATGCGCATCTTCTTCGAGGGCTTTCACGACACGCCCCTCAACTGCTTGGGCCGCGAGCCCGACGGCAGGCCGTGCAACGGCACGCGGGCGCTCGACGACGTGCTCTACGACGACGGCGTCTTCCCGCGCGACCCCGGCAACCCGACGCGCCAGGACTTCGCCGCCGGCGAGTCGCCGTGGAACATCGAGTTCGGCGGCTCGCGCAGCGGCATGAACTCCGAGGACCCCGTCGTGTCCACTCCCGGCGGCGACTGCAACACGACCGGCAGCCAGAACCACACCAACGCCGGCCCGAGCGTCGGCTCGGCGGTCGACAACTGCGTCGTCATCGTCAGCATGCGGACGGCCAAGGCTTGGAACATCAACTGGGACGACGCCAACCAGATCTATAAGCTCTACGTTCAGATCTACCAGCTCCTCGGGTCGGTCGAGTCGGCCCAGTACTCCGTTCTTTCGCGCTTGAGCGCGAAGCACAATTTTCTCACGAAGTCTTATTGGCTCAACGTCGGCGGAGATCAGGCCGTGACCGAGGCCACGCAAGCCGCCAACAAGTTCGACGGGCAGGCGGGCGGCTTCATGGGGGCCGTCAATTTCCACTGCGCCAAGCACGTGATGTTCATGGGCAACCAGATCGTGACCAACGTGCTCGGCCAGCCGTATCAGATCTGGGCGTCGGACCCGCCTCCGACCATGCCGGACACGATCGCCGAATGCTCCCAGAGCGGCGGCGGCCTCTTCCAGCTCGTGACCGTGCGCCACGACGTCCTCCAGGCCATGAACGACGGCTGGACGGCCGAGGCGCACTGGACCGCGCCGAGCAACTACTGGAACATCGACGTCAACGGCATGATGTCCGGCCTCGACGCGAACGGGCCGCGCGTGCGCGCCACCGCGCAGGTCGTCGGCTACGGCACTCCGCCGTTCAACGCCGGCGTCTGGCCGCAGCCCACTCCGAAGTTCCAGGTGAGGACGAAGCCGTGACCTGTCCCTTCAAGCACAAAAAGGGACAGGCGATGACGGAGGTCGTGCTGATCTTTCCGATCTTCTGCTTTTTCGCGTTCGCGTTCGCGAAGATCTTCGGCATGCTCGTGCTGGTCCAGAAAGTCGAGATCGCGTCCTATTACGCCGCCCGGCGGTGGCAGCTCGAAAGCCACCGCAACTTCGAGTACGAGGGCGACGACTCCGGCCAGCTCAAGAACGACATCGAGCTCAAGGTCAAGCAATACGTCGGCTACGGCAGCCGGATGGGCGATTGGCTGGACCTTTCCGACTCCTGCCCCGACGGCTCGCGGGTCGGCCTCGCGGTCGAGCGCACGCAGGTCTGGAACGTCGTGACCGTGATCGTCTGCACAAAACCTGTTGATGTCGCGTGGATGTACCACTCGCCCGGTTGGGCCTTCAAAGTGACCAAGTACGTCCCGAACCGCGACCGTCCGATCGCGTTCAAGCTGCCCGGCCTGCAAGGGTAAGCCTCCTGGC
>CAZRIP010000107.1:0-12736 GCA_964600165.1 uncultured Elusimicrobia bacterium | reverse complement strand
AGCGTGCCCGCGGTGAAATGGATCGGCGCGCGCAGCCCCGCGAGAAAGCGCGTCGCGAAGATCAATCCCGCGCCGCCGCCCTCGAAGCGTTTTTGCGCCGAGAGCAGTTGGGCGGGGGAGATCACGTAAGAAAACGGTCTTTTGAGGAGGAGCGCCGCGCCGAAGCGCCGTCCCCAGTAATAGATGAGGCCGTCGGCGATCAGCAGCCCGATCAGGACCGTCGCGATCAACAGCCGCGCGTCGAAGACCCCGTAAAGCGTCAGCGCGCCCGCGCCCAAGATCACGACGTCTTCGTTGATCGGGATGCCGAGGCCGGAGCCGGCGATCAGCGCGAAGACCGTCCCATACGCGCCGGGCCCGCGATGGGCGGCGAGCCGCTGCAGCAGCGCGTCCACTAGGCCGCGGCCGGGGAGGCGAGTCTTTTGACGGCTTCCTGCTCGAGCTCGAGGTAGAGGTTGATGACCTTCTTGGCCAGGCCGCGCACGCGCCCGATGTAGGCCGCGCGCTCCGTCACGGAGATCGCGCCGCGCGCCTCGAGCGTGTTGAACAAATGCGAGACGCGCATCACGCAGTCGTACGCCGGCAGCGGCAGCCGCGCGGCGACGAGCCGCTCGCCGTCCTTCTCGTAATCGTTGAAATGGCGCGCGAGCATCGCGACGTCCGCCTGCTCGAAGTTGTACGCGGAGAACTGGCGTTCCTGCGGCAGATGAAGGTCGCCGTACGTCCACTGTTCGTTGTACTGAAGGTCGTAGACGTTGTCTTTCTTCTGGATGTACATCGCGATGCGCTCGAGCCCGTACGTGATCTCGACGGATACGGGGCTGAGAGGCAGCGCGCCCATCTGCTGGAAATACGTGAACTGCGTGATCTCCATCCCGTCGAGCCAGACCTCCCAGCCCACGCCGGAGGCGCCGAGCGTCGGCGACTCCCAATCGTCCTCGATCCAGCGCAAGTCGTGCTTCTTGATGTCGAAGCCGATCGCCTTGAGCGAGCGCGTGTAGGCGCCGGTGATGTCCTTGGGCACGGGCTTGATGAGGACCTGGAACTGGTAATACTTGCCGAGGCGGTTGGGGTTGTCGCCGTAGCGGCCGTCGGCCGGGCGGCGGCAGGGCTCCGGATACGCCACCGCCGTCGGGCGGGAGCCGAGCGCGCCGAAGAACGTCGCCGGATTGAACGTGCCTGCGCCTTTTTCAAGATCATACGGCTGGATCAGCAGGCAGCCTTCCTTGGCCCAGAACTCCTGCAGCTTCAAGATCAGGTCCTGAAAGGTCAGCATACGGCCTCCGGTTGCGAGAGCATCGACGCGAATCGGCGCGTCTTGAGCGGCCGCTCGAGCTGCCCCTCGATCCGAGCGTCGAGCAGGTGCCGCAAGCGGGCCGCGGCCTCGGGGCGCCACGGGATCACGTCGAGCGCGTCGAGCGCCGTCGAATGCAAGGAGGTCAAGGACTCGCGATCCGACTCATGAACGGCCTCGTCCTCCACCCCGAATCCCGCGAGGCTCATCAGCTGAAAGCCGAAGGCCGCCGGCAGCCACGGGCTGTGCTCGCCCTCGAGCAGCGCGAGCGCCGAGCAGAGCAGCCGGTACTTATCCGGATTGGGCGAGCGGTCGGCCGTAAGCTGATGCATCAGCTCGCAGCACGTCAGCGCCTCGACGGTCTTCTCGAGATTTTCGCGCACGGCGGGAAACGTGCTGATGAGCTGGCCGCCGATGCACTTGCCGAACTCGTTGCGCGGCGAGACGTAGAGGCGGTACTCCGCCCAGGCCATCGGCTCCGAGAGCGCCTTGAGCTTGCGGCCGGCTTTATTGACGCCGACGAAGCGCACGGGCAGCTTGCCGAGGTTTTCGGTGTAGATGACGCACAGCCGGTCGGCCTCGCCGAGGTCGCGGCGCGACAGCACGACGCCCCAGGCGTTGACGATCACGCGGCGAGCATCCGGAACATGCGGTCGTAGAAGCCGCGCGGCAGCTGCACGAAGAGCCGGCGCTCGAGCGGCGAGAGCTTCTCGAGGATCGGCGCGATCGACTGAAGAGGAAAGCCGCACAGCAGGAAGTAGCGCTCGGCGAAAGGCAGCTTCTCGTAGAGCTCGAGCGCGCGCGGCGCGTCGAGGAGCTTGAAGGCCACGAGCTTGCGCATGGGCGCCAGCGCGCTCCAGGACGCGGCCAGCTCCGCCAAATCCGCCTCGGCGAGGCTCTTTTCGAGCGCGGCGTAATCGTCGAGCGAAAGCACGCTTCATTATAGGAAATCGCCGGGAGCCTTACCCAGGATTTACCGTTTCCCTCATTGAATTTTTGAGATCCGGGGGCTACACTGCGGACATGAGCGACGTGCCCGAGATCCGGCCTTTGGAGCCGCGCCGCCTGAGGGAAAAGGAGAAAAAGCGCTCCGGCTTCGCCTGGCTCTTCGGCGACGGGGCGGCGGACGGCTTCGCCGGCGCCGAGGGTGCCGACGGCTTGGCCGAAGCCGGCGCTCAAGGCGCCGAGGGGCTGGCCGCCGGCGAAGCGGAAGGCGGCGCGTCGGCGTTCAGCCGCTCTTGGCTGGGCCGGTCCTGGCTCGGCCAAGCCTTGCGCTGGCTCGGACAGGGCGGGGCGATCTTCGCCACGACCAAGGGCCGCGTGATCATGACGCTGCTCTGCTGCGCGATCGCCGCGCTCAACCACTGGCTTTTCAAGGAAGCCGCCGCCGCGCAAGCCGCCGGCGGACCGAAGCTCGCCGCGCCGGCGCTCTTCAACGGCGGCCGCGCCCATGGCCCCGCTTGGCAGGAGCCCGATCTCTGGAACACCGATCTCAGCAAGACCCCGAACTCCGTCGCGCTCGTCGACGGCAAGGACATGGACGCGGCGGCGCGCGCGGCGGCGGCCGCCAAGGCCGCGGCGGACGCGGAAGCGGCGAGGAAGGCCGCGGAAGCGGGCGGGCCGGGCGCGACGGGGGACGCCAAGGACGCTGGCGGCGACACGCTGCCGGGCGGCGTCGGCCTTCCGGGCGGCCCCAAGGACGGCGACGCGCGCAACAATCTCAAGACGGCTCTCGGCCAGATGAAGCCGTGGCAGCCGACGGGCGGCTCGGTCGGCAGCTCGACGGCGCTCTTCGGCGGCGTGGGGCGCGCGTTCGCGAGCATCAAGACACTGGCCATGCGGCCGTTCTCCGGCCAGGCGCAGACCGGGCGCGCGGCCGCCTCGCGCAGCGCGACGCCTCGCGGCCACGCCGTCGGGCCGGCGCGGCGCGCGCTCGATCAAGCTTTCGGCTTCGGGAAAGTCGCGCGCACGACCGGAGACCTCGGCACGGCGGCGACGGTCAACGGCGTCGTCTTCGACAACGCGGCGCTTCCGGACCAAGCCATCACCGGCAGCGGCTCGGCGATCCAGGGCAGCGGCATCCCTCCGGGCCAAGGCTCCAAAGGCGACGAGTATCAAAGCGGCGGGCCCGTGGGCTCCGGGAGCTCTCCCGGGAGCTCGACCTCCGGGGCGAACGCCAATTCAAACGGCAACTCGAACACCGACAACGACGGCGGCGGCGGCGGCGCCAATAACAACAACACGACCGACCCGCAGGCGACTTGCGACGCGCAGTTCCCCGACGGCGGCTATATGGCGACGCCCGAGGGCGGCTGCGCCCCGCCCGCGAGCGCGACCAACGCCACGCCGTGGCAAGGCCAGTCCGACATGGCGATGATGCTGACGATGATCGCCGGGATCGTGCTGCTGATCGCCGAGTTGCTCTCGAAGACGGTCTGGGGCAAGCCGTTCGCGTTCTGGCTGGCGTCCATCGCCGCCGTGATCGGCGCGTTCGTGGTTTTCCTCGGCGTCTCGCTGATGGGCCAGGGGCAGCAATCCCAAGGAATGATCTACACGCTGACGGGCGCGATGATCACGGCGGCCGGCATCATGTGCGCGATGGGGCAGGACAAAGCCGGCGCGCCGAGCTCGACGGCGGCTAGCTCGTCCACGAACGCCCAGGCGCCTTTGAAGGGGCTGAGCAAGATATAGGAGATCATCGATGGCCGACCTCCCCCAGATCGACGTCCAGAAGAAGCGCGAGGAAGAGGAGAAGGAAAAGAAACGCGCGGGCATGGCCGGGTATTTCAGCCGCGGCTCCTCGAGCACGTTCGGCGGCGCGCGCGGCGGTCTCGGCTCCTTCGGCTCGTGGCTCGAGCGCTTGTTCGGCGTCGAGGGCGGCGCCACCGGGGGCTTCGGCGGCGGCGGGTTCGCCGGCTCGCTCGCGCGCATCCTCGCGACGACCGGCGGCAAGGCCGCCGTGCTGCTGTTTTTGGCCGCGCTCGGCTCGGGCGCCTACCTCGCGGGCCGTTCCATGAGCCCCAATCCGTCCGATTTCCTGCTGGGGCGGCGCCATCACGTCGGCGCCGCCAAAGACGGCGGCGGCTACGGCGAAATCTCGGGCCTGCCGACTTATCCGAAGGCGCCGAAGGACTCCCTGGGTCTGATCGCGGGCGGCTCGGATATCTACGGCCAGGGGCAGCGCGAAGGCGGCGCCGCGGCGACCGACGGCGCCGGCGCGGCCGGAGCGGCCAAGGACGCCGGCGCGGCGGGCGAGGCCAAGGCCGGCGACAAGAACGGCAAGGACGCCGACGCCATCGCCCGGGCGCTCATGAACGGCGCGGCCAAGCAAGCCAATTCGGCGAACGACGCCTCGAGGAGAAGCGCTTTCGGCAACAGGTCCTCGCTGAGCCCGCTCGGCGGGATCGGAGGATTCGGCGGCTCGGCGACCGCGGCGAGCATGCAGGCCGCGGGGGGGGCCGCGAACGGCGACAAGTCGCACGGCAAGCTGTCCGGGTTTCCGTCGCCTTCGCGGCTGGGCGTCCAAGGCGCCAACGCGCGCGCCAACATGTCCCGCAATACCGGCAAGAACGCGTTCGGCCAATTGCGCAACGCCGCGCTCTTGTCGGGCACCGCCGCCAATCCGAGCAACACGACCGCGGAGGCCGCCAAGCAGGGCGCGACGTCGGCTTTCCAGGGACCGGGCACCGACGGCGCGATCACCGGGGCCGGCGCCAGCCCGGGCGGCGCCGGCGCGCAGCCGGGCGCCAGCCGGGGGACGGAGTTCGGCTCCGGCGGCCCGACGAGCGCGCCCGGGACCGGCGACACGTCGAGCTCCCCGGGCACCGGCGGCGGGCCCGGCTCGGCCGCCAACAATAACAACGCTACCAGCAACTGCGACGTGATGTCGCAGGACGTCGGGATGTCGCTTACCGCGAACAACAGCGGCGGCTGCGTGCCGAACGCGAACGCGACGAACGTGACGCCCTGGCAGGGCTTGGCCGACATCGCGATGATCGCCTTGATGGCGGCGGGCTTGCTGCTGCTGCTCGCCGAAGTATTCTCGAAGATGGGGCCGGCGATGCGGGTCGCCGCGCAAGTCTGCGCGTGGCTCGCGTGCATCGCGGGGGCCATCGCCGCCGTCGTCGGCGCGTTGATGGTCTACCAGGGCCAGATGATGCAGGGCGCGATCTACACGGTGATGGGCGCGATCATCTCGTACTCCGCGTACAAGGTCGCGCAGGGTCTCGAGAAGGCGCCGGACGTGACCAAGACCACGCAGGGACTGGCGCAGAACCAGGACGCGCAGGCCGCGCTGAAAGCTCAGAACATCGACCCGAAAAGCGTGACCTTCAACCCCGACACCGGGCAGGCCATGACTCCGAACGGTCCTCTTCAAGGCGCCGGCGGTCAGACGTTCTTTGCCAACAGCGACGGCAGCATCGGCGAGTTGGCCCAAGGCTCGCCGATCCCCGGCAGCACCGTCAACGGAACGACCGTGCCCAAGCTCCCGCCCGGAACGCCGGCCAGCGGCACTTGGACCTACAACCCGACGACCAACGCGTGGAACCCCGGAACCGCTCCCGTGGCGCCGACCGCGCCGGCCACGCCGCCGTCGGGCGGGAAGTAAGACCGCCGGTCGACTTGCTACAATCGGCCGGATGAGCCCCACGGTATTAATGTTCCACGGCTACGGCGCCAACGGCGCCGATCTCGCGCCGCTCGAGCACGAGATCCGAACCGGGAAAAAATTCTCCTGGGCGTTTCCGAACGCGCCGCTCGAGCTCGACTTCGGCGGGCTCGCGTGGTTCCACATCGACGTCGAGGCGATCAATCGCGCGCAGATGACGGGCAAGCCCGTCGATTTCTCCGGCTCCGATCCCGAGAATCTGGCCGACGCGCGCGAAACGGGCGAGGAGATCGTCAAAGAGCTGGGCGTGCCGTGGAAGGACCTGATCCTCGGCGGCTTCTCGCAAGGCGCGATGCTCGCCGTCGATCTCGCGCTGCGCGCGCCCGAGGCGCCGCGCGGCCTCGTGATCCTCTCGGGCAACCTGATCAACGAGCGGGCGTGGAAGGAGCTCGCGCCGCGGCGCGAGGGGCTGCGGTTCTTCCAGAGCCACGGGCTCGCCGACCCGATCCTGGGCCATCGCGGCGCCGTCCGGCTCAACGAGGTCTTGAACGCGGGCGGCCTCGACGGGAAGCTGCTCACCTTCGAGGGCGGCCACGCGATCACGCCCGAGGTGCTCGACGGCCTGGGCCGCTACCTCGATCTCGTCTCGGCCTGATCTCGGGCTAGGCGACTTTCCGGCCTAAGGAGTGAAGCAGCGACTGTAGGTCCTCGGCGTGCTCCTCTTCGTTGGCGAGGATCTCCTCCATCATGCGCCGCGTCGTCGAGTCGTCGCTGTTGAGGTAGCGGATCATCTCGGCGTAGCTGTCGATGGCGATGCGCTCGGCGACGAGGTCCTCCTTGATCATCTCGACGAGGTCGTTGCCGGCCTCCTTGTACTCGGTGTGGCTCATCGTCGCCAGGCCCTGCGGCGAGAAGTTGGGCTCGCCGCCGATCTGGACGATGCGCGCGGCGAGCATGTCGGCGTGCTGCTGCTCCTCGGCCGCGTGCTCCTGAAACTCGGCCGCGATGCTTTTAGCGCTTAGGCCGGTGGCCATGAAATAGTGCCGCTTGTACCGCAGCACGCAGACGAGCTCGGTGGCCAGCGCCTCGTTGAGGAGCTTGACGACCGTCTCGCGGTCGGCCTTGTAGGCCGGCGTGACGGCGCCTTCCTCGATGTGCCGGCGCGCGCGCTCGCGCAAAGTCTTGATGTCCGTCAGGAACGGCTTCTTGGTGATCGGGTTTTCCTGTTTCATGGGCCTCGTTTAGATCCTTTTCTAGAAGTGGAAGTTCACGCCGCCCGTCGCCATCCAGCCGTTGCCGTTGTAGTGTCGGTCAGCCACGTTCGTGACGCTCTGGGTGTTGAGGTCGTTGACCCAGGTGTAGCGCCACGTCCCGTCGATCGACCAGTGCCGCGAAAGGAACAGCTGCAAGCCCGCGCCGGCGTGGGGCCCGAAGCGGTTCTGCGTCGTCGAACCGTTGGGGCCGGTGACGTGCGTGAAATACCAGCCGACGCCGGCGAGCGCGAACGGGCTCAAGCGCGCCCACGGCGTCAGATACATCAGCAGCGAGGCCTGCACGGGGTAGACGTCGGCCGTCACGCTCGGGTTGTTGAAGTGCTCCTGGCGGAAGTCCGCCGAGCCTTCAGCCGCGAGATAATGCGTGAAATGCAGCCGGACCTGCGCGCCTCCGTACCAGTCCCGCCGCGCGGCCGACGAGTCCTGCGAGTGGAAATACGTCGCGCGGCCGCCGATCGAAAGTCCCGGATGCAGCGCCCAGTCGTCGCTTGCCGCCTGATCGGCGAAAGCCGGCACGGCCGAGAAAAGAACGGCGAACGAGCATAGGACAAACCACAATTGTCGGATCTTCATGTCACCTCCCGGTTCGCTCTCAATTATAGAGCGGCGCTCGCGGGGAGCCTATCGCGCGGAAGTCAGGGGTTTGTGACGGGAAGGATGCGGATGGGGTCGAGATGGACGCTCGGCGCCTCGGGCCGGACCGCGATCAGGCCGGGGACGCCGGAGATCGCGCCGCTAAACGCGTCGGGCGCGCCCTCGACGCCGAGGAAGTACGTGCCCGCGCCCAGATCGCGGAAAGCGAACTTCCCGTTTTCATCGGGAAAGTCGCTCTGCGAGAGCGTCGGCGTCGAGCGCGCGACGATGGCGTCCGTGCTCGTCGAGACGAGGAAGAGGCCGACGAGGATCGACGAGGCCTTTTTGTCGCCGTCGAGCTGGAGCGAGCCCGAGATCTCTCCCTCGTGGAAGCTCTCCACCGGCGACGCTTCCACTTTCTTCTCGTAGATCGGCCACAGGTTGTCCACCTTGAACAGCCAGTCGCGCGCTCCCTGCTCGTCGCCGAAGCGCGCGAAGGCGGCCGAGAAGGCCTCGAAGATCAGCTGCGAGCGGTTGACGTCCTCGAAGCCCTCGCGGCGATCCCGGCCCATCTCGCTCAAGGCCCGCAGCTTCTGGAAGCGCTCGAGGGTCAGGGGCCCGGCGCGCAAGAGCGCCAAGGCGCCGAGATAGTCCGGGTGAACGCGCCCGGGCCGGCTGATGGTCGCCGCCTCGAGCGCGCGGTCCGCGTCCCACCAGAGCAGCCACCCCCGGCGCACGACGGTGAGGGCCTCGCGCGCGAAGACGCCTTGATAGTCCCGCAGCTTGAGATACTCGTAGAGGCGGATGAGGCTCTCGCCCTGCGCGTCGACGCCGTCGAGCGCCGCGCGCCGGACCTCCACCGAGTAGCCGGCCGCCGTCGTCGAGGAAGGATAGAGCCAGACGACCCCGACGAGCGGAGCCCCCGACGGGCCGGGCACGCCGGCGGCCCGAGGGAGGTCCTGCGGGCCGAAGCCGTACGACGCCCGCAGCCGCCAGAGAGCGAGTTGCGTCGAGCCGGCCCAGAGCGCTAGAAGCGCGGCCAAAAGCGGGACGCGGATCGCGCGGAAATCCTCGTCGAACAGGGCCGCGCAGCCGAGAGCGAGGGTCGCCGCGAGCGCGACGGGCAGCGCGGCGCGCGCGAGGTCGCCCGCGAACCAGCCCATCATCGACCAGGCGTGCGCGATCACGATCCACCGCGTCGCGAAGAAGCCCGACCACGAGGCCAACCCGCCGAGCGAAGCTCCGGCCAAGAGCCACGACGGGCGGCGCGACGCGAAGATCGAGGCCGCGGCGGCGAGCGCCACGCACAGGCCCGCGCGCTCGATGATCGCGCGGGCCTCCACGACGGAAGGAAAGGCCCCGCGCGGCATCGGCCCCGCAAGCCACAGCCAAGAGAGCGCCGCCGCGAAGGACGCGAAAAGCGCGAGGAAAGAGATCCAGTCCCGCTCCCGGCCGTCGCCGGAAGGGAGCAGGCGGAACTGCAGCGCGGCCAGAGCGGCCGACAGCGCGGCTCCCAAGAGGACGGGCGGCGCTCCGAGAGTGACTATTCCTCCTCGCGCTGGAGCGCGGCGAGCGCGTTGAAGTCTTCGAGCGTCGTGACGTCGCCCTTGACGCCCTGGCCCGCGGCGATCTCGCGCAGCAAGCGGCGCATGATCTTGCCCGAGCGCGTCTTGGGGAGCGACTGCGTGAATCGGATCTCGGCGGGCTTGGCGATGGAGCCGATGGCCTTGGCGACGTGCGCGCGCAGCTCTTCCTTGAGCTCGGGGCTCGGGGCCTTGCCCGCGCCGAGCGTCACGAAGGAGACGACGGCCTGGCCTTGGATCTCATCGGGCCGTCCGACGACGGCGGCCTCGGCCACGGCCGGGTGGCTCACCAGCGCGCTCTCGATCTCCATCGTCGAGAGGCGATGGCCCGATACGTTGAGCACGTCGTCGATGCGGCCGAGGATCCAAAAGTAGCCGTCCTTGTCCTTGCGCGCGCCGTCGCCGGTGAAGTAGAACGGCTTGACCTGGGAAAAGTACTGCTGCTCGTAGCGCGCGGGATCGCCCCAGATCGTGCGCAGCATGCCGGGCCACGGGCGGCGCACGACGAGATAGCCTCCGGCGCCGAGCGGGACGGGCTTGCCCGCGCGGTCGACGACGTCGGCGTCGATGCCCGGGAACGGCAGCGTGGCCGAGCCGGCCTTGGTCGGCGTGGCGCCCGGCAGCGGCGTGATCATGATGCCGCCGGTCTCCGTCTGCCACCAAGTGTCGACGATCGGGCAGCGCCCGCCGCCGATGACGCGGTCATACCAGCGCCAGGCCTCGGGGTTGATCGGCTCGCCGACGGACCCGAGCAGGCGCAACGAAGAGAGGTCGTGCTTGTTGGCGTGCTCCTCGCCCAAGCGCATGAACGTGCGGATCGCCGTCGGGGCCGTATAAAAGACCGAGACCTTGTGCCGCGCGATCATGTCCCAGTAGCGGTCCGGCGCGGGGTGCAGCGGCGCGCCCTCGTACATGAGCACGGTGGCGCCGTTGGCGAGCGGGCCGTAGACGACGTAGGAGTGGCCGGTGACCCAGCCGACGTCGGCCGTGCACCAGAAAAGATCGTCCTCCTTGAGGTCGAAGACCAGCCGCGTCGTCAAAGCGGCCTGCGTCAGGTAGCCGCCCTGCGTGTGCATGACGCCCTTGGGCTTGCCCGTGCTGCCGGAAGTATAAAGGATGAAGAGCGGGTGCTCGCTGTCGAGCGCGGCGGGGGGGCAATCCGAGGCGGCCTGGGACATCAGATCGTGCCACCACTCGTCGCGGCCCGCCGTCCACGCGACGTCCTGGCCGGTCCGCTTCAACACGACGACCTTTTCGACCGACGGGCACTCCTTGACCGCGGCGTCGACGGCGTCCTTGAGCTTGAGGACTTGCCCGCGCCGCCAGCTGCCGTCGGCCGTGACGACGACCTTGGCCTGCGCGTCGTTGCAGCGGTCGCGCAGCGCCTCGGCGGAGAAGCCGGCGAAGACGACGGAGTGCGTGGCGCCGACGCGCGCGCAGGCGAGCATGGCGATCGCGGCCTCGGGAGTCATCGGCATGTAAAGCGCGACACGATCGCCCACCTTCACGCCGAGGCCCTTGAGGACGTTGGCGAATTTACAGACCTCGCGATGCAGCTGCAGGTAGGTCAGCGTCCGCGTGTCGCCGGGTTCGCCTTCCCAGACGATGGCGGCCTTGTGCCGGCGGGGGCCGTCGAGGTGCCTGTCGAGGCAGTTCTCGGATACGTTGAGCCGGCCGCCGACGAACCATTTGGCGAACGGGTGCTTCCAGTCGAGCGTCTTTTTCCAGGGCTTGGACCAGCGCAGCTCCTTGGCGGCCTTCTCCCAAAATTTCTCCGGGCTCTTGAGGGCCTGCTTGCGCAGGGCTTGCAGCGCGGCAAGACCCTTCACGTGGGCCGCTCTCTGGAACTCCGGCGAGGGCTTGCGGACGGCCCTTTCCTTTAATAGGACCTCGATAGCGCCGGATTCGCCGGACCGCGCCTTCGCGTTCATAATGGCCGCATTATAGATAATTTTTTATATAATGCTCGCCTTATGCTACCTACCTATCGGCCTCACAAAAGAAAACGCAAGAAGAAGATCGGTTTCCGCGCCCGCATGTCGACGACCGGCGGACGCAACGTCATCAAGCGCCGGCGCGCCAAGGGGCGACACACGCTGCTCAACGCGTGATGCCGGTCCCGTCCTTCGGGTTCGGCCCGGAGGCGCGGCTTCCGTCGGGCAGGGCGTATCGCAAGGTCTTTTCGGACGGGCGCAAGATCGCCGCGCGCAACGCCATCCTTTGGTACGGCGCGCGCGGAGAAGGCAAGGCCCGCCTGGGATTGTCGGTGAGCGGAAAGGTCGGAAGCGCCGTGCGGCGCAACCGGCTCAAGCGACTGACGCGCGAGGCGTTTCGCCGCCAGCGTCCGTCGCTCAAGGCCGCCGACGTCGTCGTCTACTTGAGACCGGGCTGCCGCTGGCAGGCCCTCAAGGACGCCGAGGCCGACCTCTCCGAGCTGTTCAGGAAGGCGGGGCTCATCGACGAATGATGCGACGTCTCTTGTTGTCGCTGCTCGAGCTCTATCGGCTCGCCGTGCGTCCGTTCCTCGGGAATCGCTGCCGCTTCTACCCGAGCTGCTCCGACTACGCCCGCGACGCCGTCGCGGCGCGCGGCGCGCTGCGCGGCTCGTGGCTCGCGCTCAAGCGGCTCGCGCGCTGCCATCCTTTCAATCCCGGCGGCCTCGACCCTCTGACCACGCAAGGACATGGATAAAAACCTCCTTCTCGCCGTCACGCTGTCGATCGCCGTCTACGCCGCCTGGTTCGGCCTGATCGAAAAGCGCATCGCCGTCAAACCAACGATCCCCGTGACGTCTGCGATCCCTGCGCCGTCAGGCGCTGGGGCGCCCGAAAGATCATCGCAGCCCTCGATGAGCTCGCCGGAGCAGACGCAGCAAGCCCAGGCCGAGGTCGTCGCTAAGGCTTATCCCGCGGCATTCGGCACGGCCAACGCGCTGATCGGCCGCTCGGGCGCGGCGATCGTGAGCTTCAAGGAGCAGGAGCCGCTCGGCGTCGTCGAGCTCGTCGAGGACGCGCGCGGCGGGCTGCTCTCGACGTTCGGAGACTTGAAGTTCTCGGAGGTCGCGGGCGCCGAGCGGCCGACGTTCGAGGCGCGCAAGGGCGGCCTCAAGATCGTCAAGGAGTTCCGGCCCGGCACCGACGCCGTCCTGCCGGAACTCATCGTCAAGATCACGAACGATTCTTCCCAGCCCGTAGACACCGGGGCTTGGGCGCTGACGCTCGGGCCCGGGCTCGGCACGATCGCCAACGAGCAGAAGGACAACAAGAAATACGAGCGCGCGATCGGCCTGACGCAGGCCGAAGGCGGCGGGCTCGCCGGCAAGGTGGAAGCGTTCAAGCCGGGGGAGACGCGCGACAACCGCTTCCAATGGCTCGGCATCGACAACAAATATTTCCTGGCGGCC